>JBJXGP010000139.1:0-9630 GCA_046160425.1 Planctomycetaceae bacterium
GCGACTCCGGTTGCGAACATAAAAAGCCGCAACGATAATGTTTTAAGGGAGGACAGATTCAGCGGAAACGAAAACACCAACTCGTCCGGACGATTTTCCAGCACTTGAATCAATGTTTCCGGAGAGAGATTATCGGGCGACAATTCCGATGGGACGATCAATTCCTGCTGCAATCCCGGCAGGCCGACGGCTTCTTCTCGCTCGTCGTGACCGAAATGCGCATTGATGATCGCGACGAGCCGGTCCTTTTCCGCCGGGGTAAGCGACGTCCCGAACTTGAGCGAATCACTTCCCGAAACGATCGACACGGCATAAATCGGCGAATCATTCTGGCTGTACGATTCGACTAGCGAAGCGCGTGCATCTTCCGAAAGCGTGATCTCTCGAATCGATTTGCGATTGAAGATGATCTTCTGCATCACGGCTCGGCCGGGTTCGAGGAGCAACATCGTCCGCGTGAATTTCATGGAGACGCCGGCATACAACACAATAAGCCCGACCAGAAGAAATATCCCGAAAAACGGGATGAGAAACCACGGGGCGGGGGCCTGGTTCTGTTGTTGAGCAAGAAAAAACACCGATGCAATCGTCAGGACGATGGCGTTCCAGATGAAGGCAAAGATGAGCAGCGACCAGGCGGTTCCGGATTTGCCCGGAGGGATTTGCAGCAGCAGTTGACCCGGTTCGGGCGTGAGAATGGTGACCCGGCTGTCGGCGGGCAGCCTTAAATTCGCCGACGAACCGGACGATGATTTCCGCGATCGTTTAACCGACTGTGATTCGGTCGCGGTGATTTGACGTTCGACATCGGTCAGATCGCCGTCGCAGAACGGACACGACTCGGGAAACGATTGCAATTCGGCGTCAACGTCGAGAGTCGCCTGACAATGAGGACAAGTCAATTCGGACATCGTTCTGGCGACCTCATGGCAGAGTATCCGATTCCCATACCGGCGAACGACGAGTTTACGAGAGATAACCATCCATGCGCAGCAGATCGATGGCCTGCGAGACCGCGGCGGCGGTTTGTTCGATGTCCTCCGGAGTATGGCTGGCGCTGACCATCGCACCCCATCCGAAGAAATCGACCCCGCCGATCATCGATGCGGCGCGAAAGGCGTGCAGCAGTTTCGGATCGTATGAGCGATCGAGTTTTTTCCAGTCGTTGTCGTACGGAATAAAATCGTCGCTTGTCGGTCGCGGGCCGTTGTATTCGGGGATCATCTTCACCGACGAAAAATCGCCGTACGCCACCCAATTCAGATCCTTCTGTTCGAAGACGTCGTTTAACGCCCGGCGGAGATCCCGTGCCCGCTCGTTGGCCAGTCGGCACGGTTCGCCCGTTGCGACCGCTTTGAGGACGGCGCAACCCGCGGCTGCCGACAGAGGGTTCGCATTAAACGTTCCGGGGTGTTTCATCTTCTTGCCGAGCGGGTTTTCGTAAGCGATCGCATCGAGCAGATCGGCTCGTCCGCCGAGACAGCCTCCGGGAAGTCCGCCCGCGAGAATCTTGGCCAGTGTCGTCATATCGGGCTTGATGCCGAACTCACCTTGCGACCCGCCGGGATGCACGCGGAAACCGGTGATCACTTCATCGAAAATCAGAATCACATTCTTTTTCGCCGTCAGCTCGCGGAGACCGCGCAGAAATTCTCCGCGCATCGGCACGACACCCCAGCGGCCACCGGTCGCTTCGACGATGACGCACGCCGGCTGGTGCTCGTCGATCGCTTTCGCGGTCGCCAACAGATCGTTAGGGGGAACAATGACCAGTTCGCTGTCGATTCCGGCGGTCACTCCCGGAGTGACGTACGTCCCCGTATCGTGGGGAGGCTCGGCGGCCGGCGCGAGCCAGTCGTGCCAGCCGTGAAAGTGGCCGGCGAATTTGAGGACTTTAGTCCTCCCGCTCACGATGCGGGCGACGCGCAGCGCCATCAAGGTCGCTTCCGTGCCGCTGTTGGTGAAGCGGATCCGTTCGGCGGAGGGGATCAGCCGTTGCACCCATTCTCCCCATTCGAGTTCCAGTTCATGACACGCGCCGAAATGCGTTCCGAGCGCGACCTGCTCCTGCACGGCTTCGACCATCGGCTGGTAACTGTGTCCCATAATCAGCGAGCCGTGTCCCATCCAGAAATCGATCAACACGTTGCCGTCAACGTCGGTCTTGTGGGAACCATTTGCCGATTTGACGTATGGCGGATACGGCTTCATGAACCGGCCATCGTGCGTGACCCCGTTGGGAAAGATATTGCGTGCCCGAGCGGCGAGCGCGGCCGATCCGCGGAATTTTTCGCGAAATTGAGATTCGATGGCATGCGACAGAGTCTGGCTCATATTCGTTCCTGCTGGGGATTCTGAAGTTGGTGAATCGTGAAATTACTTCGCCACGGGAATATTGAAATCCCCCGCGATATTGCGCCACATGGAATGCACGTGATTCGCGTTGTTTTGAGTATTGTTGTATTCGATCAGGAACGTCGGCCCCTGCACGCGATAATAATGCGGCTCGTTGAGTTCCTTCCCTCCCCACCACGAGAATTGAACGGTCCCCAGTCCCGCGGTCTCGATTTCCTGTCGCCTCTGCTTTTCGACGTCGGCCGGCATGTTCTTGAGATACTCATACAGCAGATCGAGCAACAGTTTCTGCTGATCCTTCGACATCTTCGCGAAGGGGAGCCCGACCGCCGGTTCGGTTGACGGCTGCGCCTCGCCGGGCGTGCGGAGATCGTCGGGAGCTTTTTCCCCCTGATAGGTCTGCTGGAGTTGCTCGGCGGAACAGAGTTTCAGAATCTGCCGGGCGATATCTTCTTCGGGACCGAGAACGCGAATCTGGCGATTGAGGCCCGAATCGATCGTCCCGGGATTGGCGCCGAAAAATTCGGGAGTGCTGGAGACGACTTTCCCATCGACGATCGTGTAGTTCAACGAGATGTGATGCCCTTCCAGCCGCCAGCCCCACGTTCCTGAATCCGTCGGTTCGCCGAAGATGCTCAAATAATATTTACGAGGATCGCGCCGATCGCGGCGATAATCGCGTTCGCCCCCTTCGAGCAGATACAACACTTCTTCAAGGCTCATCACGTTCAGCGCCTGATCGTAACCGGCGGTTGAAAGTCCGGTCGTGATGAATCGATGCGCCGATTTGAGTCCTTCCCCTTCGAGCGATTTCAAAGGAAGTCCCTTGCGTTCGCGGGGAATGAAGTGCCAGTTCAATCTCTCGGCGTCATCGTAGGCGAAGGTCGTTTGCGATTTCTGCTCTTCGGTCAGTTGAGCCAGAAATTGCTCCGCCGCGGTTTTCATCGACTTGCCCGAGGGTTCGTCGCTCTGGTTGTTGCCCCATAACAGCGCTCCGCAGACGGACAATACGCAGCCGGTCAAAAACGTTCGTCTCATGATGATCCCTTATGTTGGCTTCCAAGCGGTGGACGATGATGATGGAGTGTTGTTCCCAAGAGGGCAATGCGACATGAATTGGATCGACCCATCAACCCGGTGGCCAGGTTAATGAACGTCCGCCGAGCAAATGCACGTGCAGATGATCGACCGATTGTCCTCCGTCGCGTCCTGCGTTAATGATTGTCCGGAATCCGCCCGTGAGTTGCAATTGATCGGCGAGATGTTTGGCGACCAGGAGCAGATGTCCGAGCAGTTGTTCATCGGCGGGGGTGACATCGGCCAGCGAACGGATTTCCCGTTTGGGGATGATTAAAACGTGCGTCGGCGCCTGCGGATGGACGTCGCGAAACGCCAGGCAGAGTTCATCTTCGAAGACGATGTCTGCCGGGATTTCACGATCGATGATGCGTTTGAAGATCGTCATGGGATTTGTTTTCCGTATTTTCGCGTGGGCCGGTCCACCCATCCGGTCATATGGGATTCATGTTGATTCCCAAAGCGATTCCCATCATTCCGCTCAAACGTATCAGAAATCTTTCGAATTCACAATTGGCATGAACCTCGGGATCTCTGCCATGTGGCCTTTGCCTGCTCAACCGACAAAACGGCGCAAGACGTCGCCCACAAAATACGACAATGATGCGGCGATGCTGCCGATCAGCAGGGTTTCCAATCCCGACTTCCACCAGCTCAGTTCCACGAATTTCGACTTGAGAGTTCCGATAACGAAAAACGTGACCGACGTCATCAGACAGGCGATGGAGAATAAAGTGTGGATATCGTCGATGAACAAAGTCAGCAAAGTATAAGGAATGAGCGGAACAAAACCGATGCAACAAAACGCGACGAACGTCACCCAAGCCGCCTTGAGCGGAGAACTGGGATGCAACGACAGTCCCCATTCCTCTCGAAGCATGGTTTCCACCCAGAGACGGCGATCGGCGGTAATGACCTTTACGATCCGTTCGAGCAACTCGCCATCGAATCCTTTCTGATGATAAATCTGACGGATTTCCTCTTGTTCCCCTACCGGGATTGACTCGATATGCCGTTCTTCGATGCGACGCGCACGCTGCAATCGCTGGAGCTCGATTTTGGTCCCCAGATAATTACCGATCGCCATGCTGAATCCGTCGGCGAGCAAATTGGCAAGCCCCAGTATCAGAATCACGCGCTGGGATAATTCCGCACCCATCACACCCGAGACGACGGCGAAGGTCGTCACGCACCCGTCGACCGCGCCGTAGACGAAGTCCCGCAGGTAACTGACCGAATTCGGCTCGGCGATGCGGCTGGAAACCGCATGAGGCGTATGGGTTTGTTCTAATTCTGTCAGCGTATTGGCTCTAAGATGTTCGCCATCGGTCGGATTCATATTCGCTCCGCAAGGGTCTGGGCAGAATCAATCGCATCATTATCGGGGATAACGTGTTTTTCGCATAGTCAGTCAGTGAATTTCGAATCTGACGAATCGCGTGATCAATGCACATGATCGTTGCACATGGGCAGAGACATTCGCCCATGATTCCGTCACAGAGAATCTGGGAAAGGATGTTAACCTGCGAATGCATAATGGCTTACGCGGTGAACTTGCTGCCTGGTTCTGTATTCCGTCTCGATTTGACCCCCCTCGATCATGACCTATGCTTATACAGATTGTCTTATCACGACTGCAAATGTCGGGGCGAGACAACCATCTGGATATTCATCTGGATATTCACGACGACTTTGTGTCTTTGATCGGTTAAGTTCGACGCATTCAGCGTGTCAGGATCGCACATGAAACGATACGGCATGACTCATCCACATCAGAAACGTTCGCGCGCTGAACCCGCTCGCCCGTATGCACGCCGTGGGGCTGCATTGGTCGAAATGGCGCTGGTGTTACCGTTGTTTCTGCTGGTCGTATTGGGGATTATCGAATTCGGACGAGCGATGATGGTTTGCCAAATGGTGACCAATGCCGCCCGTGAAGGAGCACGGCGGGCCATTCTCGAGGATAGCACGAACACCGCCGTCGAGCAGCAGGTCAATGATTTTCTGACCAGCGCCCTGAATGTGAGCGCGAGCGATGTCACAACGACGATTACGATTACGACTGCTCCGGGAAATGAAGATGCGGGCAATCAATTGAACAAATCGGAAAACGGCGACCTCGTCTCGATCCGAGTTTCGGTCCCCTACGACAGCGTTTCATTTGTCACCGGAAGATTTCTCGCGGGAAAAAACCTCGTCGGACAAAGTTCGATGAGACATGAATGATGAGTCACGACATCGGCTCCGCCGTAGCCAGCGGAAGCGTGATCGTGAATGTGGTTCCCGAGCCGACCTGACTGGCGACTTCCACCGATCCGCCGAACATCTGGGTGAGATGCTTGACGATCGACAGTCCCAGCCCCGTTCCACCCAATTCTCGCGAACGCGCTTTGTCGACGCGGTAGAACCGCTCGAAAACCCGCGGTTGATGTTCCTGTGGAATCCCGACCCCCGTATCGCTCACGCGGATGGTCGCCATGTTCGCGTTCTCCTGCCAGCGAATCGTGACTTTGCCGCCGGCAGGCGTGTACTTGATCGCATTGTCGACCAGGTTATCCAGGATCGTGTGCAATCCTTCGGTGTCGGCCATGACCCGCACGTTCGATAACGGGCGCTCGACGGTGAGTTCGATTCCACTGGAATGTGCGAACGGTTGCCGCTGTTCGATGCAGTTCGTGACGACCTGATCGACGGAGACGGAAACGACATCATACGTCTGCTGCACCGATTCGATCCGGGCCAGATTCAGCAGATCGAGAATCAGGTTATGCAGGCGCGCGGCCTGCTCTTCGATGCGATGCACGAACTCGCGATTGTGCTCATCGTCATCGATCGCACCATCCAATAGCGTCTCGGCATAGGCCTGGATCGACGTCAACGGAGTTTTCAGTTCGTGTGAAACGTTCGAGACGAAATCCCGCCGCAAGTTTTCCAGCCGTCGCAGTTCGGTGATATCATGTAAAACGATCAGCACGCCGGAACAGGGATTTCCCGGCAAACGCGTAGCGACGAGCGAGACCAGCGATTGCGAACGCGGAAGATCCAGTTCGATCGTCATTTGCGGTTCGTCGTTCAGAACCTGCTTGACGACGTTCTGAATGCTCACGTTGCGAACGACTTCCCAAAGCGGACGACCGTGATGCGCCGCCTTGCCGAGATCGAGCAACTGTTGGGCCGCCTGATTGGCGACGACGATGCGTTCGGATCTGTCGACGACCAGCACACCTTCCACCATGGCCGTCAACACGATTTCCAGTTGATCGCGGTGATGCTTGAGTTCTTCGGAACGCGTTTCGAGATTGTGAATGCGTTCGGAGAATCGGCGTGCCATCTGATTGAACGCATGCGCCAGTTGGCCGATCTCATCCCGCCGTCGATCGTCTACCAGTTGGTTGAGATTTCCCTCCGCGATCGCCGTTGCTGCGTTCGTCAATTCCTGGACCGGCGTCGTCAGCCGCGAAAAGACGATGTAGGTGAATACGGCTGAAACAGTAGCGATCGAAATCGTCGTCCAGACGATGATCTGACGTAGCGAAGCCACGCGTGTGTTGACGGCATCCAGGGGGAGCGAGACCCTGACAAAGCCGCGCGGCTGATCGCGATCGCCGACGCGAAGCGCATAATGCAAGAGACTCAAGTCTCCTTGTTTTCGTTCAGAGAGGCCGATCCCTTCCGGCGAAGCTCGCGCATCGTTGATCTCGGCGACGTTGCGTAAATTGCTCATGCCGGCGGTGTCGGCGATCGAATCGATCAGCGGAGCACCGTCGCGCGAAATCAACGTGACGTGCATCCCCAGTTCTCCGCTCATGCGGCGCATTTGCTGTTGCCAGCGAGCTTGACTGAGCGATTCGGGATCGGTGAAGGCCTCGCTTGCCTGTTCGCGAATATGAACGGCGGCCTGATGCAGGCGATGTTGCACCTGATCGTCGACGATCATTCGCAGTCGATTGAAGAATATCGTGACGAAGATCGCCGCGGTGACGGCGGTCAGCGTTCCGTAGATCAGCAGAAATTTCCAGAATAATCGCGTGAAGCGTATCATGCCGTCTTGCAGACCGAGTGTTGTGAAATCGTAGAGCGATCATCGCTCTCGGAAATGACCGATCGTATATCGGTCAAGAGCTGATGCATCGTATCAGTTTTTCGGGGCAATCCGCCAGCGAGGCGATTTATTCGCATTGAGGATTCGTCGTCGTTCGCAATGAACTCGAACAGACGAGCCGAAAAGGAAAAGCGGCGCGGATTTGTGATCTCCGTGCCGCTGTTGCAAATTGAACATCGACGTTCCGCTTGTACTTATTCGATCTTGAGCGTGTAGCTCAACAAGCCGATCGCCTGGCCTTCCTTGACGTCGGCGTAATGTGCGTGGCACATGACGCATTTTTTAAGGACGACGGGGACGGGAGTCGCCGCGCGGAGGTGGGGAACGCCGTCGATGTCGGTGATTTCTTCGACATACGCTTCACCGCCGACGAGTTGCTTCACGGCGTTCTTTTCGAAATCGTCCTGGGGAGAGTTTTTCTCTTCGATCGGTTTGCCGGTCGCATCGACCAGACGCACCTCGTGCCAGCCCTTGTCCTTCATGGCTCCGAACAAGGCGACAGCCGCACCTCCGGCGGGGAAATCTTCTTCTGTATTGACATACTTGTCGGTGATGAGCACGACGGCGGTTTTGTAAAGATCATCGAGCATCTTGACTTGCTTGCGCGTACGCTCGAGGGCGGCGTCTTTTTTCTTGTCGGCGCCCTCGGTTCCGCGCATCAGCCAGAAACCAGCCGCGACGACGACCGACAACAACAGCATTTTTTTCAAGGCGAGTGAATTCAGCATGTGTCAACTCCTTGTCATACGATTCAGGGATACCAGCAACGATCGAATGCCACATTCGACCTTCAACGAGTTTCTTGTTTGGTCGGCCAGACTTTTTCCGGCAAAGGGGGGCGAATTAAACAATGTTTGTGGCGAGTTGGTAGACTTGTTTGCGCGTAGGCAGGATGTCGGCGATGGTGATGCGATTCAAATATTCCTGTTGGATGCGTTCGGCTTCACCCAGGACGGATTTCAATTTGCAGAAGGGCTGAATGACGCAGACGTTTTCGGTCCCGACGCACTCCAGCAGATGCATGTTCCCCTCAAATTGACGGATGACTTCTCCGACCGAAATTTCGTCACTTGGCCGAGCCAGTTCAATGCCCCCCCCCGCGCCGCGCACGCTGCGGATGTAACCATAACGGGATAAAAGGTTGACCACTTTCGCGACATGCGCCGGGGAGATGCCATAAAACTGGCTGACTTGAACGACAGTAGAACGCTCTGCCCGAACGGCGAGAAAGATCAGCGTCCGCAGGGCATAATCGGTTTGTAGCGCCAATCGCATGTCGAATGTTTCCGGTAAGCCAAATCTCAAATATGTAAAATATGTATTACTTATACATATTAAGAATGTTTATACAACGAGTATCGAGATCTGTCAATTGAATCATCAGAAATTTTGAAGAAATCGGGATCGCATCGAAGCCTTCACCGGGAAGCAGGCAGCGACTCCAGAAGTCCGGTCATCTCTGCGGCGGCATGTTGATCGCCTTGCAGATTCGCAGCTTGAATTCCCCGCTGCAAAACTGTCTTCGATGTGCCGTAGTCGCCGAGCCGGGCCAGAACCTGCCCCCTTTGAAAATAGGCCGGGACGTAATCGGGATGGGCCGAATTCAAGTGACTCAGCCGATCAAGCCCCGCGTCGTCATCGCCTCGAGAGAGGTCGTCGAGTGCGAGGGCATAATGCAAAAAGGGATCGTCCGGATCGCTTTGCAGCATCTCCAGGAGTTGTTCTCGACGGGGCATAAAGAGACTTTCTCATTGGCCGAATGGTGCGATCGGTCTCGCGATCAAACGTGTACTTGCGTGCTGAGTTTCGGTCTCGAAAAACGCGTGATAACTTTGCCGGATCCCTATGGAACATACCTTCGTCAAAGATAACCGACGTCGCAAATTTTGCCACGCGACAATCGCCAAAATCGGTAAAGAGAACCCGAATTGTCCAGCCTGCCCGTGAATCGAGGCGGGTTTCGTGCCATCGCGGCGGTTTCGCTGAAAATGCCTGCCGGATCATCACAGAATTTTATGGCAAATAACAGACTTTTAATGATCTCGGTGAAATGATTCATACAGTCGTTAAGAGTCGATCCAATAGAGAGATAGGTA
>JBJXGP010000140.1:0-6401 GCA_046160425.1 Planctomycetaceae bacterium
GGCCGCTTGGCCGTTTACAGCGGCAAGATCATCGAAATGGATCAGGCGATGACGTCGCAGATCAGCCTGATGCCGTCGGAGTTTTCGTGGGAAGGAATCCCCGTGACCGTGCCGAACGAGAACGGCGAATATCCGATCCCGGTTCCCGGTGTCACCGAAGTGGTTTAGACGCGACGCTGAATGCGACTCCCCCCGTCAATGACGGGGGGTTAAGTTGTTGACATGTGATATGATCATCTGATCGTCGAGCAGGGTTCCCTTGGGGAGCGATTTCATGGCGGCGAAGATCGCTTCGATTTCGTCGTCGGTCGGATGCAAGCCGAGTTGCTCCAACCGATGCGTCAGTGCGCGCCGGCCGCTGTGTCGGCCGAGGATCAATTGAATCCCAGGCGCACCGACCTGCTGAGGAAGAAACGGCAAGTACGTTTCCGGATTCTTGAGCAATCCATCCTGGTGAATGCCCGCTTCGGTGGCAAAGATGTTTCTGCCGCTAATCGGCTTGTTCGGCGAGAGGGGAATCCCCGTCAACTCGGAAACGAGCAGGCTGATCGCATACATTTTTTCGAGCTTGATCGACGACGTGCGATTGTATTGCGATTGATGGAGTGCCAAAGCCAAGGCAACTTCCTCGAGCGCGGCATTACCTGCACGTTCGCCGATGCCGTTGATCGTTCCCTGGACGACATTGACCCCTTCGTCGATGCAGGCCAACGTGTTGGCGACCGCCAGTCCCAGATCGTTGTGAAAATGGACGGCGACGAGAACCTGCTGAATGTTTTCGACGCCATCCTGCATCGAGCGGATGGTGTCGCGTGCTCTTTCCGGAGTCAGACAACCGACCGTGTCGGTGAAGCCGATCGTCGTTGCGCCGGCGGCGATCGCCTCGCGGTAAACCTGATGAAGAAACTCAGGTTCGGTGCGACTGGCATCTTCCGGACTGAACGCCACGATGTCGAATCGCTCGGCGGCGTAGATGACCGCATCGGTCACCGTTTTCAGAATTTCCGTCTGCGACATCCGCAGTTTATCCCGGCGATGCGTCGGACTTGTCCCGCAGAACAAACTGACCCCGCGCTTGTGAAACGGCTGGCCTTCCAGCGCAGCATCGGCGGCATCAATATCCGCATTCACGGTTCGACAGAGTGCCGTCAGTACCGGACGCTTCACGACACCGACCATTTTCTGAATGGCGGCGACGTCGGCAGGGGACGACGCCGGGAATCCGGCATCGAGCGAATGGATGCCCGCTTCCTCCAACGCCAAAGCGATTCGCAGCTTGTCGTCAGGATCGAGCGTCGCTCCGGGCATCTGCTCGCCGTCGCGCAGCGTCGTGTCGCTGAACAGAACATGGCCCGAATGACGCTGATGCCGAATGACCGCCTGTTTGATCGCTTTTTTGGCTCTGCGGCCGAACCAGGACCAGAGTTGCGACATCGTGAAGTTTTTCTGTTACAGATGCGAGGCGATCCGCGAAAACATTTATATCGTTGAACAGGGCGCGCTGCTGTCACTTGGCCTTGAGGAGATCGGGGAGACTTGATTTGAGATCGCCGATGGAAATTCCCCGATCGACGACTTTCCCGTCGCGTCCGATAAGAATCATCGTCGGGAGCGACATCACGCCGTACTGAGCGGCGAGAGGACTTTCAAGGCCTCCCGGTTCAAACAATTGAGCCCAATTCACCCGATGTTCCTTGAGATAGGGGGCAATGAGTTCGGGTTCGGTATCCAGATTGATGCCGAGAATCTCAAATCCTTGCGATCGATGCTTTTCATAGAGTGCTTGAAGTTGCGGGAGGTCTTCGGTGCAAGGCTGGCACCACGTCGCCCAGTAAATCACCAGAAGCATCGCCCCTTGAAACTGCGTCGAGCTGAGTTTTTCACCCTTGAGCGTCGAACCTGAAAGCTCGAACGGCTGCCCTTTGAGGTTGATCCGACGGACGGCCCCCGCGGCTCGTTTACCCGGTGCGGAATCGGGATGATCGGTCTGGAGGCGATTGTACCAAGTGACTGCTTCATCCAACTTTCCGCTGAATTCATGCGCGACCGCCAACTGAAGCTCCGCTTCGGGGACGTCTTCGGCATCGGGATATTTCTTGATGAAATCCTCGAGAATGCCGAGCCAGCGCGTTTGCGCCTCGGCGAGTTTTTCCGTCGAGGCCCCTTGCTGCAAGTCGGAATAATAATCGGCCAGATTGATGCGGAAGACCAAGTACGATACAAGCTTGCCGGCGTTTTTGTCTTTTCGCAAATCCTGTTCCAACTTTTTCATCTGCGGAACGGCTTCGGGAAATGCCCCCGACTGCGCCGCCGCGGTCAGCCCGTCGATCAATTGACGCAACCATTGCTGGCGTTCTTCATCGGTGGTCGATTTGGCGATGATCTGCCTCAGAAGTTCCACGCGACGAGCATTGTACTTCGAAAGATCGGCTCGGCTCGAAGCGGGAGTTGGGCTCTCCTGATCCAGTTTTTGCAACTGCTCAAGCAGTCCCTGCATTTCGGCCGATAGTCCTGCCGTCGAAGGGGACGCAATGCTCGCCGACACGGCAGGAAGCATCAGCAAACTGCTTTCGGCCACTTCGATGGAATTCCCCTCGAGCGGCTGGGGAATTTGCGTCAGCTTCCACACGTCGCCGACACGAATGAGGTCGCCGAAGCGCACGAAGACCTGCTTGCCATCGGTCTCGACGATCGCGAGGACGTTCTGATAGAGCATGATCTCCGTCCCGGTTTTCTCATCGTCGGCAGGGATCACGCGCGGAAACGAACCGTCGAAACGGAGCCATTTGGACTGCGGCGTCAGATTCTTCGAACTCCCGACTGCATCGCTGAGCAGTTTTTCAGAGACTTTGACCTGTTCGGTCAACTTGGCGCTGATTTCGTTCGACAGCTTGAGAGATCGTATCTCGTCCTGCGTGAGCATCAACGACGACAGCGATTCGGCATCGGCAGTGACCAGAAAGTGCAGAGCCTCCTGTGTCGCTTCTTCCGCAGAAAGAATTTTCCAGGCGTCGATTTTTCCGTCTTCATTGCGGTCGATGCCCCACCGGCTTCCCGCCGTGTTGACCCAGCGAGACTGATCGACTTTGCTGTTGAAGTTGGAATCCTGATCGCGATAGACCTCGATGCCGTTCTGATAATAGCGCCATTGATCGACGACGTTATCGCCGTTGGTATCGATGTAGCGGCGCAGGGTCTGTCCGACTTCGCCGAAGACGACCCAGCCCGATGTATTGCCGCGCCGCTCGACTTTGACCTGGCACTGTGCGTACTTGTCGGGTTCGGGGATATCGTAGAGTACGTTTTTCTGGACCGGCTTGAACGTGAGCGCCGTTTTAACGGACGGTGCATCCGCGGCGAACGCTGTGCCGGCAGAGAGCGCGACACATAAGACTCCGACCCACGATCTCTGAACTCCAAAAACGCAATTCCACATACAGAAACTCCTTCTTCGATAAAGACGGGAGTGCTGGCAACCCGTTCTCAAGACTCCAATTCTGTGAATATTGTAATACGAAACCGGGATGCGCGTCACCATCAACTTCCCTCAGAAATCGTTGGCCAGGGCGATCCTTCGGGAAAAACGACGGTTGTATAACTCATAAGATCACCGATACCGGAGAATTCCTGCCGTGCTTCGGTTGGTTATGCCACGTATTCCGGATACATTTCACATGTAAGGCTTCGCCACGCCGAAACCTGTTCTACAGTGAATCGGTTCGATTCGACGTGTACCATTGAGGAGAACAACAACGATGATTTTCGTTTTGGCCACGATTGAATTGGTTGAGGGGACGCGAGATCGATTCCTGGAGGAATTCTCGAAAATCGTGCCGCTCGTCCGTCAGGAGGTCGGTTGTCTCGAATACGGCCCGACGATCGACGTTGTTACCGACATCCCGGCTCAGTTGCCTTTGCGCAGCGACGTGGTCACGGTCGTGGAGAAATGGGAATCTCTCCCGGCGTTGAAAGCACATCTCACCGCACCTCATATGCAGGCATATCGCCCAAAAGTGAAAGACTTCGTCAAGCAAACGAAATTGCAGATTCTGGAACCGTGTGAGTAAGAGACCCTAACACAACCCGTTGTGCCTGTCGAAAAGGCCTGAACGTTTTCAAAAACTCACGCAGTACAGAGGTTGTGTTAGAGCTATTAAGTCAACATGTAACAGTTCACCGAATCGCTATCAACATCGAAGATCAGCAAATTCATCACGCGTCGCTTTCGAGGAAGTATCATCATGGATCGTTTTTCGCGAACAAGCCATTTGACAAAAGTCACTATCGTTGCCATTTGCCTGTTTTCCTGTGCGGGAATTCGCATGGCGGATTCTGCCGAGAAATCGAAGGACGCGATCTATCGAATACCAGACGACGTCAAAACTCGATGCCTGAAAGCCATTCGCGACGGGTTGAAATCGGATGAGTTCTGGCCTTCGATGCATGCCGCCGAAGCGTTGACGCAAGCCGGTCATGGTGATGAAGTCCGGAAATTCCTCGAACCGATGTTGGCGACTCAGAAAGACCATCAGAAGCGCTGCGGACTGGCACGCGAACTCGCACGAGCAGGGGACGGCCGGCAAGTGCATGAATTATTCACCATTCTCGACACGGCAGACTCCGACGGTCGAATTCATGCTGCGGAAAGTTTGTACAAAATCAAATCGATCGGAGATGGAACATCTTTGTTGGAGGCGCTTCAGGAAGGAAACGAGCAACCGCTCCGCATGATGGCTGCCGCCGCGTTGGGGCAGGCGGGGAATTCCGAAGCGTTGGCATATCTGCGAGAGAATCTATCACATGCCGATCCCAATGTCGCAATGATCTCAGCCTGGGTGTTGGGGCGGCTCGGCGACGTCCGCGACAAGCCCGCTCTGCGAAAATCCGCCGCGAATGTCGATCAGCCTCTGGCTCGCGCCTTTTTCGAATACGCCCTCGCCCAGTTGCGAGAAGATCAGGGGCAAAAATCGTTGCTTGAGAATCTCAGCAATTCGGATGCGTCGATTCGAATTTATGCGGCTGAGGCCGCTGGCCCGTCGCGGATGCTCATCGCCGTCGAAGGATTGATCAAGTTGCTCGATGATGAGAATGTCGATGTGCGCATCCGCTCCGCACAAGCATTGTTGGCGCTGGCCGAGAAGCCAGCTCCGTCGCCGCACGAAGATATCTCAGTGATCGTGTACGAAGCGACGGCGGAGCACCCCCGCTATACCGAAGGATCGATCATCGAATTGTCTGATGGGTCTCTTTTGAACGCCACGACCGAATTCACCGCCAGCACCGACGATTTTGCCCGTGCGCGTATTATCGGTAAGTCGTCGCATGACGGCGGGCGAACCTGGGGCGAGGCACGGGAACTCCAAAAGGATGTGGGGAAACTCAACGTGCTGGGTACGACCTTACGCTGGTTGCCCGGAAATGCCGAATCGCCGCGACTGGGAATGATCTACTCGGTCACGCAGGGGTACGACAGCATTCAAGTCTTTCTCAAGACGTCGGAAGATGATGCGAAGACGTTTGGCGAACCGCTGTTGATCTCGAATCATCCGGGGTACAATATCGTCGTTTCGGATCGATTGACCCAGTTGAAAAGCGGAAGACTGATCGCCCCGACGAGTTGGACCGCCGACATCATCAAAATCAACCACATGGTTTGCTTCTGTTACTATTCCGACGATGGCGGAAAGACCTGGCAAAAAGGAGCGGGCGAGGTCGATCTCCCCCTGCGGGGAGCGATGGAGCCGGACGTCGTCGAACTCAAGGATGGCCGATTGCTGATGATCATGCGCAACCAGTTGGGGACGATTTCCGCGAGTTATTCCGAAGATGCCGGCGAGACTTGGAGCGAACCGGGAACGCTATCGGATCTCAAAGCACCGGAATCTCCGGCGACGATTCGACAGATTCCCTCAACCGGCGATCTGCTGTTGATCTGGAACGACGCGTATACGCCGGATGTCGATCATGGCGGGCGGAGGACTCCTCTGACGGCGGCAGTCTCATCAGACGACGGCCGCACATGGAATCACGTGCGCAATCTGGAATCAGATTCCACCCACACGTATGCATACACGAGCCTCGCTTTCATTCGCGACCGAGCGGTCATGAGCTACTGGGACGAAGACTCGAAAACCGGGCATTATTCTTCGCGCTTTCGATCGCTGCCGGTGAGCTGGTTTTACGGCGAAGAGCATGTGCCCAAGAAAAAATAGCTGAGTGCAAACGATTGCACGAATCAGGGACGCTTCAGAAATTCTTGCAATTGCCGTAACGAATTGTCGGTCAGCGGGTAGATGTATGCGGCATCGCGCAGCGGGCGGTCGTCATTCGGATCAGGGTTATTTCTCATGACCTGCGTCACGGAAATTTCCCCCTGCGAATCACGCGACAGTGGTATGATC
>JBJXGP010000141.1:0-2646 GCA_046160425.1 Planctomycetaceae bacterium
GTCGCGGCTAACCAAAAACATGGCGTCTTGTGAATCACGCTCGAATCATTTTGCCGAGGCCTGTTGCCATTCTTCCAGCATCTTTTGAATCCGTTCGCGATTGAAATCCGCCGGCACTTCGTCGTCCTGATTGGCTTCGAGGTCTTCGAGCGTCAATGGCTTCGAATAGACTCCTGAAACTGGGACTTCCAAACCCGCCGACCAGACGATGGCGTTGAGGACCAGTTTACGGAAATCATCCTGTCCCCAATTCCAGTGAACGTGTCCGCCGGTGAAGCCGAAACCGCGTCCCCCGTCGGGACGGTCATAGGCCCATGCCATGTGTTGCGGCTGGCCGATCTTGGCGCGGACATGCGGGTTGCCGCTGTGCGGACCGTCAGGGCGGCTGAGTGAATCTTCCGGCGGAATCGCCGTCAGGATCGGGGCGACGTCCTGCATTTCCGGACGAAATCGCATGTGATAATACCATTCATCGTTGATCGTGAAAGGGCGGACTCCCTGCGCGATCGGATGCGGCGGGAACTCGGAGTATTCGGCGGTCCAATGCGGATTGACCGACCAGTCGGCCTCGAAGTATCCGCCGGTCCATTCGAGAAACGCATTGCCTGGGTCACCCTTCGGCACTTCGACCGCGTAATGAATGCAGACGAGTCCGACTCCCTTTTTCATCATGGCATCGACGTCTTCCAGATGCGCATTGAGCGGATGATTTCCCCCTCCGTCGGAATACACGACGATGGCGTCGGCCCCATCGAAGACCGTGATGTCATCGGGCCAGCCGTCGGTCACGACTTTGGTTTCGATATTGGGCATCCCTTCATGCAGACCTTTTTCGAGCAACAGGCATCCCGCGCGATGTTCGTGGTCGCCATACGCATGACTGGCCTTGCCAGCGACGAAGACGACTTTCGCCTTTCGCTTGAGTGCGGGAGATTCAGCCGCGGCGTTCTCGTCAGCCTTGATGGGCGTGAGCTTGATGTTGCGGAACTGGACCGTCATCGGCGGTCCGGCGTGAAGTTGCAGCGCGAGCAATCCGGTCGCCCGTCGCATCTCGGTATCTTCGTCGGTGCATTCGGCGGTGACGATGCCGTTAATGCGATGCACGAAATGAAAGCCGTTCGCGGTGACGCGGTAATGGTTCCAGTCTTCTTTTTTGATGTGCGTCTGGATTTCAGCGGAGTCCCCGACGATCCCCACGACTTCGGGCTTGTGCTCGGCGTTGATGATCGTCTTCTGTCCCCGGTTGGCGAGGATGCCGCGAAAGCGTTCGCCGTACAGAATGCCCGAGTACGTTTCACCCGCTTCGAAGTCGGCCTGATAACCGCCGATCACCCATTTCTCGTTTTCGACTTCAAAGCTGCGGTATTGGATTCCCGAGTTCCCGCCGACGATGCGGTATTCGAGTTCGAGTTCGAAGTCGCCGACTTCACCGCCGCGCCAGATGAGGAAGGTATTTCCCTTGGTGGGATTCTCTGCCGTCGTGCGACCGGTGATGACGCCCTCTTCGACCGACCAGAACGCAGGATTTCCGTCCCATCCATCGAGCGTCGTGCCGTCGAACGGAGAGATCGTGGCATCCTCTGGAGTGGGTTCTGGTGTCGGCGATGGTTCCGGCATCGGGGCGGGTGCGGCCTCGGTCGGTTCTGGTGCGGGAGCTGTGTCGGGTGTCATGTCGGCTTTCGACTCACACGCCGAAGGTGTGGTCGGGCAGCAACAGCGGCGACGCCGTTTTCCTGCGTCGGCAGAATGATCGACCAGTAACAGAACACAGACGAAACAGAACGCAAGTTTTCGAGCGATGCCGAATCGATTCATGATGATGCTCTCTCTTTTCCTGGCGGTATGAGACGGTTTCATGCTAACAACATAAGCAGATTCACTCCGAAACGCAATTTTCTGAGGGCATCCGGACAAAATCGGCGACCAATTCGTTGAAAATGGCAGTTCACGGCGATTTTGTAAAGGGGTGAGGGGGGTGGCATGGCTGCAGCTTGGGGCAGCCATGTCTTATCGTTCATAAATGTCCCGATCATCCATGCCTGCCCTGCTGCGCGATGTAGGCATGCCACCCGCCACTGCCGTCTACTTATACCGGTTGTGGTTGCGCGGCAGATCGGCTTGAAAGCTGAAAACGGCTGATGGAGACGTCAAAATACCTTTCCCGCCAGCCGTCCAACAGGTTAGAATGCAGGGTCGAATTCAAATTGAAAAAATGCCCAAACGTATGCATGTAAAGATGTTATCCTCAATTTTGAAGGATGAGTGACGACGATGAAAAATTCGCCGATTATTTTTGCGGTGATGTGGTCCCTGACCTGCTGGCTCTCCGGCAGTTTGCCCGCCGATGATGCCTCTCCGAGCAAGATCGATTTTAACCGCGACATCCGCCCGCTGCTCTCGAACAACTGCTTCGCCTGTCACGGGCCTGATGAGAAGAAGCGGAAGGGAGACCTTCGCCTCGACATCCGCGGCGCACTCGGCAACCCCGAGAACACGGCCATTGTCGTCCCCGGTCATCCCGAACAGAGCGAACTCTATCAACGGCTCGTTTCGACCGATCCCGAAACGATGATGCCCCCACCGAGTTTCAATCACGCGCTGACCGATGCGCAGAAAAATCTGATCCGCGACTGGATCGCAGAGGGA
>JBJXGP010000142.1:0-5845 GCA_046160425.1 Planctomycetaceae bacterium
AATTCGTGCGGATAATGCGCCTTGAGGTATGCGGTCTGATAGGCGACGGCTCCGTATGCGGTCGAGTGAGATTTGTTGAAGCCGTATCCGGCGAATTTTTCGATCAGCTCGAACAGATCGACGGCGACCCGCTCGTCCATACCGTGAGTGTTGGCCCCGGCGATGAATTCCTCGCGGAACTTGGCGATGATCTTCAGCTTTTTCTTGCTGATCGCCTTGCTGCAGCGGTATGCAGACGAGAGTTCGATGCCGCCGACGCGGTTGAGAATCCGCATCACCTGTTCCTGATACACCATCACGCCGTAAGTTTCGGCGAGAACTTCGTCGACGATGGGATGAACCTTGCGGACCGGTTCGCGTCCGTGCTTGCAATTGACGTAGGTCATCACCATCCCCCCTTCGAGCGGGCCGGGGCGGTACAAGGCCGAGGTGGCGATGATGTCGGCGAACTGGTCGGGCTTCATTTTGGTCAGCAAGTCGCGCATGCCCCCGCTTTCCAACTGGAAAATGCCCTTCGTCTCGCCGCGCTGCAAGAGGGCGAATGTCGCTTTATCGTCGAGCGGAAGTTGTATCGGATCGATGTCGATGCCGCGGTGCTTTTTGACGTTCTGCACCGCTTTGTCGAGGATCGTCAGATTGCGGAGGCCGAGAAAGTCCATCTTCATCAAGCCGACCAACTCGACGGTCGGGCCGTCCCATTGCGTCACGACGTCGTCTTTGCCCGAGATCGTTTGCAGGGGGACGATCTCCGAGAGGTCGCGGTCGGCGACGACGACTCCCGCGGCGTGCGTTCCCGCACTGCGAGCCAGACCCTCCAACCGAATGGCGATGTCGATCAGTTCGTGGATTTGGGGGTCGCGATCGTAGGCTTCCTTGAGTTCCGGGCTTTTTTCGACCGCCTGCTTCAGCTTGATGTTGAGTTCATCGGGGACCATCTTGGCGATTTCATCGACGCGATTGAGAGGGACCGCCAGTGCCCGGCCGACGTCGCGGATCGCCGCTTTCGCCTTGAGGGTGCCGTACGTGCCGATCTGCGCCACGTTCGCTTCGCCGTACTTCTGTTTGGTGTAATCGATTACGAGTTGCCGGCGGTCGCGGCAGAAGTCGATGTCGATATCGGGGGGTTCGGTGCGACTGGGATCGAGAAATCGCTCGAACAGAAGGTCATATTTGAGCGGGCAGACGTTGCTCAGCCGTAGCAGATACGCGACGATCGCACCACATGCCGATCCGCGGGCCTGGCAGGGGATGCCGTTTTCCTCGGCGAAGCGGACGAAGTCCCAGACGATGAGAAAATAGCTCGCATATCCCATCTTCTCGATGACGCTCAATTCGTAATCGAGTCGATGACGGATTTCAGGGGTGATGTCGTCGCCATAGCGCAGCGGCAGCCGTTCTTCGCACAATTCGCGCAGATACTGCACGTCGGTTTTTTGCTCCGGCGGCTGAAAGACGGGGTAATGCCGTTTCTGTTCGAGTTGAATGTCGACGCGGTCGGCGATCTCCTGCGTGATCGAAACGGCTTCTTCCAGTCCGGGAAACGCCGCGTACATCTGTTCGGGCGAGCGGATAAAGAACTGATCTCCGATCATTCGCATCCGTTTTTCGTCGCTGCGGATCGTATGCGTATTCACGCAGAGCAGAACATCCTGAGCGAGGGCGTCTTCCTGATTGACGTAGTGCGAATCATTCGTCGCGACCAGCGGGAGCCCCATTTTACGGGCCAGATCGATCGTCCCTTCGGCGCACTGCTGTTGAATTTCGAGTCCGCAGTTCTGAATCTCCATATACAGCCGGTCGCCGAACACCCGGTGATACCAGGCGACGAGATTCTCGGCGTCGTCCATGCGGTTGCCGAGAATGAAATTCGAGAGTTCGCTCGCCGCGCAGCCGGTGAGGCAGATCAAGCCTTCGCTGTGGGCTTCGAGGAGTTCTTTATCGATGCGGGGCTTGTAGTAAAACCCTTCGAGAAAGGCGATCGAACTCATCTTGATCAGGTTCTGAAAGCCTTTCTGATTCATCGCCAGCAGCGTGAGATGATAGCTGGCTTCTTTCATCCGCGAGGCGGAACGGTCGGTCCGGCTCATGGGGGCGACGTAGGCCTCGAAGCCGATGATCGGCTTGATCTCGTTCTCTTTGCAGGTGTTGTAGAATTCAATCGCCCCGCTGAGGTTGCCGTGATCGGTGATGGCGACGGCGTTCATGCCGCACGATTTGACGCGCGCCACGAGATCGGGAATCTTGCTGGCGCCATCGAGCAGGCTGTAATGCGAATGGCAATGCAAATGAACAAACGGTTGATGCGTGGTCATGGTCTCCGTCCCACTCTGTGAATCCGCGGATTTGTCGAAGTCGGGCATCGCTGCCCGATGTATCCCGCAGTGACAGATGTTGAAATGCGATATGCAACTGATTACCGCATAGCATATCCAGAGGAATCTCTTCTGCCAACCGGTGCGCGATCAGGGCTTCACAGAAAAAATATCCCACTGGCCGTTATGGAAGGAAACCCATGTGATCTCCCCCTCTGGCGACCACGTCGCAAAGTTATCGGGACCGGCATGTTGGGTCAGATTTCGGGGATTCGAGCCATCAGCATTCGCGATGAAAATCTCCAGATTCCCCTCGCGATGCGATGTGAACGCGAGCTGCTTGCCGTCGGGCGACCACGCGGGGTAATCGTCCAGCCCGGGGCTGGTGGACAATCGCGTGACCGACGCCGATTCCAGATCGAAGGTCGCCAATTCAAAGTCGCCCCAGCGATTCGTGGCAAAGGCGATCTGCCTGCCGTCGGGTGAAAAACAAGGGTGGACATCAAGAGCCGGGTCGCTCGTCAACCGTTTCGGTGCGATGTCGTTTGTCGGTTCTCCCTTTTCGTTGACACCGACCGACAACAGATACAGTTCGGCATTCTCGTCGCGGGTCGAGTGACAGACGATCCACTTTCCGTCGGGAGACCAGTTCGGCCATTCTTCGTGCGACAATTTTCCTTCGCTGACGAATAACGGTTGCGGATTTTCTCCATCCGCGCTCGCGACATAGATCTGCATATCCCCCTGCCCCGGCGTCAGCTTATCGAACACATAGGCCAGACGTTTGGCGTCGGGTGAAATGACGGCGTCGAAATTGAAGGGTTCGCCGGTGAGCAGGCGTTTGTCGTCTGTTCCATCCGCTCGGCATTGAAACAGATGAATCGAATCTTCGCCGTGGCGCGTAAAGAGGAGGCGTTCGCCGTCGAGAGACCATTGCGGACGCTGCTTGAACAGGCCGTCGGTTGTGATCCGTCGCCAACCGGCCGGTATCGATTCTTCTTCTGCACGGCTGATGATGGGCGCGAACAGGGCCATAATCGCCAAGAGTGGTAATCGAATCCATTTCGCACGACGGCACGGCATCGGAACCTCTCGCTCACGTCAGTTCTTCGACCAGTGTACCCAGCGGGAGCATGTTGATCTCCGTCAGGCGCGTCGTGCCAATGCCGATTTGATTCAACACCGTCGTAAACAGATCAGCGGGAGTGGTCGGGCGACTCGCCGGATACTCGGCCTGCGCATCACTGGCGCCGATCACCTGCCCGACCTGAAAACCGCCGCCGGCGACCAGAGCCGAATAACATTGATTCCAATGGTCGCGTCCGGCCTTGGCGTTAATTTTCGGCGTGCGGCCGAATTCACCGATCGCCACGACGATCGTTTCATCGAGCATGCCGCGATCCTGCAGGTCGTCGAGTAATGCCGACAGCGCCGTGTCGAGCATCCACGAATGGCGATCCTGAAACTGCTGGAAGTAGCGGTCGTGCATGTCCCATCCGCCGTCGCCGCCGTCTTCAACCGGTTCGACGTGCGCGCTCCAGTTGACCTGCACGAAACCGACCCCTGCCTCAATGAGTCGGCGGGCGAAGAGGCAACATTGCCCGAAGCGATGTCGGCCGTATCGATTCCTCAGTTCGATTCTCTCTTGTTCGATGTCGAAGACTCGCCGGGCATCGCTCGATGTGAGCATGGAAAAGGCCTGCTGATAGAAGCTGTCCAGTCGCTGCATCGAGGCCGATCGCTCGCCGAGACGCGACAATTGTTCGAGTTGTTCGAGCAGCTTTTGGCGATGCGAAAGGCCGTCCGCCGTCATACCATCCTGCAATTCGAGATTGGGCAATTGCACGCCGGTACCGGGGATGTAATCGACGCGGAAGGGATCGTGAATCGGGCCGAAGGTTCCTCCCTCGTCGCCGGTGATGAATTTTTTCCCTTGATGCAATTTCTTGCCGATGGTCACGAAGCGGGGAATTTGCGGATGAAAACCGTGAATGCGAGACACGATCGCGCCGTGCGTGGGGAGGACGTCCCCCGGAAGGATCTGGCCCCCTAAACTGCGCGCTCCCTTGATCGACCCCGTCAGGTTGATTGTCCCGGCGATGCCATGATCGTTCGATTCGTGATGCATCGAACGAATGAGCGTGTATTGCGAAGACCGCTGGGCCAGTTGCGGCAGCATTTCGCAGATCGAGACGCCGGGAGTGCCCGTGGCGATCGGTGCGTACGGTCCCCGGTATTCGAGCGGAGCCAGAGGCTTGGGGTCGAAGCCGTCGATCTGGCTGGGGCCTCCCCACAACCACAGCAGGATCACCGAACGGGCTTTAGGCTCCGGTTCATTCTGACCAAGGCTGCGGGCGCGAAGCAAATCGGCCAGCGTCACTTGCAATGCACCCAGACCGCCGACGTGCAGCAAACCACGGCGAGTCAAACCGCCGCAATCGCGCGAATTCAATCGGCCGGCCCTGATCATGCGGCACCAGATGTTCGAGGAAGACGACAACCTTAACAGCGTACTGAAATTGGGTGGCACTGGCGGCTTGTCCGCCAGTGTGAGAATGCTAACCATATTTCATACAGATATGATTTCACACTCCAGGCCAAGCGTCAATCGGAAAGCGGGAATAGTCGACGCGATTCAAGATAGTAGAGCCGCGCACGCAGTAAGCGTCGCAACGCACTTGAAGGGCTGGAAGGCCGCTCACTGCGTGCGCGGCTCTACAGGGGGATATAACAATCCTTCCATCCGGCTGGTCGATGAGAACAACAATTCGTACGGGTCAGACGTCAAAGCATCGGCGTACTCCGGCAGTACTACCACGGCGATCGCTCCCCGTTTTCCGGGAGTGAGACTCCCGAAGTGTTGCTCCAGCCCCAGTGCCCGCGCTCCGCGAAGCGTTCCCAATGAAAGAATGGTTTCCGGTGAAACGTCGGGATGATGTCGCCGCAAAAAGTGGAGTTCGTTCCACAGACTGAGATCCGGATTCGATGACCGGCCATCGGTCCCGAGGGCGAGTGAGATTCCGCGCGTGAGAAATTCTTTCCAGGGATGTGGCGGATGTCCGAAGTACGCATGCGTTCGCGGACAATACACCACGGTCAAATTTCGATGCGCGGCGAGGAACTCGGCCTCTTCTTTTCCCAGATAATTCCCATGCACGATCAGCCCGTGTGCGACATCGGCCATCTCTTTCAATAGATCAAGCGGCGTGCGGTCCCCTTGAAAAACATCGTCCTGCCACACCCCCAGTTCCTGCAAGAAGTCGCGGAACTCCCCCTCCCCCGACTTCAGGAATTCGATCTCTGCAATAGTCTCCGCCAGATGGATAGCCAGCGGCATCTGTTGTTCGCGGGCATGCCGAACTGCTGACGAGAACAAATCGGGATGCACGCTGTACGGCGCATGCGGACTGACCCCCGGCTGAATCGACGAATAAGCGTGACAATCGCGCCCGTGTTGTTGCAATGCTTCGAGTTGTGCGGGGATTCGTTCCGCCGCGAGTGTGATGAGTTCGCGAAAAGCGACGAACGACACG
>JBJXGP010000143.1:0-5231 GCA_046160425.1 Planctomycetaceae bacterium
CAGCAGCAGTCATGTAGGGGGAGCCCATTTCGTCCTCGCCGACGGCCACGTCCGCTTCGTCAGCGAAAATATCGACAAAGGTGTCTATCAGGCAGTGGGAACGATTCACGGCGGAGAAACCCTCGGCGAATTCTGATTCCCGACAGTACACCGTAAAATTACGCGTGAATTTTGCGGTTGCAATTTCGGCGAGGCATATGACATAATGTTCACGCTGAGTCATTCAGTCGGGTGGGGGCATCGCATGTCGCGAGGGTTCCCTTTTCATCAGGAGTAAAACGATGGCCTATCAGGAACAATACGCCGATGATTTTGGTGCGATGGATGTATTTGCAGCCGATGCCGCGCTCGACGTGCGGATGCAATTTATCCGCCGGACGTATTTGCATCTATTCGGGGCCATTCTCGCCTTCATGGGATTGGAAACAATCATCTTCATGAACGAGAACCTGGTCACAGGGATCATGGGACTGTTCGGGCAGAATTGGTGGATGGCGCTGATCGCTTTCCTGGTTGTCACCTGGCTCGCCGAACGCTGGGCACACAGCGGCGCATCGCCGACCACTCAATACGCCGGGCTGGCGCTATACGTCATCGCCGAAACGGTGATCTTCGTGCCGTTGCTCTGGTATGCACAGAATTTCGGCGGGCCGAACGTCATACCGACCGCGGGGTTGGTCACGCTGCTGATCTTCGGAGGATTGACGGGGTTTGTGTTTCTCACCCGCAAGGATTTCTCGTTCATGCGCGGATTACTGTGGATGGGCTCACTCGCGGCCCTCGGGTTGGTTCTCGCCTCCGCATTCATGGGGTTTGCCCTGGGGAGCGCGTTCCTGATCGGCATGGTCGTGCTCATGTCGGGCTGGATTTTGTACGACACGTCCAATGTCTTGCATCATTACCGTACCGATCAACACGTCGCCGCCTCGCTGGCCTTGTTCGCCTCCATTGCAACGCTCTTCTGGTACGTGCTGCGACTGGTCATGGCCTTCAGTGACGAATGACGGATGGTGTGGCACTGACGGCTTGCCCGCCAGTGGAGGACGCTAACAGGCATTCAACACGGGCGGTCAAGCCGCCCGTGCCACCCGATTTTGCGTGTCGCTTACGCCAATAACCCGTCGATCACTTTTCCGTGAACGTCGGTCAGGCGATAGCGTCGGCCCTGGAATTTGTACGTCAACTGCTCGTGGTCGATCCCCATGAGGTGCAGCAGCGTGGCGTGCAAGTCGTGGATGTGAACCCCATCTTTGGCGATGTTATAGCCGTATTCGCACGTCTCGCCGTGGATGCTTCCCGCTTTCGCGCCGCCGCCTGCCATCCAGATGCTGAAGCAGCGCGGATGGTGATCGCGTCCGAAGTTGGGCTGAATTTTCCCCTGACAATAATTCGTGCGGCCGAATTCTCCTCCCCAGACGACGAGCGTGTCTTCGAGCAAGCCGTGGTTTTCGAGATCCTTGATCAGCGCCGCTGACGGTTGATCGGTCTCCTTGCACAGCGCGGGGATGCCCCCCAGAATGTTGCCGTGATGGTCCCAGTCCTGGTGATAGAGCTGAATGAAACGCGCCCCGCGTTCGGCGAGCCGGCGGGCCTGCAGGCAGTTCGCCGCGAATGATCCCGGCGTGGTGACATCGGGACCGTAGGAATCGAGTACGTGCTTCGGCTCATTCGAGATGTCGGTCACTTCGGGAATGCTCGCTTGCATGCGGAAGGCCATCTCGTAGTTGTCGATCCGGCTTTGAATTTCGGCATCCGGAGTCGATGAGAGCTGATGTTCGTGCAGTTCTTTCAAACGGTCGAGCAGTTTGCGACGGCTGGCGGTGTCGATCCCCGCGGGATTGCGCAGATACAGCACCGGATCATCCGCCGCGCGGAACAAAACTCCTTGATGCCGCGAGGCGATGAATCCGCTGCCCCACAGATGCGCGCCGAGCGGCTGGCCCCCTTTCCCTTTCGTGATGAGCACGACGAACGACGGCAGATTGGCGTTCTCTTGTCCGAGTCCGTAGCTGAGCCACGCGCCGAAACTCGGTCGGCCTGCGATCTGCGTTCCAGTCTGCAAAAACGTGACCCCCGGTCCGTGATTGATCGCTTCGGTGTACATCGAATTGACGACGCACAATTTATCGGCGATCCCCGCGATGTGGGGCAACGTCTCGCTGAACCAGGCTCCCGCCGGCCCGTGCTGCGTGAATTTGAACGGCGAACCGACGAGCGGAATCGATGATTGATTACCCGACATGCCGGTGAGACGTTGCCCGCCGCGCACGCTGTCGGGAAGTTGCTCGCCATGTTTTTCCTTGAGCAACGGCTTGTAGTCGTACAGATCAAGTTGCGACGGAGCACCCGACATGAACAGATAGATGATCCGCTTCGCCTTGGGGGTGAAGTGTGGCTTGCCGAGCACCCCGCGATCGATCTCCGCCGCCGCAGAGTGTTGCGATTTCGTCAGCATCTCGGCGAGCGCGTAGCCTCCCAACCCTGTGCTGAATTTCTGCAGAAACTCGCGGCGCCCCGCAGGAGGAAGCGGCAGCAGCTCTTCTTCGGGTGCGTGGAGGGAAATGTTGTTGAGAACGATCTGTGAATTCTGATTATATGATTTCATCGTTTCACCACAGCTTCATCATGATTTAAGAGGGCTTGCGCCAGAACGGTCGCGGCGGCGGCTTGGGGTGCAGGGATGTCAGCCAAACGCGGAGTCCCTCCGATCTTCAGCAGTTCGTCGGCTTGTGCCGGATTCGCAGTAAAATGTTCGAGTTGCTCTCGATAGAGTTGCGACAGTATTTCGATTTCGCGCGCATCGGGCTTTCGGCTGATGCAGCGGAGGCACGCCTGCTCGATCATCTTCGCGACGTCTCCCTGAGCATCGCGATGTAACGACTCGCCGAGAACTCTCGCCGCTTCAACGTATTGCACGCCGTTGAGCAGAATCAACGGTTGCAGCGGCGAGTCGGTTCGCTCGCGGCGGGCAGTGCAGACGGCTCGCCGAGGGGCATCGAAGGCGATCATCGCCGGGGGAGGCCCCGTTCGCCGCCAGTTGGTGTAGACGCTACGGCGATAGACGCCATCGCCGGCGGTCGGCTGCGCCGGTTTGAACGATTCGCTCATTTCATACGGGTTGACGGGAGGCCCACCGATCTGCTGCTTGAGCAATCCCGCCGAGGCCAGGGCATTATCGCGGATCATCTCCGCCGGCAATCGGATGCGCGGACCGCGCGCCAACCACAGATTCTCCGGATCGTCGGCCATCGTCTTCGCGTCGGCGAGACTCCGCTGCCGATACGTGCGGCTCATAACGATCGATTTGACGAGGCCCTTGGTATCCCAGCCGCTGTCGATGAAGTGCAGCGCGAGCCAGTCGAGCGCTTCCGGATAGACCGGCGGCGCCCCCTGGCTGCCGAAATCCTCGGCGGTCTTGACCAATCCGACACCGAAGATGTTCTGCCAGATGCGATTGACGGTGACGCGGGCCAACAACGGATGCTCTCGTGCCGTCAACCAACGGGCGAGGCCCAATCGATTGTTCGGCGCACCTTCAGGGAACGGCGACAGTGCGGCAGGGACTCCCGCTGCCACTTCATCGCGGCGCTGCGCGTATTCGCCGCGAAACAAGATGTACGACTTTTTCGGTTCGGGGAGTTCCTTCATCACCATCACTTCGCGAATTCCTTCCGCGAACTGGCTTCGTTCCGCACGCAGCGCGGCGACGGCGGCGAGATGTGCTCCCCACTCGGCATCGGCCGTCGCGAGATAATAGTCGAAGAGCATCTCACGTTCGGCTTCATTCAATTCGGCCGCCGGTTTGCTCCACGTCACAAGCACCGTCGGCGCATCGTAAGCCGAGAGAACTTCCAGCGGAGAAAGATCATGCTCGAAAACGCGGAAATCGTCGATGAGACCTTGCTTGAATCCGCGGTCGCGCGTGCGCTCGGCGAGCGTGATATTATCGCCACCCCCGCCGGTGATCTCTTTAATCAGCGTGTCTTTGATGATGGATACATCCGCTGGTTGGCCGTTGATCGACAGCTTCAACCCGGCGGCTCGGCTACTGCCGTCGGATGAAACGGCGACGTGTAGCCACTCACCGACGGCAACCGGTTCGCGGGTTTCGATCGAGATCGCATTTCCCGGCCAGAAGTGAATCAGCGACCAGCGCAAGTGTCCGTTGACGATCAAGAGTTCGTAGCCGCGACTGCCGCAGTCGGTCCAGGCCATCGAACGATGAAAGACGACGGCGCGATCTTTGACGTCAGGAGTTTTCATCCAGAGCAAGACGCTGAAAGGCTGATGCCGCTGGAAATTTCCGAGCGGAAGTTTGACCGAGTCATCTCCCGTGAATAACACGGCTTGGCCGATTTTTCCTTCGACGAGTTTGTTCTCGCCGTTGAGCACGGCAGGTTTATCGGAGGCGACGGCATTCGCAAGATTCTGCCCCTCGAGCGATTCAAATTCGTAACGGGCGACTTCACCCTTGAGAGTCAATTCCTCCGGACGCTTCCCTAACCACTCGGCGAAGGTATCGCGTCGCGACTCGCGTAAACTTTGCCCTTGCCCGTCGAGATCGCTCAACTTCTGCTCGAACTCGGCGAGCTTCTGTTTTGCGGCAGCGTCGGTGAGCCACAGCGTCGGCGTCGGTATCGCCGGAGTGTGATACGAGTACATTCCCGCTTCGTCGACGTTCTGAAACATGGCGAACAACTGATAAAACTCGCTTTGCTTGATCGGGTCGAATTTGTGATCGTGGCAGCGGGCGCATTCGAACGTCAGGCCGAGAAACGCGGTCGCGAACGTCTGCACGCGGTCGCAGACATATTCGACGCGGTACTCTTCTTCGACGCTTCCCCCTTCGGTCTCCTGCTGATGCAGCCGATTGAATGCCGTCGCGAGAATCTGGTCGGGCGTGGCATCGGGGAGCAAATCGCCCGCGACTTGCCAGGTGACGAACTGATCGAACGGCAGATTCGCATTGAAGGCGTTGATCACCCAGTCCCGCCAGGCCCAGACATCGCGCTCGCGATCGACCTGAAAGCCGTAGCTGTCGGCGTAACGCGAGATGTCGAGCCAGTCGACGGCCATCCGTTCGCCGAATCGCTCGGAGGCGAGCAGTCGATCGACGACTTTTTCGTAGGCATCCGGTGAGATATCATCGAGAAACTCTTCGACTTCGGCGGATGTCGGGGGCAATCCCGTTAAATCGAAACTGACGCGACGAAGCAACGTCGTGCGATCGG
>JBJXGP010000144.1:0-9331 GCA_046160425.1 Planctomycetaceae bacterium
ATCATGACTCGAATGATCTCGACCGTCTGGCATTGAAGCTGAGCCGGAACACCAGCGGACTCGTACACGAAATCGAAAGCCAGTTCGGCAGCAAGCTCCGCTATCAACATCTTGCGACGGATGCCGGCGAGTTGGCGGAGATGGCCGGTCACGTTCGGAAGATGATTGCTCGCGAAGAGAGCGCTCGTCATGTCCGACGCGATGTAGATCAGATGGAGGAAATGATCGATCATCTCGATGAGATGCTGGAAGGGATGATCCGCCGGACGCGCCATTCGGTCGTCCGCAATTTCGAATGGAACAAGTCGGCCCACGGTCTCAGCTTCGAGTTCGGCTCGATGGATCGGGATGCCTTGTTGCACGTGCAGGACCGCGTTCAGAACATCCGCCGGTCATTGAAACAATTCCAGGTCGAGATGGCCGATTATTATCCGGGGGTCGATCGCGTTCTGGACTCGCATCATCCGTCCAACCGTCCAGCCGTTGAAGTTCGCCCGGTAGTGGTTTCTCCCCGTTCGACCGGCTGGAACAGAATCCAACGTTCTCGTTAAGGATGACCTTTGTACCAGTTCAGAGAAACCTCAGTATACAGTCGAGGCGATCGGTGTTTTTCCGGTCGCCTCGACTTTTTTTGTGACACAAGTTCACCATAGGCTGATCGGGCCGCGATCGGAGAGGATCACACAATTATCGAGTCGATCTGTAAAAATAGGACGATTGTATCGCAATGTTGCGGTGATGTCGGCAGGTGATCCCGCTGGCGTCCGGAATGTGCTGGTTTTCGCCCTCACACTCAGTCGAAAATTTGAACAGGAGTTTGTGGGCGGGATGTCGAATCGCAGTCCACCACAGGCTCCGGTGAACTGGATTTCGATCGAGACGCGGTTCCCCCCTGTTGATCCATTGCTCCGGAAACTGACCCTATGTCGGATCATCGCCTTGATATCCCTCATGCTCTGTCCCAACTCCCTGTGCATCTGGAAAGGGCACTGAAAAGTCTGGCGGCAGTGGGACAGCGACGCATTCGTGCGGAGGTCGAGGGAGATGCGGTGGTCTTGAAAGGGGTCGTTCGCAGCTATTACCACAAACAATTGGCGCAGGAAACAATTCGCGCCGTCGACGGAGTCAGGACGATCCGCAACGATATTATCGTGGCCCCCAATCTGCTTTCAGCGAACCGATCTCCAGTATCATTTTGAGCGTTTCCGGTTGTCGAGCGACCGCAAACGCCTCGATCCCCCGGTGCGGCGCATAGCGCGCCGTGACGAGCGGCTTCCCATTCACGCCGCGCTCTGACAGGAGTTGGATCGCCGGCGGCGTTCATGAGCGGGCAGTCGCGGCGGCAGTCTTGCCGAGAGATGGAGATTCGTTGGCGATCTCCATCGCCGCGGTTGATGAACATTCGCGTAACGTCTATATTTCTCCCGACGGTGGTAGTCCGCCGCTACCCGACCGGGTAAAATCAACCGCTTCCGATTCAGCGGGTGGATTCATCCGCATTCATTCAGTGACCCTAACCCAAGCGGTTGTGCCTGTCGAAACAGTCTGAATATTTGCAGAAAATCACGCCGCACAGAGGTTGTGTTCGAATTATTCAATAGAAGAATGCCGCCATGATCAATACGCCTCTCAAACGGAGCCAGCTTCCCCCCGGGGAGGTATTATGCCAATACTGCACGGCTCGCTGCTGCCGTTACTTCGCCCTGCCGATCGATACGCCAACCGAATGGAACGACTTCGACTATTTGCGGTGGTATTTGATTCACGGCCACACGGCGATCTTCGTCGATGACGATACGTGGTACCTGATGGTGTATGGCGACTGTCAGCACTTGCAGCACGACAATCGCTGCGGCATCTACGATACGCGACCCCAGATCTGCCGCGAGTATTCGACCGAGAGCTGCGAATACGACAACGACGAATGTTACGAGAAATTTTTCGAAACGGCAGACCAGGTTTACGAATACGCCGAGGCGATTCTTCCGCCTCGCCCGGTGAAGAAATCGAAATCCGCGAACGAGTCCACCGTCGAGAAGGCGAACCTGCTCCCCGTTCTAGCGGCATGGGAAGTTCCGGTTCCCGCTCCATAAACGTCATTGATGAAGGTGGAAAAACTCCACCGAGAAGACCGAACCCTGCATGACGTCAGTTTGTCTCCAATCTGCGTCATCGGCGGATAAAACTTTTCTGACTTTTTGAGGGCCGCAAACCGAATAACGAAAAGCAGGAAACGTGAATACACCGACACCGCTCATCAAGCCGGAAACGCTCAAAGGGTTTCGGGATTATCTCCCAGAGGCGATGTGCGCGCGCGAACATCTGATGGAGGTGGCCCGTCGCGTCTATCGGAGTTACGGGTTCAGCCCCATCGACACCCCCGCGCTGGAATACAGTCGAATCCTGCTGGGAAAAGGGGGTGAAGAGTCGGACAAACAGCTCTTTCGCTTTACCGACCAGGGAGAGCGGGACGTTGCCATGCGATTCGATCTGACCGTCCCGTTGGCACGGTTCACCGCGCAGCATTTGGCGGAACTCGGCACGCCGTTCAAGCGGTATCACATCGGGACTGTCTGGCGCGCCGAAAAGCCTCAGAAAGGCCGCTACCGCGAATTTGTGCAATGCGACTTCGATACCATCGGGACCGAGTCGAATACCTCCGACATCGAAACGCTGTTCGTGATTCACGACCTGATGGAGCAACTTGGCTTCTCCCGCTTTACGCTACGAGTCAATCACCGCGCCCTGTTGAACGGCGTCCTCGATCAGGCCGGACTCGGCGAACGCTCGGCAGGCGTGCTGCGCGCCCTCGATAAACTTCCCAAGATCGGCCGCGCCGCGGTGACAGAAGAAATGGTCACACAGATCGGGGCCACTACCGAACAGGCCGAGACCGTGCTGCGTCTTGCCGAACTGGGGGGGGAGCCTCTGGAACTGCTCAACCAGGTCGAAGTCCTTCTGAAAGAGAATGAGACCGGCATGACCGGGGTCAACCGCTTGCGGGAGATGCTGGCCGCCTGCCGGGCAGCGGAACTCCCCGCCGAACGGATTCAGATCGATCTCTCAATCGCGCGGGGACTCGATTATTACACCGGCACGGTCTACGAAACATTCCTGAATGATCTTCCGGGAATCGGCAGCGTCTGTTCGGGGGGGAGATACGACAATCTCGCCGAACTGTTCACGCATCAGAAGCTGCCGGGGGTCGGGGCCAGCCTGGGGCTGGACCGTCTGCTGGCGGCGATGGAGGAACTCGGCCTGCTGGTTGCATCGCAGCATTCGATCCCGATCTTTATCCCGCTCTTCGATAAAAACCGCGTCGGCGATTATTTCGCCTTGGCCCGCCGACTGCGCGCCGCGGGCTGGGGAGTCGAAGTTTTTCCGGACGACCGGGGACTGGGGAAACAACTCAAATACGCCGACCGCAAGGGATTCAAACTGGCCCTGATCGCCGGCGACCAGGAATTCTCAGCAGGAATCTGGCAGGTCAAAGTCCTGGCGAGCGGGACTCAGGAAACCGTCCGCCACGATGAACTGCTGGAGGCGATCGAACGAATATTGAAGTGCTAGTGGCGATCACGACGATGGTCCGATGAGGTCTTGCGTGCCGCTCCGCGAAAACTCCACTTGACAAACGGCCATATCGTCGTCAAAAGCTATGCGGGCAGACATGATTGGAAGTTCCACGCAGATCAGGCGCGAGGAAATCAGAGACTCGTTTTCTGTCTTGGTTTTCGGCGCGCGGCAGACGAAAAGGAATGAAAAAATGGCGCAGCGGAGGAATCGGTACGATGCCGCCTTCGAGGAATTGCTGCGCGACAGAAAACTCCCGTACGTCGCCGTCGATGAATCACGCCGGGCGCTGATGGAACAGACGAGTTTGAAGTCGATGGATTATCTGGTCTACGCACCGGGTGGGGAGAAAAACCTGCTCGTCGACGTCAAGGGACGGCGATTCCCGGTCGCCGGGAGTCGTGGCGGCTCGAGTTGGGAAAACTGGACCACGCGCGAAGACATCTCCAGCCTGCTGACGTGGCAGCGCGTGTTTGGCGACTCGTTTCGGGCGCTGTTCGTCTATGCCTACGAAGTCGGCTCGGCGATCTGGTCCCAAGAGTTTCCGCGACTGTATCCGTATCGCGGCCTTTCCTATGCCTATTTCGGCGTCTGGGTCGACGAATACCAGTGGGACATGAAATCGCGATCGGAGAAATGGGGGACGGTCTTTCTCTCGCAAGCCGCCTTCCGCCGACTTCGTTTTCCGATCTCGCGGATCTGGGACTCTCACACAGACGCATCCCTGGCGGCGCTGTCGCAACCCGCCTGAGCCGTTTCATGACTCCGCTTGCTGTGGTCTGTGAATGGAATAATTTCCTTCGCGAACTTTGCGTCTTTGCGGTCAATTTCCGGTTTCCACAATTATCCACAGAGGTACGCAGACAAACGCAGAAAAAAATTCCCCTCAGTTACGGTGACATGTCAATTTTTCATCTGAAAAGCACCCATATTCGGTCTGCGGAAAATTCTTACCGCGAAGACGCAAAGTGCGCGAAGGCATGATGACTGAGATCTGTGGTTGATTTTTCGCTCTCCGCCGTCGTTTTGTCGAATGCTGAGCTTGGCAAGCAGAGGCCGATGAACCACAATACCGGACTGGACCAGATAATAAGATCGCGCCGCCATCGTGACTTGCCAACCGTTCGAAAGGATTAGAAGCACATGAGATTTCGCGCTCGCCACTTCGGGATCATGCTGTGTCTCTGCGTCTTTTTTTCGACGACCGTTTCGCAGGGGGGCTTCGACGCCGGGCCGATGATTCTCGCGCAGGCTTCTCCCATCCCCACGGCTCCCGCGATTCCCTCGGCGCCCGAACCCTCAGCCGTCCCGCGGGTCCAGAAGACGTATTACTTTGAAATTCCGTTTGTCCTGTTGTTGATTGTCGGTGCCCTGACGGCGGTCTGCCGGACCAGTCGACGGTCGTGACGATGTCTCGCATCGTCATTTCGGGCGTAGGGCTGGTGACTCCCCTCGGTCCCGATCGTGAATCGAGTTGGGCTCGGCTGTGTGCGGGAATTTGCGCTCCGCGCACTTTGGATTTTCTCGGGGGGGGCAGCAGCCCCGCCCGAACTCTTTCCGAAACGGCGCACAACCGTGTTGGGACATGGATCGGTGCCCCCGCCTGTACGAATCCGTCTGATGAATCGCAAACCGGAAACGATCCCGTCGTCTCACTGGCGTTGCAAGCCGCCGCGGAATGTCTGACCGATGCGCGGTCACCGCAAGATCATTTCCGTCGCGACCGCATCGGCTGCGTCGTCGGCACGAGCAAGGGAGGGCTGAGGAGTTTCTCCCGCCTGCATTCGCACGCGCTCGCCGACGACGAACAGGTTCGCTCGTTTTCGCAGATTTTCCCCCACGCTGCCGGCCGGGCCGTCGCGATGAAATACGATTTGCGAGGCCCTGTCCTGTCTCCGGTCGTGGCGTGCGCGACGGGATTGGTCTGCCTCATTCGCGCGGCGGAGTTATTGCGAGACGATGCCTGCGATCTGGTCATCGCCGGGAGCGCCGACGCCTCGTTGCTCCCCATCGTTTTGGGATCGTTCCGCCGTCTCGGCGTGCTCGCACGGGATGTCGGCGATCCGGCGCACGCCTGCCGGCCTTTTGACCGCGATCGTTCCGGTTTCGTGGTCGGCGAAGGGGGAGCGATCTTCACATTGGAACGGGAAGAAACCGCGCTGGCACGCGGCGCGCCGATCTGGGGCGAATGGGTCGCCGGTCGCCTTGCCAGCGATCCTCACGGAATGATGAATCTCGAACCGACCGGTGAAAGCCTCGCCTGGCTGATCCGCGAAGTCTTACGACAGGGACGAACCTCGTCGCGCGAACTCGATTACCTCAATCTGCACGGGACGGCGACGCGGCAAAACGATCTCTGCGAGACGCGGGCAATTCGCGCTGCATTGGGAACCGACGCGTATCGAGTCGCCTGCTCCGGACAAAAAGGGAGTATCGGGCATCTGCTGGGGGCCGCCGGCAGCGTCGAGATGGCGATTGCCCTGCTGTCACTCCGCGATCAGATCGTGCCGCCGACGATGAATCTCGAACACCCCGATGCGGAATGCGACCTCGACTACACCCCAGGAAAAGCCGTCCCTCGCACACTTCAGACGGCCCTCAAACTCTCGCTCGGTTTCGGCGGCCACCTCGCCGCCGGCCTGATCCGCCGAGTGGATTGATCGAGCCTACCGCGAAGGCACAAGATCGTAGCCGCAAAAAACACAAAACACGCAAAAATGGAAACAGAGATAAAGGACGTTGGTTCTGCTCTTTTTTTGCGCCCCTTTGCGTTTTTTGCGGCTACTTTCTTTGTTTCCGTGTTCTCCCTCTCTCCCCCTCTTCTTCCGGCGGTCACATATTCGTCTTCGAATCACTGACATCCCCCAGCGCACCGTGTAGCGCCTTGTGCAGGGCTTCATCGTACTGATGGTCGGTCGAATAAATGCGGAAGATCAGAAAGCTCGTCGGCAGGGCGCGGAACAGTTCATCGTCGTTCAATTCCTGCGGGATGCCGTTCGAGGGGTCAAGGAGAAAATTCTGTCCGCCGGCGGGGAGTTTACCGCTGGGGCGGTGATAATGCCGGGCGACATCGACGCGCAGCGGGATATCGCGGATCCCCTTGGGAAGTTTTTTACGGACTCGCTTTTCGACGAGCAGCGGCTCGCTGAAGATCGAAGTCTGTTCCGCCGGACCCGAATGAAAATTGATCGTTCGCTCGCAGGCCATCTTCCAGTGAATGTTGCGGCTGAGCAGGCGTTTCCAGTATTCGCCAAGACGTTTTTTCTCGGGATCATTGCCATCGGCCCAGCGCTGCACGTCGACGAGGAACGTCGTTTCGGTCAGCCGTCGGTAGTCATCGAGATATTCCAGCGGATTGCCCGGAAACAGATGCGGCATGGTTTCTGCAAAAATCTCTTCCATCGCCAGATCGAGAGCACGAACGGTCCGATGAAAGTACACGGTGCGAAACAAGTTCGCCCGGGTCTCGATGAAGTTGATCAAGGCGGGGAGGCCGCGCGCGTGAATGGTCAGTCCGCTGGGGGTGAAAAACGAGTAATGCAATAACCGCGAGAGGTCGAACGCCTTCGTGTTATATCCCGTCATGTACGCGTCGCGGAGCACGAAATCCATGTTGTCGACGGTATAAATGCCGCTGAACAGCGCTCGCAATTTTCGCAGCCAGTCGGGCTGGCCTTCCTCTTGGGGAGAATGGGCCTGCGGCCGGCGAATCAACCAGGCGATCTGCTGTGGTTCGAGTTCTTCGAGCGGCTGAAGTTGTCCCTGCGGATTGCGGCGGATGCGTCGGAGCAATTCGCCGAGTTCCCGTTCGATGATCACGCCGCCGAGATCTTCGTGAGTGATGCCGAACTGTTCGAGGTAGTGATCGTCAAAAAAATGTCCGAACGGCCCGTGTCCCACGTCGTGCAGCAGCGCCGCCATGCGGACCAGACTTTCGACATAGGCCCGCGAAGGAACATTGCGAGATGCGTCGCACAGCGAATCGTACCAGTGGGCCACCGCCGCCGAAGCGAGATGCATCGCCCCCAGTATGTGCTGAAACCGCATATGCTCGGCGGAAGGGAAGACCCACCAGGCCGTTTGCAGTTGGTGGATGAATCGCATCCGCTGGACCCACGGGTGATCGATGATCGCCTGCTCGGAGACCTCTCCCGCCGGCAGTCCCGTCGGCGAAATGAACGGAATGTATCCGTGAATCGGATCGTGCGAGAGGCTTTCGAGGCTGAAATCGCGAACCATACCGGCGTACACTCCTGTTTCGTAAAAAAGTTGGTTAATATTATCCGGATCAGCCCGGTTCTGAATAGTCGATATGAACACCGAAGAGCGTTTTTCATCGAGCCCATCCTGGGAAGGGACCATCCACCCCGAATGGGCTCACCGCCTTGTCCGTCTGGAAGGGACTCTCCAACTCGTGGGAGTCGTCCTTGTGGTCGCTCGTTTCGGGATCGGCGATTCTGCAGGAGTCCCCCTCGGAATCTGGATGACCGGTTACTTGCTGGTCGTCCTCGGGATGACCGGCGGCTTTGTGCTTCGATACCTATGGAGTCGCCGCCGCGGTTCGTTTCTGCGCGAGAACTGGCATCTCCCGATGTTCAGCCTGCTATGGCTGGTCGGATGCTTCGTCTCCGCATTCGCCGTGGGTGCTCTGGATGAACTGACTTCCAGTCTCATGCACTGGCCGGCGATGATCACCTGGACTGAATGGATCATCCTGGCACAAGGAGTGATTGCCTTCGTCTCCGTGGTCAAGGGGGTCTCGGCCCACGGGTACAATCCGACGTTGATTCTCGTCCTGTCGTTCGTGATTCTCATCGGAATCGGGACGATCCTGCTGATGATGCCTCGTTCGCGGGTTCAACTGGGGGAAACTCCGCGCATCGACCATGCACCGTTTCTGACGGCGCTCTATACGTCGACCAGCGCGAGTTGCGTCACCGGTCTGGCGATCGTGCATACCGGCGATTACTGGACGAGATTCGGGCAGACCGTCATCATGGGTCTGATCCAGATCGGCGGCTTGGGGATCATGACGTTCGGGGCAATCTTTGCCATCGCCGCGGGACGCAAGCTCGAGATTCGCGAAGCGGCGACGTTTCAGAATCTACTGGAATCGGAACGGATGCGCGACGTCCCGCGCATGATCGGCGCCATCGCGGCGGTCACGTTCGGAACCGAACTGATCGGGGCCGCCCTCCTGACGACATTATGGCCTGAATTGCCCTGGAGCGAACGGATGTATTACGGCCTGTTTCATGCGGTCAGTTCGTTTTGCAATGCCGGGTTTACATTGACCCCCGATAATCTTGTCGGCATGGCTGACCGCTGGCAGGTCTGGGGGGTAATTTCGAGCTTGATCATCATCGGCGGACTCGGTTTCGCCGTCAATTACAACATCCTGCTGGTCTTCTGGTCGAAGATCGGCCAGATTCGGAGCAATCCGCTGTTCGATCTCCCACGCACTCGCCTGCGACTGACGCTCTCCTCCAAAATGGTCTTGAGCGTCACGGGATCGTTGCTCGTGCTCGGGACGATTGGCGTTCTGCTCCTCGAAGCGACATCTCCGGGGGCCTTGAGAACGTTAGGAGAGCGGATCGACCAGAAACTCGCGAACGCCTGGTTTCAATCGGTCACCTGCCGGACCGCGGGTTTCAATGCGGTCGACATCGGTCAGTTGAATCCCGCGACGAAGTTGTTCTCGATCATCCTGATGTTCATCGGCGCTTCCCCCGGTTCGACGGGAGGGGGAGTGAAAACG
>JBJXGP010000145.1:0-2773 GCA_046160425.1 Planctomycetaceae bacterium
ACGACTCTACGAAGACGGCTACATCACCTACATGCGAACCGACAGCGTGCATCTGTCGAACGAAGCGATCACCGCCTCGCGCAGTTGCGTCGAAAGCCGTTACGGCAGCGAATAGCTGAGCGAGACCCCGCGGCAGTACACGACCACGTCGAAAGGGGCGCAAGAAGCCCACGAGGCGATCCGTCCCGCCGGCACCGAAATGAAAACCGCCGAGGAATTAGGACTCTCCGATCAACAGGCGAAGTTGTACGCCTTGATCTGGAAGCGCACGATCGCCACGCAGATGGCCGAAGCCCGACTCACGTTCCAGACGGTGACGATCACCTCTCACAATGCGGAATTCCGTGCGACCGGCCGGCACGTCGATTTCCCCGGATTCTTCCGCGCCTATGTGGAAGGGGTCGACGACGCCGAAGCGGTTCTCGACGATCAGGACTCGACCCTCCCGCCGCTGGAAGAAAAGACCGCGCTCAATTGCCAGGAACTCGAGACCGTCTTCCACGAAACGAAACCCCCCGCACGATTCACTGAAGCGACGCTGATTCGCAAACTCGAAGCGGAAGGCATCGGACGTCCCAGTACGTATTCGGCCATTATCGGCACGATTCAGGATCGCGGTTACGTTCGCAAGGCGAACAACCAGTTGATCCCGACCTACACGGCGATGGCGGTCACGCGGTTGCTCGAAAGTTATTTCCCCCGGCTGGTCGATTACAAGTTCACCGCCGACATGGAGCAGGAACTCGACGAAATCGCCACGGGTTCGCGCGACCGCTTGCCGTATCTCGAACGGTTTTATGCCGGTAAAGACGGACTCGACGAACAGGTCAAAAGCAACGAAGAGAGCATCGACCCCCGCGAAGCCTGCACGCTGCATTTCGACGGCATCAAAGCCAACATCCGCGTCGGACGATATGGTCCGTATCTCGAAGACAAACTCAACGGCGAGGATGTCACCGCTTCGATTCCTGAGGATGTCGCTCCCGCCGACATCACCAACGAAAAAGTCACGCAATTGATTCAAGATAAGCAGGCAGGCCCGCAGTCGTTGGGGATACATCCCGAAGAGGGATTGCCGATCTACATTCTCAAAGGTCCGTTCGGCCCGTATCTGCAACTCGGCGACGTCGTCGAGGGTGAAGCCAAGCCGAAGCGGGTCGGCATCCCCAAGAATCTCGATCTCACGACGCTGACGTTACCAACCGCACTGGAACTAATCAGCCTTCCCAAGGACTTGGGCAATCATCCCGAGACCGGCAAAAAAGTGACGGCGGGCATCGGTCGTTTCGGCCCGTATGTGCTGCACGACAAGGTGTATAAGTCGCTCGGCAAAGAGGACAACATCTTGACGATCGGCCTCAATCAGGCAGTCGAACTCCTCAAGCAGGCCCGCGTGAAACAGGTGGCGACGCCGCTCCGCGAACTCGGCCCGCATCCCGAAGATGGCGAACAGATCGGCGTCTTCGAAGGGCGTTACGGACCGTACGTCAAGCACGGCAAGATTCTGGCGACCGTCCCCAAGGATACTCCCCTCGAAACCATCACGCTCGCACAGGCCCTCGATTGGATCGCCGAAAAAGCCGCCCGCGGCGGCGGCACCAAGCGCGGAAAGAAATCCGCCGTCAAAAAGAAAACCACCACCGCCACCCGCACCACCAAAGCAAGCACGACGACGAAGAAAAAGACGAGCAAGTAAAATCGTAGGGTGGGTCAGCGTGACGAAACGTCGCTCGACACCATCCTGCCGCGAACGGGAAGCATGAATCGATCATCGGATACGCTCTTCATCAGACTCCGACGAATGTGATTCCGATTCGGGCGTTTTTCCGATGGCGTATACGCCGGACGGCGCTGCGAACGGTATGACCAACATCCGGTGCAAGCGGTCGACCTGCTTTTCATCCCGCAGATGCGCGATGCCGATCGTCATCTGTTCGTGGCTGGCGGCCGGCTGCGATTTGTAAGTCCCCATCAGGTAGTCCCACCAGGGAAGATTGAAGCCGAAATTGCTGTTCGTCTCGCTGCGCAACACAGAATGATGAACCCGATGCATGTCGGGAGTGACGACCAACAGTCGAAGCACACGATCCCAACCGGAGGGTATCCGCACATTTCCATGATTGAACATCGACGTTGCATTCAGCAATACCTCGAAAATCACGACGGCCCACACCGAGGGGCCCAAGACCGACACCATCCCCAGCTTGATCAATGCCGACAACAGGATTTCCAGCGTGTGAAACCGCAGGCCGGTCGTCACGTCGAAATCCAGATCGGCATGATGCACCATGTGCAATCGCCACAAGAGCGGCACGGCGTGAAACATCACGTGCTGCATGTAAATCGCCAAATCGAACGCCACGACGGCGAGCGCCGTTTCCAGCCAGGTCGGCCAACGGACCTGATGCAGCAATCCCCAGCCTTGCGACTCCGCGACAATCGCCGCACCCACGGCCGTCATGGGAACCACGAGACGAGAGGCAAGACCATTCAACACCACCAACGTCAGGTTGCTGAACCAGCGCGGAGATTTCGAGACGCTCAGTCGGCGACGAGGGGCACGGATCTCCCAGGCAGCCATGACCAGCAAGACACCCACGAAACAGCCCAACCGAATGGCGATTTCCATCCGCGAATTCATCGTCGACTCCTTCCCAATGAAAGCGGATGGATCAAGGTGCGCGATAACGTGGTCTGCACATATCACGCTGGCACCGATCAGGGCGAGTCGCGTAACGGCTAATCGGCGGCGTTCTCGAAGCCGGCTTCGAGC
>JBJXGP010000146.1:0-5219 GCA_046160425.1 Planctomycetaceae bacterium
ATTCAGAAGATAGACTTAGGCAATCGCCGGGCGAACGGTATCGAAAGCCGATCGGTCGCGGGTTGTGGCTTCTCATTCGCCGATCGACGGCGAAGCGAAAATAGAAGAGATTTCGTGTCCAGATACCGGGTCATCATTTTGTTGTTCGGTCCCCTTTTGCTCATAGCGGCATGCTACTGTGCAACCTGGGCTATTTCTGCAAGCGAATCCGATTTCAGATCGCCCGCCGAGGATCTGGCATCCCCTTCTCGTGAAGAACTCGATCGCCTATCCCCTGACAATGATGAGGGCGAAGCAGGCGACATCGACCGACGCTGCCAGTTGACCGCTCGACGTCTCCAGACTCGTCTGGGACAATCGTATCAAGTGGTGAGTCGCCCCCCCTATGTGCTCGCCGGCGATATGACGGCGGACTCTCTCGACTCTCACTATCGCGAGACGATTGCTCCGACGCAACAGGCCCTCGATACGATGTTCTTCGATCATGCTCCCTCACACCCGATCGTGATTCTGCTGCTGAGCGATGATGTCGGCTATCGTAAAGTCAGCCGGCATTTCGATGGCCTGCATCGGGATTGTTACGCGGGATATTACATTCGGAACGAACGAAGAATCGTGGTCAATATTTCAACGGGCAACGGCACCCTCGCGCATGAACTGACACATGCCCTGGCGCATGCCGACTGTGAGCAATTGCCGGAATGGTTCGACGAAGGCCTGGCATCGCTGTACGAGCACAGCGAATTTTCCGAAGATGGCCTGCAATTATTGGGTGCCACGAACTGGAGAGTTCACTATTTGCTTCAGGCATATCGGCAAAAGCACATCCCCTCGATCGAGACGTTGATCGCGCATCGCACCATTCGTTCGAATAACGAGGGAATCGATTACGCGCTTTCGCGATACTTCTGCCTGTATTTACAGGAACGGCAGTTGCTCGGCCCGTTCTATCGCAAGTTTCGTCAATCGATGCCGGAGGATCCGACCGGAATGCACACGCTGATGCACGTCTTCCACGTCGAGTCGTTCGCGGCGATCGAAGCGGGATTTGGCGATTGGTTGAAGCAGACCTACCTCACTCAACCTGTCAAGAAGCGTGAAGAGACATTGCCTGATCCGCGATAATTTCAGGCAGAGCGTTGCTGTCTGCGACGCAATTCACTGAACAGTCGGACGAAACTCCGCGGTGAGATCGCCCCCTCCTCGCGCTCGTGGCGATCGTTCGCAGCGTTCTCGTGCGGAGCCGATTTTCCTGCATTGTGAACGGAGAACGACGGCGGGAACAACGATTGCTTTTGCGTCATTTCTGCCGGTTCACCGTCGTCCGGCTGAATGACGTCGAACTTCTTTGAGGGCTTGAAAGACGATTCGTCATCGAACGGATCGTTCTCTTGCATGTCGCTGAACAGGTCATTCGAACCAAACCAGTTCTCGGGCGTTTCAAAGTGAGGCGCAGGAGTATTCGTCTTGGATTTCGATTTGACGATGTGAGAGCTTTCCTCGTCGAACGTGTCGCGCAGCGTCCCCAATCGAGTTTCCTCGATCATCTCCATCATCAGTTGTACGATTTCTTCTTCCTGCGATTTCGCAACGCCCCGCTCATTCCGAGAACCGGTAAGCGGGGTTTGAACATTCAGATCCAGGTCATCGATATGTTCGCGCTCAAGCGGGAAATCTTCGGTGTCGTACAAAATCGTTTCCGCACTTTGATTGGTCCTGATCGAACACGTATCCCAGCATCCGGATAATTCCACCGGATAATCGTCGGCGATCAGTTGGTTCAACAAAGGCATGGCATTGTCGATGTGCTGATCGATCGCCGTGCTGAAATTTGTCGTGCTGTAGACCGTCAGAGAATCGATGCCCGCCGATTCCGCAAGCACTCCCTCGGATAGGGGTTGATTCATCACCGAAATGTCTTCGATCTGCTCCTCGAACGCTTCCCCGGTGACGATCGAGTCGCCGGTAACTTTCGATTCGACTGCGGAGCCATTCGTCTGAATCAGTGTTTGTGCTCTTACCGTCTGCGCCGAGCGAGAGAAAAAAGACGTTCTCCCCGACTGTTCGAGTCGGGCATCGAGTTGTGAATAGTGATCGACGACGAGTTCCTCTTCCCAATTCGTTGATGATTTGCACGCTATCTTTTTTGCGGCGGGAGAATCATCAATGCGTATTTCAGTCGCGAGGTTCTGCGAGGCGTAATCCAAATGCTGCGCGGTGGACTCGTTCTCGGCTCCGATTTCATAGGCGGCTGATTCATCTGTCGATGCTTCGCCGTGTTCGAATGACAGATCAGTCATTTCGTTGCGGCCATTGATGTTCTCTGCGGAATCGCCCATCAGGTCGTCATCCGACATCTCATCGAATTCGGTTCTCGCATTCCCTGCCGATTCATGACGTTCTGTCGCCGATGTTTCTTCGAACGGTTCATCGATTTGGGACCGATTATTCATCGATACCGATTCTTCGGAATTCAGGATTCCAGCCTGCTTGCGGAGTTGCTCGAGCGGAGAGAGAGCCGGTATCGGTTCGTTCCAGTGCAGCGGGAGTTGCTTCAAGTCATCGAGCGCTTCGCGCACGACTTCGGCGTCGACGGGCTTGTTTTCAACGACGTATGAAAGCAGAAGACTATGATCGCACAGTTGATTGATGCAGCGCGGCATACCGTCGCTCGCCTGAATGATCATCTCCAGAGCCTCGGCGGTAAACACGTAGTCGAGATCGTTTCCGGCGATCTCGATGCGATGTGCGATGTAGGCGTGCGATTCCTGCCGGGTGAACGATTCGAGAAAAATCTGGGTGGAGATTCTCTGACTGAGGGCTTCCAGTTCGGGATGGGCTAGTTTTTCATCCAGCGAAAGCTGTCCGCAGAGCAACAGGCGGACAATCGGTTCACCACCCGCAACGTCGTTTGTGATGGTTCTCAATTCCTCGAGCAGCCGGCTACTTAACAGGTGGGCCTCGTCCACGATCAGAATGACAGGACGGCCTTCCTGGGCGAGACCTCGCAAGCAAGTGGTCAATTCCAGCCGCAGTTCCTGCTCTCCCATGGCGGCATATTGCCGCCCGAGTTCGAATAAAAATGCCTGCAACAATGATCTACGAGTCGAGAAGTTCGCGTGACTCAAGAAAACGACACAAAAATGTTCTGAGAAGTCGGCGGCCAGGCGCTGGCAGAACGCGGTTTTTCCCATTCCGGCCGGCGCCGTTAACGTGGCGACACCCTGCCCGCTTTCGAGGCAATTTTTCAGCGTCATCTCAGCCGTCTGGATCGATTCCGTGCGGAAGAAAAAATTGAGATCGGGCGTGGCACTGAACGGCCGACGAGTCAGACCGAAGAACGGTTGATACATCGAATGAGATTCCCCCTGTACACAATAATCACGCGGCGCGGCCGGAGTTTTGGGCGCAGATTCTCGGCTATCCTGTGATCGATCCATCCTGAGGATGATCTTTAAGCGGCTCGCTAAGTTTCCTGCTTCCGCAAAAGAGTGCGAGCAGGTCAGAGGTTCAAATTACCCAGATTGGATTGAAAGCTCAGACAAACGCATGGATTATGATGAGATGTGTTAAAGTCAACGTTCATGTTACACTTTCCGCTATCCTCCCGGATTAAAAGTGTAAAATATGTCTGAGGCATGCACAGCAACCTTCACAGTGAGTCCGCTATCCGCTCAACCGAGAATTCATGTCACGCGATGATCTCTTGGATCGGATTGCCGTAGTCGATCTCCAGCCGTTTCTGGCCGGGGATTTCGAGCGTGTGTGAGTTGATGCCGAGTTGATGCAGTACTGTCGCGTGCAGGTCAGTGACGTAATGGCGGTGTTCGACGGCGTGGAAGCCGATCTCATCGGTCGCACCGTGAACGACCCCACCCTTGATGCCCCCGCCGGCCATAAAGATCGAGAAGCCGTAGGGGTGGTGGTCGCGACCATCCGAACGTTCGGCTCCGGGAGTGCGGCCGAATTCGGTTCCCCAGACGACCAGCGTTTCGTCGAGCAATCCTCGCTGCTTCAAATCCTTGATCAGCGAACCGATCGGCTGATCGACGGCTCCGCAGCGGGTGCTGTGATTCTTGAGCAACTGGGTATGGGCATCCCAGCCATCATCGTAAATCTGAATGAAACGGACCCCTTGCTCCACGAGTCTGCGGGCCACGAGACAGATGCGTCCCATGCGTGAGGTCTCATTCTTGTTAAGCCCGTACAGGTCTTGCGTCGCGGGTGTTTCCTGATTCAGCGAGATGACATTGGGGACCGACAACTGCATGCGGAACGCCAATTCATACGACTTGATGCGGGCCTGCATCGCCGGATCGTCCGGATACTCGACTCCCGCGTAGTTGTTAAGCTCGCCGAGCAGGTCGAGTTGATTGCGTCGTTGTTCGCTCGTCACCGGAAGCGCGGGCGAGCCGAAGGGGAGCGGATTGTTAGGGTCAACGTTGAGCGTCACTCCCGCGTGCTGCGGACCGAGATAACTCGCCCCGTGTGCGCCGACGCCTCCGCAGCAGTCACCCGGACCGCCCCCCATTACGACGAACTGCGGAAGATTGTCGTTGAGCGAACCCAGTCCATAATGCACCCACGACCCGATCGACGGGAAGAAGCCGTCGAAGATGTGCCGACCGGTATGAAACTGCAATTGGGCGGCGTGATCGTTGTCGGTCGTCCACATTGACCGCACGATCGACAGGTCGTCGGCGCAGTCGCCGACGTGCGGCCACCAGTCGCTGATTTCGAGACCGCTGTCGCCACGCTTGCGGAAGCCGACCTGCAGGGGATAGATCGTCCCCATCAGATCGCGGGGAACTCCTGCAAAATCGCGGACGTTTTTGCGGTAATAGGGCGAATCGACGACCGTGCTCTTGAACGGGGAATCGTTGATCACAACTCCCGCATGTTTGTTCAAGATCGGCTTGTAATCGAAACTTTCGAGATGACTGGTGCCACCCAACATGCAAAACCAGATGACGCTTTTCGCCTTGGGGGCAAACTGCGAAACACCATTCGGCGGCGACCATTCGGCTGCATCGTTGGCCTTCGTGATGCCATCGCGCTGCAGCATGGCCCCCAGTGCGAGACCTGTAAACCCCATACACGTATCGGCGAGGAATGTACGTCTCTTCACGCGGCCGCAATTGTGGCCGCCCGATGAAGTTGATGCCGTCATATTGCTATCGAACATAATTAACCTCGGACTTACCGAATGGTGACAAAAT
>JBJXGP010000147.1:0-3593 GCA_046160425.1 Planctomycetaceae bacterium
TTCCGATAAGGACGCCGCGTATCCCAACGAGAAGGCGGTCAGCCCCGCCGACTTATCGGCGACGATCTTCCATGCCCTGGGGATCAATCCCAACTGGCGGATACCCGATGCCCAAAACCGCCCCGTCCCCCTTGTCGAGACGGGTCGGCCGCTGGAAGAACTGTTTGCGTAAGACACGCATCTCTACTTAAGGTAAGTCCTCCACATCCGCGTTGCATTGGTAATGCTGACGGGCATTGGCTGTTAATAGCGCATTTAATCCTGTAGGCCCGCGGCGATCACGCTGCGCGGCGCTGGGCCTCCAGATTCGGAACCGGCTGTTGCGCCTGTGGGATTCCCTCGGCGACAAAACGTTCGACGATTCCGTTCAGCACCTGGCGGGCCTCGGCGGATGAGCTGTAGATCACCGCTTTCAGTTCATCCAGGTCATGCAGGATCGTAGCCCAATCAACCGTCTCGCGGCTGGCGCAAAAAATCTTGTCGTGAACTTTGACGGCACCCCGCTCCGTGGCGTAGAAAAGTTCTTCGTACAATTTCTCGCCGGGACGGACGCCGGTGAAAACGATGTCGATATCATCTGGATATTTAAGCCCCGAGAGAAAGATCATGTCGCGCGCGAGATCGACGATTTTGACAGGTTCACCCATGTCGAGAATCAGTACGTCTCCGGAGCGTCCGACGGCTCCCGCCTGGAGGACAAGCTGAACCGCTTCGGGGATCGTCATAAAGAATCGGACCATCTCGGGATGCGTGACGGTGACAGGCCCGCCCGCTTCGATCTGCCGGCGAAACGTCGGGACGACGCTTCCCGCAGAATTGAGCACGTTACCGAATCTCACTGTGATGAATTGCGTGGAGGAGCGTTCGGAGACCGCCTGCAAGTATTTCTCGGCGACGAGTTTGCTCGACCCCATAATGCTCGTGGGGCGGACTGCCTTGTCGGTTGAGATCATCACGAATCGCTCGACGCCGAACTCATCGGCGAGATCGACGACGGTCTTCGTGCCGAGAATGTTATTGCGAATCGCTTCTTGCGGATGGTTTTCCATGAGCGGCACGTGCTTGTATGCCGCCGCGTGAAACATCAGTTGAGGGCGGTATTTGACCATGATCCGCCGCATCGAATTCTCATCGACGACATCGGCAAGGACGAAATGCATCCGCACTTGTGCGTTGAGTCCTTGCAATTCCTGCTCGATCGAAAACATGCCGAATTCCGATTGATCGACGAAGACCAGTTCCGCTGGATTGAGCGCGACGATCTGCCGGCACAGTTCGGACCCGATGCTCCCGGAGGCTCCCGTCACGAGCACCCGTTTGCCGGTGACGTAACCCTGAATCGCGGCCTGATCGAGCGCCGCCGGTTCGCGACGCAGCAAGTCGGCGATGTTGACGTCGCGAATCGTCAGCTTGTAGCGGCCGTTGACGATTTCATCGACGGCGGGGATGACGTGCGCTTTGACGTTCGAATCGGCACAGAACTCCAGCAGTTCGCGAATCCGCTTTCCCGACAGCGTGCTGGGGATCAGCAGATGACTCGCTCGCGATTTCTTTTGAAGCCTCTTCCAACCCATGCGACAGGAGAAAACGGGAACGCCTGCGAGTAAAGTTTTTCGATTGCGAGAGTCTTCTTCCGATACGAAACCGACGATGCGAAAACTGGTGTGAGCGGTTTTCACCGCGCGATAAAGATTGATTGCGACGGTATCGACGCCGTAGATTAACGTGGCTTCGCGGCGACGTCGTTCGTGGCCGCTGACCGACCACCACGGACGAAGAATTTCCTCGTAATAGCGCATTCCCGTCCGCATCAGTCCCGCCATGAGAATCGTCAACATGGCATCGATCAGAATGACCGAACGGGGGATCATCGGTCCGAACAGGTCGAATACATTCAGCACTTGAATGAGCGGCGCTGCGATTAAAGCTCCGCAAATGATCCACAGCATGTCGGCCAACGTGGTATAGCGCAGCGTTCTCCGCCATTCCCCCGTCGCCACACAGATTCCTGCCTTGATGAGGAGGATGGCCGGCAATGTCGACAGGAATAGCGCTGCCATCTCCGCCGTCAATTCGAAGTCGAATCGCAGCAGAAACGAACTGTAATAGCAGATGCTATACAGCGCGAAATACAGCGGTAATACAGCGGCCAATCTGTGTTTCATGGGTCAAGACCGGGAATGAAAATCAGCCCGCCAGTGAACGGGGTGACAGAGAAAGGGTTACGGGGTGTGCCTGATAATCGAATCCGCCAGACGTGTCCAGACCAGATTCGAGCAGCGACTGCGTGATCAGCCGGCACGCATCGCCCGCTCCATACAAATCGTGTTCCTGGCCTGCGGAATCGATCGCACGCTTCATGGTGGTCAGCACAGCTTGACCATCGATTGGGGGACAAAGTCGATTCCATCCCGAATCGATGAGTTCTATCCATTCGGTCTCATCGCGAAGCGTCACACAGGGGACGCGATAAAAATAGGCTTCCTTTTGCACTCCTCCTGAATCGGTGGCGATCAGCCGCGCATTCTTCTCGAGCGAGACCATGTCGAGATAACCCACCGGATCGAGAATCGTCAGCCCCTGTGTAAGATTGTCGAACAGATTCAATTTCTTCAGCGTGTTGACTGTCCGTGGATGCAATGGCACGACCACGGGCATGATCCCTGAGAATTGTTGCAGTCCATCGAAGATCGCCGTCAGCCGCACCGGGTCATCGGTATTTTCGGCGCGATGAATCGTTGCGAGCGCGTATTGCCGGGCGATCAATCCGCGATCGTTCACGATCGTACTTTTGCCAGCCGCCTGCTCGGCGAAATACAACGCGGCATCGTACATCACATCACCGACCATCAACACCTTCTCGTGATTGAAGCCTTCCCTCAGCAGGTTTTTTCTCGCCGTCTGGGTGGGAGCGAACAACAACGTGGCTGCATGGTCGGTCAGGATGCGGTTGATTTCTTCGGGCATTCGCCTGTTGAACGATCGCAATCCCGCTTCCACATGCGCGACGGGAATGTGCATTTTGACCGCCGATAACGCCCCGGCCAATGTGGAGTTCGTATCCCCGTACACCAGCAGCCAATCGGGTTTCTCCTGTTGCAAGACCCCTTCGATCGCCTCGAGCATCCGCCCCGTCTGCACGCCATGCGATGCCGAACCAATGCCGAGGTGATATTGCGGAGCGGGGATTCCCAGTTCCTGAAAGAAAACATCCGACATCGAGGCATCGTAATGCTGCCCCGTATGCACCAGCACTTCCTGAAGACGATCTGACCGGGCCATCGCGTGTGACAGGATCGACGCCTTGATAAACTGCGGCCGGGCGCCAACAACAGTGACGACTTTTTTAACGGGAGACGACATGCCCTCACCTTTAGAGATTGAATTGTTTTTGCCGAGTAAGAAATGCGTATCGACTTCGACGAGTTGAATGAATACTCTCAACCGAAACCCACTGAGGGGCGGAATCTTCGCAAAATCACCGGAATGCAACAAGAGGGATTCCTATAGGCATAACGCCTTATATACCATTGAGATACAGATCTTAATCGGCTCGTTTTTTCCGTCCCACAAAAGAAAATCGCCGTGATCCA
>JBJXGP010000148.1:0-13864 GCA_046160425.1 Planctomycetaceae bacterium
GTCGAGACGAATCGACGATGAACATCGTCTCGTCTACTTGGTCACAGACGATAAAATTCGTATTTTGGCCTGCCGTTATCATTATTGAGAACTTTAGCATTTAGAATTCGGAATCCGTCACGGAAGACAATATGAGCGAATATCAGTATGTGGCTTTCCGGGCCGTCGATAAACCGGTTTCAGGGAAAGACCTTGAGTTCATGCACAAACAATCAACGCGTGCCGAAGTCACTCCTTGGTCATTCGAGAACGAGTATCACTTTGGTGACTTTCACGGCAATGCGCTCGAGATGCTGCGCCGGGGTTACGACCTGCATTTGCATTATGCGAATTATGGGGTTCGCAAACTCTGCATTCGATTGCCGAATGGTTTCACCGACGTTGATGCCACCCGTTCGTACCTCGATGGTGAGTCAATAGTTTTCACTAAAGACAAGCAAGGGGGTGGAGGGATACTTGAGATTCAACCATTTTACGAATCAGATGATCTGGATGAGCTATGGAATGCGGACGAGTTCGTCGAGCGACTCATACCACTGAGAGCTGAGATTCTCGACGGCGACTTGAGACCATTGTATCTGGCACATCTGGCGGTTTGTTGCGACGCAAACCACGATCCAGACGAAGAGACTGAAGGTCCGATACCAGCAGGCATGAACGAATTAACTGATGCTCAACAGGCATTGGCAGAATTTCTGGGTATCGATGAAAATCTGATTCTTGCTGTCGCCCAGCAAAGTCCGCCACTCTTATCTCGAGCTTCGAGTCAAGGCAATATGAAGCTGCAAGTTGATTGGCTTTTCAAGCAGTCAGTCACGGCGAAAGATGCATGGCTTTTAAGACTCTTGGACGGCTCTGGAGAGGAGGTCCGACGTGAAATCCTAGATGAAATCAGAAAGAGCCTTGATGTACCAGGTTGGCCAACAATAATTGCGAACCGGACACTTGCCGAACTCCATCGAGAGGCTGAATCGATCTCAGCAATAGAGAAAAAGAAGAAGGCAGAATTGGCTGCGAGAAAGCGCACCGAAGATATCTCGAAAATGAAGGCCGATCCGAACTCGGTCCTGCGCGAGACGGAAAACCTTGTCGATCAACGATCGACCACGGCGTATCGAAAAATCGCCAAATTACTGGCTGATCTTCGCGAAGCACTCGCTGATAGTAAACAGGCAGGACTCGCAGAACAGCAGGCGGAGAAGCTGAGACGCCGGAATCCGACATTGCGATTACTCGTATCGGAACTGCGAAAACAGAGCTTTTTAACAAAGTCGAAATAACTTATGGATACGATCATCATATCGCATTGGGCATCTGTATTCGATCATCGCTCAAATAATGCTCATCTCGTTGAAAGTCCGAAATGAATATCGAAAAACTGCTGGTGATCGGCACGGGGACGATGGGGGCGGGGATCATTGAAGTCGCGGCGGTCCGCGAACTTCAGGTGCTCGCCGTCGAAGTCCAGGAGGCGCAACGAAACGCCGCCCGCGAGCGGATCGCCCGCTCGATTCAGCGCGGCATTCAAAAGGGGAAAATCACCGGAGCCACGGCAGAGAGCATCCTCGAACGGATCGAGTGGTCGGGAGATCTCGACGACTGTGCCGCGCGGGCCGACTTCGTCATCGAAGCGATCTCCGAACGAACCGAACTCAAGCTCGATCTGTTCCGCCGGCTCGATGCGGCGTGCCGACCGGATGTGATCTTGTCGAGCAACACATCAAGTGTGTCGATCACGTTGATCGCGGCGGCGACGAATCGCACCGCACGCGTCGTGGGGATGCATTTTTTCAATCCAGTCCCGGTGATGGATCCGGTGGAAATCGTGCGGGGGATGCAGACCTCCGACATCACCATCGCGGAGACGACGCAACTGGCGGAGCGCATGGGCAAACGGGCATTTACCGTGAACGACAGTCCGGGGTTTGTGGTCAATCGCATTCTGCTGCCGTTGCTCAACGAGGCCTTCTTCACGTTGCAGGAAGGGGTCGCCGATGCGAAGACGATCGATGCCCTGATGAAGCTGGGGTGCAATCACCCGATGGGTCCGCTGGAACTCGCCGACTTCATCGGCTTGGACATCTGCCTGTCGATTTTGCAGGTTCTGTTCCGCGAAACCGGCGATCAGAAATTCAGGCCCTGCCCGCTCCTGGTACGGATGGTGAACGCCGGCCGGTTAGGCCGGAAATCGGGTCAGGGGTTCTACACCTACTGAGAGATGTAACGTGAAAATGTGACCTCACCGCAAAACAACCGTGCAGAAAACGGGATTTTCTGATAGAATTCAAGGGGTCGCGTAGCGACAAACAACATATAATCGCACAGACAGGAGTGTCTGTGCTTCAAAATCCAAGTTCAGCGCAATCAGGCGGGCTGTGCCCACCATCTTTCCTGACGGGAGAACCAACCATGCGATCGTTACAAAAAATACTGAAACTCGTAGTCGTTAGCCTGGGGATGCTGGTTCCCGGTACGATTCTTTCGGCGGATGTGCTGCATGCCTGTCCGTTCTGCAGCGCACCTTCGTTGACGTTGAGTGAACAGGTGGCGCAGTCCGACGTCGTCATCCTCGTGCAATGGACGAGTGCCGTTAAAGGGACCAAAGAACAATCGGGCACGACGACCTATGAAGTCCTCGACGTCGTCCGCGCTCCGCAAGCGGGAGCACCCACGAAGGGCGAAAAGATCGAACTCGTCCGCTTCCGCGCCGGCAAAGAAGGGGACATGTTTATGCTGTTCGGCACCAAATCGGCGAAGCTCGAATGGGGCAGCCCTCTGGAAGTGACAGAGGCCAGCTACGAATACATCAAGCACTCCCCCTCTCCCGAACTGCCGACGCAGAAGCGGCTCGCGTATTTTCTGAAGTACCTCGAATACCCCGATCTGCTCGTCGCCAATGACGCCTATGCCGAATTCGCCAACGCACCGTATCACGATATCGTCCCCGTCGCCGAACATCTCCCCCGCGAAAAACTGCGCGGCTGGATCACCGACGAAAAAATTCAGACATCCCGCCTCGGTTTATACGGATTGCTCCTTGGACTCTGCGGCAACGAAGACGACGCCAAGCTCATGGAATCCAAGATCACTCAACCCGCCGACGATTTTCGACTCGGCATCGACGGCATCATCGGCGGTTATCTGCTGCTCACAAAAGAAACAGGGCTGGAAGTCGTCGAAAAATCGAAGCTCCGCGACAAGACGGTCCCCTTTAGCGAAACTTACGCCGCGATGCAGGCCCTGCGTTTTATGTGGCAGTACGGCGACAATCGGATCAGCCACGACCGCCTGCGTCAATCGATGCGCATTCTGCTCGACCGAACCGAACTCGCCGACCTCGTCATCGCCGATCTCTCGCGCTGGAAGGACTGGGATTCTCAGGACCGGCTTTATTCGCTGTACGGAGCTGAAGGTTACGACATCCCCTCGATCAAACGGGCCATCGTCCGCTTTCTGCTCGTGAGCACGAAAGACATCCCCAAGCCCAAGACGGAAGTCTCCGCCAACGCCACTGATCCCAAGCCCGCCGCTGGAACACCGGCTGTCGAACCCGCGAAGACTCCGACATCCAAAGAGGCCAATGCCCAGCCGGTCGAAGTTCCCGCGCATGTGACTCACGGTTTGGAACTCATCGCAAAGATTCGCGAGAAGGATCCGAAAACGGTCTCCGAAGTCGAACGCTTCTTCTTCGTCAAGTAGGGTGGGCTGTGCCCACCACGCACGCTCACGGATGAACGCCATGTTCCAACTCCACCGCGTCCAGCAGGCGTTAAAAGATTTTTCGCTCGACGGCTGGCTGCTCTACGACTTTCGCGGCAGCAATCTGCTCGCCCGCCGGGTTCTCGATTTCCCCGACGACGCGATCAGTTCGCGGCGGTTCTGTTATTACATTCCCGCTGAAGGCCCGCCTCGCAAGCTCGTGCATCGCATCGAAACCGGGGTTCTCGATCATCTCCCCGGCGAAAAACTCGTCTACCTCCGCTGGCAGGAATTCGAAACCGGTCTCACCACGCTCGTCAACGGCACGAAGACGGTCGCGATGGAGTATTCGCCGCGCAACGGCAACCCGTATGTCTCACGCGTCGATGCGGGGACGATCGAGCTCGTTCGTCAATCGGGCGTCAACGTCGTTTCGTCGGGCGATCTGGTGCAGTTGTTCGAGGCGGTCTGGGATCGCGAACAGTGGGAACTGCATCTCGAAGCCGAGAAGCATACCCTCGCCGCCTACGACGTCGCCTGGTCGTTCATCGCCAATCGCATCCGCGAAAAGCATACCGTGACCGAGATGACCGTCTGCGAACAGATCATGAACTATTTCGATCGGCACGATCTCGTCACGTCGCATCCTCCCATCGTGGCGGTCGGCCCGCACAGCGGCGACCCGCACTATGAAACCGGGACGGGCAGCGAGACCGAAATCCGCAGCGGTTCGTTCGTGCTCATCGACCTGTGGGCCAAACTCAATCGCCCCCGCAGCGTGTACAGCGACCTGACCCGCGTCGGTTTCGTGGGACAATCGGTCCCCGAATGCTATCAGAAAATCTTCGACATCGTCGCCCGGGCCCGCGACGCGGCGATCATGACCGTGACGTCGGCGTTCGCCAATGGCCGTCCGCTGCACGGTTTCGAAGTCGATCGCGCCGCCCGCAACGTCATCGAACAGGCGGGACACGGATCGCATTTCGTGCATCGCACGGGGCACAGCATCGGCCAGGAGACGCACGGCAACGGCGCGAACATCGACGACCTCGAAACCCACGAAGAACGCCGCATCCTCCCCGGCACGTGCTTCTCGATCGAGCCGGGAATCTACCTCCCCGAATTCGGCATCCGCAGCGAGGTCAACGTCTTCGTCGATTGGGAGGGAACCCCCCACGTCACCGGCGGCCCGGTGCAGCAAGCCGTGATCCCGATTATGCAGCAGTATTGAGGGGGAGCGATCGCCAACACAGCGAGCGGGGGACGTGAGTCCCCTGTCCCCGGCGGGTGACAGACAAGATGTGAAAGCAAACCGGGTGGCATGCCTGCATCGCGCAGCAGGGCAGGCATGGGTTCTCACTATCGATTTGCGAAGCGGAGCTTCGAAGACTGGCGTTCCCAAGCAGAGCTTGGGAACGAGAAGAACACGAGGAGAAACTCGCTCCGCTGCGGAAACCCTTCGCGTCGCGGCTAACCTTTGACTTTCAACCTCTCCCCCTCCCCCACTCTCTTCTGGCTCGCCCCGCTGCTTGCGTCTCGAAAACTCCACTGGTACGATCAATCTGTCGCATCGTATCCCCTTCGCTGATTCCACAGGAGAGTTCCCATGCTCGCTCGATTCGCCTCGCTCGTCATTGTGGCTTGGACGTTGGTTCCGCAGTTGATGCCGGCTGCCGTTCGCGCCGCCGATTGGAGCGAAGAACAGATCACCAAACTCCCCGCTGGGGAAAAACCGATCCACCTCTTCAACGGCAAAGACTTCACCGGCTGGGAAGGGCACATCGGAAAATACTTCTCGGTCGCCGATGGCATCATCGTCGGCAAGAACGGCGATGCCGATGCCCCCAAGTCGAGCACGTACCTGCTCACAAAAGAGAAGTACCGCAACTTTCGGCTGATCTTCGAGAGCAAACTTGTCACCAGCGAAATGCATTCGGGAATTTCCTTCTGGGGAAAGGCGATCGAAAAGGACGAGGGGCCGTTCACCTATCAAGGGCATCTGGTGATGTATCCCTCGGGCTACGGTTACTATGACCTGTTCCGCCGCAACAGCGTCTTTCAGGATACACTCGGCGTCGCCAAACGCGTCGGTTTGCAGCACGACTGGAACCAGATGGAGATCCTCGCGACGGGCCATCGCATCCGCCACGTCGTCAATGGCCAGCTCGTCGCCGACTGGTCCGATCCGCAGCCCGAATTATGCGAAGCGGGACCGATCGGCTTGCAGTTGCATTCGAACAAAGTCGCTCAGGAATTGCAGTGGCGCGGATTGATCCTCACCGAAGATCCGCAGAACGTTCTCGTCACTGCCACCAGCCGCGATGCCGGTTTGATCGTCGCGGGGATTCCTGCCGAATCGGGAATGGACGCCGATGCGCTCAAGAAGATCGACGAGCGGATGCGCGAATTCGTCGAGCAGAAACAAACCGCCGGCGCGGTGACGCTCGTGGCTCGTCGCGGCCGCGTGGTTCACGTCGGCGCCGTGGGGAAAGCCGACGTCGCCGCGAATCGCGACATGGCGGCCGATACGGTCTTCCGCATCGCGTCGATGACGAAACCGATCACCGCCGCCGCGGTTATGATTTTGAAGGATGAAGGAAAGCTCGATCTCGATGACCCGGTGTCGAAGTACATTCCGGAATTCAAGGAGACGAAACTCGCCGGCGACAAAAAGCCCGCGCGCGAAATCACGATCCGCGATTGTCTCCGGCACACGAACGGCCTCGTCAGCGATCAAAAGACGACGGGAACGATCGCCAAGTCGGCGGAAGATCTGGCGAAATCCGAACTCGCGTTTGAACCCGGTTCCAAGTGGCAGTACGGTCCGGGTTTGACGGTTGCCGGCCGCGTTGTGGAAATCGCATCGGGACAGGCGTTTGACGAGTTCCTCGCCGAGCGGATTTTCGCTCCGCTCGAAATGCATGAGACGACGTTCTTCCCGACGCCCGAGCAACGGGAACGCACGGCAGTCGTCTATAAACCAACGGAAGATAAAAAAGATATTGAACCGGGTGAAAGTTGGATCGGCGACGAGAAGACGGCGAATCCGTCGGGGGGCTTGTCATCCACCGCCGGCGACCTCGTGCGGTTCTATCAGATGGTCCTCAACGGAGGCGAACTCAACGGCCAGCGCGTTCTGTCGGCTGCCGCCGTCAAGGAATTGACGTCGGTGCAAACCGAAGAACTGCAAACCGGATTCACCGCTGGCAACGCCTGGGGACTCGGCTTCGCCCTGGTTCGCGAACCGCAGGGACCAACGGCAATGCTCTCCCCCGGCACGTTCGGCCACGGCGGCGCCTTCGGCACGCAAGGCTGGATCGACCCCGCGCAGGAAATGATCTTCATCCTGCTGATCTCCCGCCAAAACTTCACCGGCGGCGACGGCAACGACCTCCGCGCCGACTTCCAGAAACTCGCGGTGGAGGCGGTGAAGGATTGATTTGTATCGGAAAATCGAGAGAGACGCTGCGTCGGAAAACTCCTGATCATAAAGACGGGCGATGGGCAAGCGATGCACATCGCCCGTACTGTGGAGGTGATGGGTATGTTCAATTTTTTGGCCTATTCCGACGTCACAAGAGGAACAAACCGCCTCGCGAGTAAATCCCGTTGGACATATTTGGTTGCCGTTGTATTAATGACGGCCATTCGATTGCCGGATCTCGCGTACGCCGATCAAATCGAAAATCGAGCCTCGGTGGAAGAACCGGGGGATCAAAACGGACCGCAGCGCCAGGCAACCGAACCGCCGGCGCCGCCGCTCCCTGTCGAGGCCCACGGTATTGCTCGAAAACTCCTGCAACTCGGCACCGATGACCTCCGGATGCACTATTCCACCAGCGATATCGCGTTTTCGCGTGACGGCAAATTCATTGCTGCGTCGGAAGCCAACGGCCCACATCCCACTGTGTGGTTATTCGACACTTCAACGGGCAAAGCGATCAAACGCATTGAACATGCCGTACAACCCACGGCATGGATTTCGTCGCTCGAAGTTTCAATCGACAGCAAGAAGTTGCTGTGGGGTGAAGCCGGGGGTTACGTGGCAGTATGGGACTTGACCGCCGATCGCCTGATCTTTCGCGATCGCCTGCACCGCGGAACAGTGAATGATGTGACGTTTTCGTATTGGGGAGATATGTTCGCCACGGCGGGAGATGACGGCATTGTAAATTTGCGGCAGACAGTTGATCCAGCCAAATCGATGGATGTTTTTGCGACGGGAGAGCAAGCTCTGGTTCGGGTCAGAACAAGAATATCAGGAGCGAATTGTGTCACATTCACTCGTGACGACACCCGCATTATTGCCGGGACCGCTGCCAGTGGCAGCATCTCGATCTGGCGACTCAAAGATGGTGCCCTTTTGCGATGCATCAAGCATGCCCACGGCGGTAACGGGGAACCGACATTCCACTCTCGATTGAATCATCTTGCAGTGTCTCCTGACGGCAGTACGTTCATGTCGGTCGGTCAACGTTATGTGAAACGCGAAACGATCAGTACGCCGTTTGCCGCGGAAAATGTCTCCTTATCGGAGATCCGCTTTTGGGATCTCTACTCCGGCAAGGAACTACATCATCTGCACGGTCCCGAAGATATCGGTCACGGTTACGCTGCGCTCTCTCGCGAGGGAGTACGAGTCGCCGTGGCAGACTACTCGCAACTGAGAATCATCGACGCCGATACCGCTGCACCGCTGCAAAAGATCCTATTACCCGGATTCTCAGGCAGCCAGCCCGAATTCTCGCCCGATGGAAGTGTCGTCGCCGTGGCGACCAATAACGCGATTGGCTTGTTTGACGTGCAGACCGGAAAACGGCTGCATCATGATGCGCGAACGCCCGAAGGTGGAGTAACGGCCGCTGTCTGGTCACCGAACGGCGAAAGAGTTGCGACCAGTCACGTTGACGACTTGACGCGTGTCTGGGATGCCAAGTCGGGCGATCTGATCTGGCATCAGTTATTGGCCCCTGAGATTCGTCTTGGAGACCATAATGCCATTCAATTTCTTACGTTTACTCGCGATGGCAGCCGCGTCATCGTTGCAGGAAAAAGAAAAAGGGACGATCCCGTCGAACGACTGAACGGTATTGTAGCCATCTATTCCGCCGCCGATGGTCAATTGATTCGCGAAATTCCTTTTCGTGCAATTGATCAAGCAGCATTGTCGCACGACGAAAAATTTCTGGTAGCTGCGTCATTGCATGGCAGCAGCAATTCCACTCACCTGCACGGCATCGATCTCGAAAAAGGGGAGGTGTTATATGTCAATCCTCCCATAGAACAACGGGAAGCTTCGTGGCATATCTCGACGATGCAATTCCGCCCGGATAGCATGATACTGGAAACCGCGATGGAGAACGGAAATGTTGTTCTCTTTGATGGAACGAACGGAAATGAAATACGCCGATTTATCGCCGATTCGCGAACCTCGGCTCAGATTCAGGCAAACCCTCCTCGTGGACCGATTCTTCGGAACAGTGCGTTCACAGCAGACGGCCATACGCTGATTTCTTCATCTGACGAGCATGTAATAGTGTGGGATGTCGATGCCGGTACGTTGCGCCGACAATTTCGGCATCAGCTCGTTACGGGTTATTGCGTCATCGCAATCTCTCCCGACGGCAAAGTTTGTGCTATATCGGATTTGTCCAGATCCGGAGGTTCAAAGGGCGATATCATTCGTTTATACGACATCAACACCGGCGAATTACTGATGACCGTCGAACCGGAGGACAATCGGGCATGCGTGCTCTCGTTTTCGCCCGATGGAACAAAACTTTTCACCGGTTATCATCGCGGTTCGGCGACGATTTGGGATGTTCGACGCTAAATCACAAGTGGCGTTTCCAACACGGTGACGGTACACTTTCCGATTGTTGTTCATCATGAAAATCCCTCCCAAACGAATTAAACGAACGCGGTTCATTCAGACCGACAAACTTGTCGTCGTTGTCGACGTCGAAATGGTCATTCCTCCTGATGACCCAAGCGAACCGTGTTATGAGTCAGAAGCGGTGGAGTTTCTACGGCAAGTTCAGGAACATGCGGAACACGGCGATATCGCCTGGTTGTCAGAACATGGCAAAGTCTATGCCGCCGTGGATTCGATGGCAGGTTGATAAAATTGCGACTAACAGGCCGTTGGAAAAACACCGGGTGGATAAACCACCCGGCTCATGAATCAACGCATTTGATCATTTTTCAATGAGCTGCTAAGACTGAACAGAAACGATTAATCCGACATGACTTCATACACCCGTCGCTTGCATGCCGCCGTGCTGGAGAAAAAGACTCCGGCGCTGGTCGGGCTGGATCCCCGATTCGATCAATTGCCCGACGATGTGGTCGCCGCCGCGCGGAGGCGCGGGTGGACTGAATCGGAAACCGTGGCGGTGGCGTTTGAGGAATTCTGTTGCAGGATCATCGACGTCGTGGCTCCGCTCGTCCCGGCGGTCAAGCCGCAGGCGGCGTTTTTTGAGGAATATGGTCCGGCAGGATGTTTGGCATTGCAGCGCGTAAACCATCACGCCCGCAAAGCGGGGTTGATCGTCATCTGCGACGCGAAACGTGGCGACATCGGCTCGACTGCCGAGGCGTATGCTCGCGGGTACATCGCCGGGGAGGATCCGCACGCGGCAGCGTGGGGGGCCGATGCGCTCACGATCAATCCGTATCTCGGGCGCGATACGCTCGAACCGTTTCTGAAAGTGGCCCACGAGCGGGGCGGCGGAGTTTACGTTCTCGTCCGCACGAGCAATCCCGGTGCGGGAAGTTTTCAGGACCGCGTCACCGACGGCGTGCCGCATTATCGATACGTGGCTCACGTCGTGGAAGAACTCTCCGCCTCGCTGCGCGGCGATGATGACTATGGATGCGTCGGAGCCGTCGTGGGGGCGACGTATCCGGCGGAACTCGTCGAACTGCGAAAGGCGATGCCGCATGTCCCGCTGCTCATTCCCGGCTACGGTTCGCAGGGAGGAACGGCGGCGGACGTCGCGGCGGCGTTCGATCGCCGGGGGTTGGGGGGGCTGGTGAATAATTCGCGCGGGATCAACTTCGCGTTTCGCCAGGAGCCGTACCGTTCGCAGTTCTCGCCCGAGGATTGGGAATCGGCCGTTGCGGCGGCGACGCGGCACATGATCGCCGACCTGCAACAGCACATTCGGATCGAAGGTTGATCGTTCACGCGGCTGATGAATCGCGAGTTTCCTTAACGAGCGATATATCCCCTACAATCGGATCGGCGAAATTCGAGATGCCCCCATGAGTTTCGGCTGGAATTGTTCCGCCGTCACATGTTACAAAGGATGTCATCGTTTTCGTTCGACGATTGACCGCTTCGCAAGCTTGAACTCCTCAAGCGGGCAGGCGAATCGCCGCGTCGGAGTTCCCGGATCCATCGGACGTTATTTTCGGAGCGCAAAGCAGCATGTTACGCACGGTCAGTTTCGTCTTATTGGGTCTTGTGCTGTGTATGGCGGTGACCAACTCGACGCCTCGGGTCGTTTCGCAGGAAGATGCAAAACCTGCGAACGGCAAAGCGACGAAAACCGAGCCTGCGGATGCCAAAGTCGACGCGAAACCCGCCACGAAAACAGCGGCGGCCAAAGAGGAAAAAAACAAAAATACCGATGCGGCACCAGCGGCTGAAAACAAGGGGGCAGAGAAAAAGGACGAAGCCCCTGAAGGTCCGAAACTTTCCGATGCACAGCAGACCGCCGTCGAGAACGTCAAATCGAACACCCGCATGATCCTCGATACGAATCGCTCGATCTGGGATTACGCCGAGGTCGGCCTCGAAGAGACCCGCTCGTCGGCATTGCTGGTGTCGAAACTCCGCGATCACGGTTTTACTGTGAAGGCGGGAGTCGCCAATATGCCGACCGCGTTTGTCGCGAGCTTCGGGTCAGGTCAGCCGATTATCGGCATCCTCGCCGAGTACGATGCGCTGCCCGGCCTCTCGCAAAAAGTGACCCCCGGACGCGAGCCGGTCAACGCCGGTGCGCCGGGCCATGCTTGCGGACATTCCGGCCTGGGTTCCGGTGCCATCGGTGCGGCGATCGCCATCCGCCATGCATTGGAAAGACACGGTCTCGCCGGGACGATTCGCGTCTATGGCACGCCGGCCGAAGAAACGGTCATCGGCAAGGTTTATATGCTGCTCGACGGGCAGTTCGATGACCTCGATATCTGCCTGCATTGGCATCCCTCCACACGAAACGAAGTCTGGTCGGGAAGCTCGAAGTCGCTCGTCTCGGCGAAGTTCACGTTTTCAGGAACCGCCGCGCATGCTTCGGTCAGTCCCGAAAAAGGCCGCAGCGCCCTCGACGCGGTCGAACTGATGAACATCGGCGTGAATTTCATGCGCGAGCATGTGAAGGACGATACCCGCATTCATTACGTCATCACGAACGGCGGGGGAGCACCCAACGTCGTCCCCGCGAAAGCGACCGTCTGGTACTACATTCGCGCCGACCAGCACAACGACGCCGCGTTCTATTACAACTGGATTCGAGACATCGCCCAGGGGGCGGCGATGATGTCGCGGACTAAAGTCGACGTCGTCGTCGACACCGATTGCCACGAATTGATCCCCAATTCGCCGCTGTCCGAATTGCTGATTCAGGGTTTGCGAATGATTCCGCCTCCCCAGTTCACTCCCGAAGAGCATGCGTTTTCGCGGCGATTGCAAATGCCGTTGCAGGAAGAATTCGGAACGGAATTCTCGATGGCGCTCGATGAATCGATTCACCCGATCAACAACTCGATGGACGTCAACACCGGCTCGACCGACGTCGGCGACGTGAGCTGGTACGTCCCGACGGGAGGGATTCGCGCGACCTGCTTCCCGTATCAAAGCCCGGGGCATAGCTGGCAGAACGTCGCCAGCATCGGCTCGACGATCGGCGAAAAGGGGATTATCTACGCCACGCAGGTGCTGGCCATCAGCGCGATCACGCTCTTCGAAAAACCCGAACTGGTCACCGAAGCGAAAGCCGACTGGCAACAGCGGATGCAAGGCCGAAACTACACGACGCTGATCCCCTCAGGCCAAACCGCCCCGGCGACGATTCGCTGATCGGAATTGGCGAGCAGCGCGAGGACAACTTCGACGCGAAACAGCAGACAGTCGGTCCTCCGTCTGCCTGCCGTCAGGCACAAGACGCTTGTTGAGCGGATTCCTTCCGAAATGGGGATCCTTGTTGAAACCTGATTCACAGCTTCTTGTTGCTGCGCAATACCGACGCAGTTGCGTCTGTACCACCCAAATCCAACGATCTCAGGTTGTCTGAGTCGCCCTGCCACCCAAAACCAAGAAAAGACATTGAAAGTTGTCTGGGGCACCCCGGGCATGTGAATCCAATCGCGTTTTTATGGCTTCACGATGGTCCGATAAATCCGACGTGCAGACTTGACGACGATAACCGGACCTGCATAAACTCGTGCTGTAACTGTGGTTACATTCTAATGTAATGCCTGAGGGTAGGTCATCCACTCCAACCGGAGGGATTCGTGAGGCATTGGCTCTTACTGACGTATAAGATTCCGCGAGAGCCCAGCGCACGCCGAGTCTATGTCTGGCGACAAATGAAGCAATTGGGGGCGGTATCGCTCCAGGATGCGGTTTGGGTATTGCCCGCATCCGACCGCACGCGCGAACGATTTCAATGGTTGGCGGCGGAAATTACCGAACTGGGGGGCGAAGCGACGTTATGGACGGCGGACGCGATCTATGCCACCGATGAACCTTCCCTCAGAGCGCACTTCGAGAAGCAGGTAGATTCCGTCTATGCCGACATTCTTGCGGCCTTGAAACGTAAACAACGCAACCTCGCTGAGTTGTCTAAGCGATATCAGCAGATTCAATCAAAGGACTATTTTCACAGTCCACTTGGCGAACAGGTCCGCGCAAAACTGCTCGCGGCACACAGCGCGAGGCGGAAAGATCGAGGAGATTCCTCACCATGAAATGGGTCACGTGGGAGAACGTCGGAGTCGATCGGATCGCTTGTGTGTGGTTGATCCGCAAACAGATCGACCCCAAAGCAAAATTCTTGTTCGTCCCGGTCGGCCAGAAAGACTTTCCCAATGGTGCAGAACCGTTTGATATTCCCGGTGTGAAGCTCTCGCACCATCAGGGACATTGCTAGTTCCACGCACT
>JBJXGP010000149.1:0-4699 GCA_046160425.1 Planctomycetaceae bacterium
TGAGGCTGTGAAAAAATTGATTTCACTTATTTTCCAGGATGAGCATTTGGTCAAAAAAGTCCTCTGCAATCGATCCTGAGCGATCCTAGGAGGTCGTTTTTCGGCTGAATGACTTTGAAATCCTGAAAAGTTAATTAATTCACAAACTCTCTGCATCGCCAATGTTTCTCGACTTTTATTGCTGCGCATTATACGCGATGTCGACGCCAAAGGGGAGATCGGGATCCGGACCGAACGCTTTCCGCTGACCACAATTCACTGAGCATTCCCCTGCAACCCGTAGTCTTCGATCTTTTTGTGCAATGTATTGCGATTGATGCCGAGCATTTGTGCCGTCCGGGTCTGCGTGCCTTTGGCGAGCGTCAATACCTGCGAGATCAGTTCCCTTTCCACCAGATTCATGAGCTGCGGATGCAGATTATCGGTGGACTCTCCTCGCGCTTGCAGGCCCAGCGCTACAAGTTCGGTGCAGAGTTCTTCCAGGCTTCGGCGCCGGCGGAACGGCCGGATCGGCGCCAAGCCACGCACATGCAGCGGCAGGTACTCCACCTTGAGCGGCCCCCCTTGCGACAGGACGACCGCCCGTTCGATATAATTCTGCAGCTCACGGACATTGCCCGGCCACACATAATTTTCCAGCCAGACCATGAACTCGCCGGAGGGAATTGAGGCCCCCCAGCCGTTCTCCCGCGCATAATGCTGCAGGAAATGATGGACCAGCGGCGGGATATCGTCCTTCCGTTCGCGCAGCGGCGGGAGTTCGATCGGCATCACGTTCACCCGATAGAACAGATCCTCGCGAAACCGCTGCTCGGCGACTTCGGTCAACAAATCGCGATTCGTCGCCGCGACGATGCGGCTATCGACCTGAATCGTTCGCGTATCGCCGACTCGTTCGAATTCGTGCTCCTGTAACACGCGGAGCAGTTTCACGTGCAAGGTGACGCTGAGTGAATCGATTTCGTCGAGAAAGATCGTCCCGCCATGAGCCGCTTCAAATCGCCCCGTTCGATTTTCGAAAGCGTTGGTGAACGCTCCCTTGACGTGGCCGAAGAGTTCGCTTTCGAGTAGACTCTCGCTGAGTGCTCCGCAATTGACGCGAATGAACGGCCCGGTCGAGCGCGGGCTGAGCGTATGCAGTGCCCGGGCGATTAACTCCTTGCCGGTCCCCGTTTCACCGGTCAGGAGAACCGTCACGGATGTTTGAGCCACCAACCGCGTCAGCCGGGCGACCTCATGCATGGCAGCGCTTTGGCCGATGATTCCCTGCAGGAGTTGATGTTCGTCGGTGGGTATATGCTGGGACATGAGTGACTTTTTGCAGATACGTCGCCTTGCAATTCATCGAACATGCCCGATTATCGCGCAGCAGCGAAGCGATTGAGCATCGCATGACATGATAATCGAAGCGGGACGGATCGTAAATTGACGGCGGGATCACGCGAAGAAAGAATTCGAGAAGAATTCGCTGAAAGAGGGGTCACTCAGGCGTAATGACTGCGCAGACCGTGAGTGAAAACGAGAGTCGGTTTGATCGCGAAACATCAAGGACCGTAAAATATGGCATTATGTCACCAGATGCCCTATTTGTTCTCGTCGACGGTCTCTTCCTCTACCGGAACGGCTTCCCCTTCAACCACCGGAGCAGAATTCGTCGCTGGTAGCGTGCTTGAGAAACTCTGCAAGCGCTCGGTCAGTTCCTGAGCGTTCGGCTTGAGCGCTCCCTGCAACGCAGTCAGTGCTGTTTTCAAGGCGGGGTCATCCGTCGTTGCAAGTAGCGTTTTCAACTGCGAAAGAGTGGCATCCGACAGCGTCAGGCTATAACGCTGAATGTGAAACACCATCTGCAGCGCGGCGATCTCGCGCTGGGCGTTCGTGAGCCGATCGTTGAGCACGAGTTCAGCGAGATTTGTTTGCGCGGTTTGCGTCGGAATTGAACCCAGGATCAAAATCACCCCCTCGGTTAACTGGGGATTTTCCGCCGCCCGGTATATCGTGCTTTCCACAGGTGTCAGATCGTAAATCTCGGTCCGCCGGCTATTGGCGATATGCACCATCCAATCAATCGCAGCCACCTGCTGCTGCTGTTTCAACTCGGCCGAGAGGGGCGGAGTGCGGCGCTGCGCGAGAAACGGATTGACCTGATGCTGGAAGTCCTCGACCGAACTCGATTCAACGATGTACGTCGCCTGCGGATACATCTTGAGATGATCCAATATCTTGGCACGGAGTTCGATATCGCCATAAACGATCAACGGAATCGATGCCGTGCGGGCGTCGGCGCGAAGATTCGCCAGCGTTTGACTGAGATTCCATTGGATGGTATTCGCGTGAAGCAGAATCAGCTCGACGTCGGTCCGCTCAGCCGCGAGTGTGAAGCCCTCTTTACCGGTCGGCGACACGACGGCTTCAAAACCCGAATCCTTGACGAAAGACTTGAATTTCCCGCCGCGCTCATCGTTGGCATCAATGATCACGGCGACGTTGCCGCCGGTATCTTCCAGCGACCGTTGCAGGATGCCGATGACTCGCTGTGCTCCACGATAAGGCTTCTCAGGATCGAGATGCAGAATGGCATTCGCCGCCACGAATTGCACGCGTCGGTCCGGGAAATTCAACGCCGACACCATCGCCGACGGCTTGCCGTCACGACTTCCCAAATCGTGACGAGAGGCGATGTTCTTCAAGACATTCAGCGCGGTGATGGCGACCGCGGGGTTCCCTTCGTTCATCGCCAGTTCGAGGACTTCGGTGATCAATTCGGAACCGGACGAGAGCGCCAAATCGTGTGCCGTCCCCGGTCCCGCCGGCAAAGGTTGATCCCATCCGGCGAGCATCGCATCGGAGGCCAGCGCAAGACTCATGAACAGAATCTGTGCTTCGCGATGTTCGGGAGCCAAAGCCAACGCCTGACGGGCGAACCTCGTCCCTTCCAGCAAGGCGATCGTCTCCACCGGTAATGTTTTCGACACGATGTTTGCCGATTGCGGATCCCAGCTCCAGTGAATCTGGTTTTCTTCACTGTCGGTCGTCCCCAGCGTCATCGCACGGAAGCGGTTTCTCGCCTGATCGCGCAGTCCCTCGGCGGCTCCGTAAAGAGAAATGTCGTCGGCCTTGTGCAGTGGCACGCGCATGATGCGGCTGATGGCAACGCGGGCTGCTTGCCGCGTGCCGTCGCCGAGTTGCGGATCGGAGGCGTAGTACCATAAATGAGGAATTGTCTCCTGGTTGCCGACCAACCCCAGAGCATCGATTGCGAAATTTTGCAGGGTTTCATCTTCGCTCTCCAGGGCGGCAACGAGGGGCGGAATCGCCGTCTCGCCCGTTTCGCTGACGGCGAGCAGGACCGTATCGCGTTCGGTCGAATTCAATGTGGGAATCGCCTTGATCAGCAAAGGAATCACCCTCGGGCCGGCGCTACGCAGTTGTTGAATCGCCGCTTTACGTTCGAACGGCTGCGCTTCGAGAAGATCCTTGATCAGACCGGCGACGCGCTCGGGATTGTCGGCCTGTCTGATGGCGGCGGCATTGAAAAGTTCCAGCAGTTCGACCGACTCGGGTTGCATGTCTTCATTGTTTGCCAGTTTCAGGAAGGCGGCGGGACCGTACTTGTCGCGCATCGCCTGCAAATCGTCGTCGGTGGGGTTCGATTTGAGCAGCTTCTTCAAATAACTTTTCGCGAGATTCGGCCTCCCCAGGTCCATCATTAACTCCACAGCGCCGAACAGTTTCAACGGCGTGTCGGGCTGGACAAGGAACGGAGAATCTTCGAGCGCTTCCTCATTTTCTTTGGTGGCCTCATCACCGGCCCCCTCGGCGGCTGCATCGGCTTCCATCTCCGAATCATCGGCGTCAGTCGATTCGCCGTCGGCATCGGGGTCATCCTGGACGCTGAAGAGGTAAGCGGATGACGACGATGCGGGTTTCGGCGAACTCGGCTCCACGGTTCTCGAAATCCGGGTCACGAGTGCATGCGGCGAACCAGACGCAATCGGTTCGGTCTCTCTGACCGAAAGCCAGAATGCAAGCGTCAGCCCGCTCAACACCACAGCGATCGTTCCCGGTTTACAAGGCATGTGGAGAACCTTTATCAAAATTCAGAACCCGCAGGTATTCGCTGATTCAGCGTCAATTCGCCGAATCCAGCGACCACCACTCAGGTCTTCAAATCAGAGCTATTTACTATCAGTGTGATCTACCAGTGTGATCTACGTCGATGTTTGGCCCCGAACACTTCATGGTAAGAAACTGTCTACGGGGAACACAACAATTTTCTCGCAAAATCGATACATTCGGCGCAGTTTCACTCTATAGAGGCTCAATGCAGCCTCCGTGAGAACATCCGCCTTGAAACACCTTGAGCAATGACTCATTCACGGCGCGGAATGACTCTCTTCTAAACATCGAATTCCTTCCCCCGTCGCGTGCAAAGGAAGCATGGTGGACATACTGACTGAGTAAAGGGTTATGTTGATTCGCCGCTACAATCCTCGCACATGGTGTAACCCGAGCGTGTTCGGAGAGTGGAGAATCGCCGTGGGGATGACTAAAATGGGGAGCCATTGCCGGGAACGGACGCGAAACACTGAACATGATCACTTCATCAGAAACATTTGAGAAACATTCATGACTGACAAGACTTTACCGTTTAACGAAGAGTTCATACGCAAGATCATCAAGGAGACTCCCACTCCAGATC
>JBJXGP010000150.1:0-2704 GCA_046160425.1 Planctomycetaceae bacterium
CAAACGGCGGCCTCGTTATCATTGTCATGCTCCATTACCGACTGGCTTGGGTCTTACGTGGAATACTTCGGGGTCTACCCGAACGACGATGGCACTGATTGTGCTCACTATGTGAATGGCGGGCTTACTTTTCCGGTGACGGAAAACCTGCAGTTCGATGTGCGCTGCGGCGCCGGACTGAATGAGGAAGCCGACGACTTTTTCGTGGGAACGGGTTTTGCAGTCCGATTTTAAGGGAGAAGCGGTATGACCTTTTTTCTAAGCATCTTTTATGAAATCATGAACATCGTAGTGTTCGATGTCTTGAGCTCCCTCATCACCGGCCTCTTCGGCGGTGGTGGAACCGGCGCTTAAGCCGCATCACACAAAACCAAAACAATGGTGAACCGTCGCGGCTAATCACAACGCGACGGTTCTACTTTTTACGTGCCCGGCAATAAATAGGAAAAGATGATGTAATCAGCCATGTCCACGTCGATGTCAGGGTCGAAGTTTGCATCGTCGCAATCGACAGGGTGCGCTGTCGAAGGACCCATCAGGCAGTCCAACAATATTTCATGATCGCTCACATCGACGAATCCGTCGCTGTCGAGGTCGCCCGGAATCGGCGGGCAATACACACGGAAAAACTCGACGTCATCCACTGCTGCTTCCACAAGGTTGGTAACGGGGGCGGCATTTCTCGCAACAAACCGTAACTTCGTCTGCGTGCTCGGCGTGATGTAATCCGACACCCGGAACAGGTATCGTCTCCAGTACACAGTCTCCGTGGTCACATAGGTCGGCGAAGTGATGTCAACCAGTGACACCCAGTTCGTACCATTATTGCTGGAGAGGGAAACTTCGAACCGATCTCCCGCCCCGTTCGAATTGTTGAAAAACGCCCAGAACGAAACGTAGGCTTCCCCGTCACCGGTAATGTTGAACGCAGGTGAAGTCAGTGTCGTGATGCCATTCACATACGTCGGATTTTGCTGCTGATACGGGCCGTTCTGCGTCATGAAGCACTCGTCACCGGGATCGGGCGTGTGATCTACGTCGGGCTGAACAAAGGTGATTGCATAATTACCCTGCGAGGAAAACGAGTTGCCTACCGGCACCGCCCGCTCCCATCGTCCACGTGTCGCCGTATCGCCCACCGACATAATCGACCAGCCGCTGCTCGTTTCAAATGTATCCGACACCATCGTTGAAACGATGGCCACGGGCATCGAAAACACTTCCGTTGGCGCGCTTTCCGGCAACGTGGCCGTTTCCATCGAAGTCGTGGCTGCGGAAAAGTAATACTCAACGGTCTGACCGCACGGAGTCGTGGGAAGGTCCCCGGAGTACGATTGGAACACGGTCGGCGCTCCCGGGCTGAGGCTCGTCTCCGTAAACGCCCCCTCCACATCCGTTCGGTGCCACACACTGACACTTCCCTGATCCAATTGTTCACCCGGCCAGGCACGAGCTTGAACGGTAATCGTGTTTGATTGATCTGGACTTGCCACAACGGGCAACGTGGACTGATTGTGATAGAGTCGCAGCGAACTGGCGGTGGCTGCCCAGAACGCGAATTCCTTCATCCCTTCCATGTTCTCAACGCATGTCGGAATGATCTGGTCCGCAGGGAGAATGAAACCGAATTCGCCGGTATCGCGAAGTTCTACGGTGCACGAGCAAATGCCTCGCTCGCCATACATCCAGTCCACAGCCCCACCGGCTGCCCGGTAGAGAATTCCGCCGATCGGTCCCGGCTTGTAAGGCAAACCAGCTGCGAGGACGGCGTCAGCCATGGATTGGCTCAAGACGTCAAACTCTGCTGCGTCGAGTGTGGGCGCCAGGTGTTCAAACTCATATCCCCAGGGCGTCAGAATCACCTGGGAGAATGAGTGATAATCGATGTGCGCCCGCACATTGGAGAGACCAAGAATGAAATCCCGAAGCGCCGCCGATTCCGGCTCTGAGAAGGGAGCAATTCCGCGATAGGTATCACTGAACGTGTTGCCGGAGCTCCCCGGTCCGCCCCAGGCAAAACCCCAATTGCGGTTCAGATCGACGCCGAAGTTTCCGTCCAGATTGTTACGCCGGTTCTTCCGCCACAACCGGTTAGGCCCCCACGTATGCACGTAACCATCCGGATTCACTACGGGAATGATGTAGAAATCCACGTTATTCACCAGCGACGTCAGTTCGGGATCGATGTTGTATTGCGACAACAATTGATCCGCGATGTACATGGTGACCATCGGCGAGATCCACTCTCGCGCGTGCTGACAGCTGTTGAAGACGATCGCGGGTTTGCCGGCACCACCGGTCGAGATGGCGATGCCTCGAATGGCTCGATTCTCAATCGAAGTGCCAACCAGAAAAGTCGAAGCGAGCGTCGGATTGGCTAGGACCAGACTATCCAGCTGCGCGTAAATCTGATTCAAATCCTTGAAGTCATCGAACCATCCGCCGCCAGCGGTGGCTGCATGCGTTTCGCGCTCGCGATCAATCAGCGCCTGCACGTCGTCGATTAACTCGCGGTATTCAATTCCGTGACGGGTGAGTCGCGGGAGATCACCGGAGCCAATGCGAAAGTCGACAGCCCCAACGCTAACCTCGTGCGACCAGAAATCTTCGATAAATGATTCTACGAATTGAACGTCTGTTTCATCACGAAGAACAGCACGCACGACTTTTTGGTTGTCGAAACAAACGGGCTGCACTCCAGATG
>JBJXGP010000151.1:0-4461 GCA_046160425.1 Planctomycetaceae bacterium
GACATTGCTCATGTTGGGAACGATAAATGACGGTTTGATTCTCGGCGAGTTCTAACGATCAGCCGCATCGTTCAGCGGTGTTTTTTCAAGCCCACAATCTTGATGCGTTCTTAAATGGTTCGGGGATCGATCAGGATTTGATACAGATGAAACGGCCGATGTCACCCGCAAGTGCATCGGCTGTTTTTATTTAATTACTCTAACACAACCTCTGTACCGCGTGGTTTTCTGCAAACATTCAGGCCTTTTCGACAGGCACAACCGGTTGTGTTAGGGTCTCTTAAACCATAAAAACCAAGTTGGAGATATTAAGATGTTGTCTTTCCTTCAGTCAGTCGATCTGGGACGTTCGAATGGTTTTGTTCGTATGCTGCGCGGCGTCGCGGTTTACTCAATGACTGCCTGCTTGCTCGCCCTCGTTGCGGGTTGCGGTGACGGCAGCGACGCGAAACCGATGGGAAACGTCGCCGGGAAAATCACCGTGGCGGGTAAACCGCTGGTCGAAGGCCGGATCAATTTTGTCTCGGATAAAGGGGCCGCCGCCGGTGGAAACATCAAGCCGGACGGTTCCTATTCGCTGGATGGCCCGCTCCCCGTGGGCGTCTACACGGCGTTCATCACGTTCGACATTCCCCCCTCCCGCCTGGGAACCGATGCAGAAAAGATCCTGAAAACGGTCCCCGAAAAGTATCGCGGCCAGGCCACGTCGGGTCTCACCGCCGTGATCAAAGAAGGCAGCACGGAATACAATTTCGATCTGATATAGTTGCCAAGCTCAACCGGGCGGAGAATCGTTATTGTTTCGCCGGACGCTGGAGATATTCCAGCGTCTGTTTTAACGTGACGACGTCGGCGAAGCGGGATTGAAGATCGAACAGCGTGAAGGCGTGCAGCGCCGCCACGCGGTCGCCGACGCAATCGCTGATGACAATCGGTTTGAAACGGTAACTCTTGGCGTCGGTCGCCGTCGCCCGGACGCAGGCGCTCGTGCTACATCCGGTGAGCAGTACCGTATCGACTTTGTGCTGAATCAGGTACGAAGCGAGATGCGTCCCGAAGAACGCGCTGGCGTTCTCCTTTTCAATGACGTAATCGCTTGGCTGCGGCGACAAACGGGCATCGAGTTCGACCGCCCGGGCATCCCACGGTCGAAACCCTTCCGAACGATCGGCTGCGCTCTTGAAGGGTTGGTCGCCCGTTTGCGGTCGAAACGGGCTTGTCGTGAAAATGATGGGGATCTGCAGCGGACGGGCGGCGTTCAACAACTTCGCCGTGTTCTGCACCGGGTCGTCGAGCCGCTTGCTCCCTCCGGCGTAACTCTCGTCGGTCCAGCCGTAGGCAAAGTCGATGACGACGATCGCCGGCTTCTCTCCGAACTGGAATTTTCCCTGAAAAATTCCGCGAAGGGCATAATATTCGGCGGTTCCCTGAAACAGCAGCTCGAGCTGCGATTGTGCGTATTCGTCGGTATTCTGGTACATGATCTGCTCTCTCGAAGTCCCCGGAGAAAATCTGTCCCCGCCACTTTATTGGCCGAAAACGTGACATCAATGCTGATAAACAGCATACTCGACGGCCCCGGCATAGCGAAAGCGAGTCTTTGTCGCGGGTGAAGAAACTGCCGAGCGAATGCAGAAATTCGCAGCGTTTTCCCGTCTGTACCGATCGGGAGAGTCGGCCTGAATTCGGTGCGACGGCGGAGAGATTGATCCGATTCCGATTGAGTCTACGACCTGAATTCGCGTAAACTGTGATATTGGCGAATTGAAGCCCGTGTCCAGCAGCGGTTTCATGCACGGTTATCGTCCCATGAATCGCTTCACACAGAAAAGATCCGCAATGAGTGATCGCAGACGTCCGAAATTCCGGATAGCCTGGCCGACTGAATTCGGTTGCAATGCGGATTCGACCTTCGTTCGTCCTTCGGCTCGAGTCGCACGTACCGTTGTGTTGGCGTTGATCGCCTTTTGGTGGTCGCTGATCGTGCAGCCGCCGACGGCGTCGGCCTGGTGGCAGCAAAGGCGAAATTTCCAGCTTCAGCCGCGAAATTTTCTGGCACCGCCGATCAATGAGAATCTTCGGGGACGTCGTTTACGAGGGGAGTACGATGGACAGCAACCGGTTTATTCGTCGAGCCGCAAATTCACTCAGGATTGGCAGAACGCCCAGGTTCTGTTGAAGTCCGAGAAGCCCGTCGAAGCGCTGACGCTGTTACAGGGGATCCTCAACGCCGACGAAGACAGCTACCTGCTCAACGATCAGGGGGTTCCCGATTCCAGGAATCTCAGCTTGAAAGGGGCGACGCGCGAATTGCTGCAAAACCTTTCGGGAGATCTCCGTCAACAATACGAATTTCAATGGGGGGCCGAAGCTGATCGGCATTGGCAACAGTATCTGAAAACGGGGCAAAAGGAGTCATTGGAAATCCTCATCCGCAGGTTTCCCGTCAGCCTTTCCGGGCGAAAGGGAGCGGAACGGCTGGCAGCATTGAACTTCGATCGGCATCAGCCAATTGCCGCCGCGAGAATCTATCAGGATCTCTTGAAATCATCCCCCCAACCGGGAGAGGACCGGCGCATGCTGACCGTGCGTCTGGCGGCAAGCTGGTATCTTGCAGGCGACGACGAGCAGGCTCAAGACGTTCTGATCGAAGCCGGACTTGCAAAGAACGCCGGACAGATCGTCATCGCCGGTCGCCGCGTGAATTTGCCCGTTGATGCTCAGAAGATAATTCCCTGGCTGGAAGAGCACTTCGGTTCGCGAACGCTTGACGAGGATCGGGCGTTTGTCACCTCGACCCCTGAAAAAGATTTGGTTCCCGGTCGATCTGGACCTGAGAACTGGGCGCTGCGCGGCGGCTTGCCGACCCGAAACGGGTCCGGTCCGCTGGGGAGTCCGCATTGGGAACCGGTCTGGCAGGCGCCGACGTTATTCCGGCAGTCGACCGACGCGAGCGAACGCCAAAACGATGTGAACGCGACCTGGAAAAAGATGCGAGACAAACAGCGGCGCGATCGCGGGTTGTCGATTCCCGCAGCGCAGCCGCTGGTGGTTGGCGAGACGGTGCTTTATCGGAGTTTGACTCATCTCTCGGCCGTCGACCTCGCCACCGGTCAGCTCAAATGGGAATCGTTTGTGATCGATCCCGCAGCGAATGTATTGATGAATCAATACGCGAACCTGGAGATGCAAGCGACGACGGCTCGCGAATCGCCGTTCGAAGCGTATCTGCGATATCGAGCCTGGTTTCTTGCCACGACGTCGACGCTCTCCAGCGACGGGAACCTGGTGTATGTACTGGACGACATCGGACACATCCGCACGTCAAGCATGGACCGGCGAACTCAAATTCCCCCGCTCATGCCGCGCGGCTTCAACCGCTTGCTGGCCTTTGACGCCAATAGCGGAAAGCTCCGCTGGGAAGCGGGTGACGACCGGGGAGATTACGAACTCGAATTGGCGGGAGCCTATTTTCTGGGACCGCCGCTTCCTCTCGACGGCATGTTGTATTGCCTGATGAAGGATGGCGATGAGTTGATCCTGCTGGTTTTGAATGCGCAGACCGGCGAACGGGAATGGGAACTTTCATTGCTGGCGGCGCCGGCTGTCCCTCAGATTCGCAAGTTATCGGTCGACGGACTAAGCCCTTCGTATTCACAAGGGGTGCTGATCTGTCCCAGCGATACCGGAGTGCTGACGGCTGTGGATATTGTGCATCGCGAGTTGGTGTGGTCGTTCGTCGATCCTCTGTTGAGCCAGACGGATGAAGCGATGGCGCGGATGGCCATGCAACGACAGCATGGACAGGAAGTATTCATGGGCATGCCGAGTTCGCTGATTTATGGCTTGGCGGACCGGACGTGGCTGGACGGTTTGCCGGTCATTGCAGGGGGAAACCTGCTCGTGACGCTGCCCGAGTCGCACGATTTGTATTGTCTCTCGCTGATCGATGGAAAGCTGAAATGGAACGTGCCTCGAGATCGCGGTTTATTCATTGGAACCGCCTCCGGGGGGCAAGTGCTGGTCGTCGAGGAGCACCAACTGCAAAGTTATCGGCTGAGCGACGGCGCCCCGGTCTGGCCGCAACCGATTCAACTTCCGGCGGCTCCCTGTGGCAGAGGACTGCGGTCGGGGAACATCTATCAATTGCCGATCGAGAAACAGGAAATTTTACACATCGACCTGCAAAGCGGGCAGATTCTCAGCCGCGCGGCGGTTCCTCCTGACGTCGAATTGGGCAACCTGATCGGCGCGCATGGGGCCGTCGTCTCGCAAGCCTCGAACTCCGTCACCGCGTTTCAACGGCTCGACGTGACGTGGGGGCGATTGAATGAAACTCTGGCGAAACAACCTGACGACGCCGAAGCGCTGGCGATCCGCGGCGAAATCCGACTGAGCCTGGGTGCGGAAGAAGCGGGGCTGAACGATTTGCGAAAGTCGTTTGAACTGTCGAACAACAAT
>JBJXGP010000152.1:0-36545 GCA_046160425.1 Planctomycetaceae bacterium
GCACGGTCGATCCCGGCCGAGCATACCCTGCTCGACCGCTATCGCACGGGTAACGAAGAAGTCTTTCAGCAATCGCGCGACAACCGGGCGAACCAGTTTCAGGAAGAGATGGTCAACAAGAAACAGCACCAGCTCATCATGAGCATTCTGGATCAACTCGATACGCGCGAAAAAGAAATCATCATGTACCGCTACGGCCTGCAACAAAACGGCCAGCCCCACACGCTCGAACAGGTTGGCGCACGGTTGGGCGTGACCAAAGAACGGATCCGGCAACTCGAGTCGCGAGCGTTGAAAAAGCTCCGCAAGATTGCCCTTGAAGAACACCTGGATATTCCAGGCTTGTGATTGGCAGCCTATCGACCAGCGAGAGTCTGATCGATGCAAATAATGGTTGATGGAGAGAGTCGCTTCGCTCGCAGCGCGAAGCGGCTCTCGAATGAACACACACGAAAGAGGCCTGTTCGACTTCCACAGCGGTCGGGCAGGTCTTTTTTCATGAGTTTGGTCCACTCAGCGGACGATCACCGTCCCCCCCACGGTGCGCCAAAGTCGTCCCTGTGCGTAAAGCGAAATCGCCTCGGGATAGGCATCACACTCCGCCGTAAAGACGCGAGCCGCCAGCGATGTCGGCGTATCATCGGCCTCGACGTCGACGCACCGCTGCAAAATGATCGGGCCATGATCGTATTGATTGTCGGCGAAATGGACCGTACAGCCTGAAACTTTGGCCCCGCGCTCGAGCACGGCGGAATGGACCTTCGACCCGTGGTATCCCTTACCGCAAAAAGCGGGGATTAGCGCGGGATGGATGTTCATGACCCGATCTTCATAATCATCGGGAATCCGCAGCAGGCACAAAAACCCGGCGAGCGCCACGAGATCGACCTCATGCTGACGGCATAAGGCAAACACGGCTTCGCTGTACGTCTCTGTGTTTTTGTAGTCCGATCGAGGGACGGCGATGCAGTTCAAACCCCGTTCGCGAGACCGCGCAATCCCCTGGCAGTCGGCATGACTGGCAATCACCAGCGGGATCTCGGCGTGAAGTTCGCCGGCATTGATCCGCTCGATGAAATTCAGCAATGTCGTGCCCCCGCCGGAGATGAATACTCCCAGACGCAAAGGGCGCAAAAACGGTTCGTTGAGTCGTCGTTCGGTCATGCAGAACTTTCACCTGATATCATTCGATCGCGCATTGATCATCGAACAGGATGCTCGTGAATATACACGACTGAGCGAGAACTTTAATAGCTTGTGGAACGAGTCGAATTTTGAAGTCACTCTTGCATCCCATTCACCCTCGCCCGCTTGCGGGAGAGGGCGGGGTGAGGGAGTCTTGGGTGAATGACGAATGCCTAAGCACGAATGACTAAAGAAATCCAAATGACGAATGTCCAAATGCTATGAAGCGCAACGGGAATATCGATCGTTTTCTGATTTGGAACATTCGGGCTTCGTCATTCCTTAGTCATTAGGATTTAGGCATTCGTCATTACATCAAAGGCACCCTCATCCGGCCTGACGGCCACCTTCTCCCGGAGGGAGAAGGGCTAACACGACGATTTGCGAACATTCCGTTCAATTCCCCTTCGCCGGCGTATCGGTCACGAATGGCGGCGGGTCCAAATCGGTTGGGGTTCCCGAAACCGGCGGCGTGCCGATTGTTTCAGGGGCTTCATCGATTGTGCGTTTCAGCGGGGATGCAAGCTGATCTCGGCGCATCACGTACCAAATGGCGGCGATCACCGCCGACAACAGCATGATGATGCCGGGGTAGATCACCCACGGCGAGATTTCAGGAAAGCCGGACTTCGGCGGACTCCACTGCAGCCGATGCGCCAATATCATCGGGGCCAACCGCTTGTCGTCGCCGCTGTCATCGTACCCATACAGCTTGAAGAAGTAACCGGTGACCGAAATCCCGTTGAGGAGTCGATCGCCCTGCGGCAAATCTTTGGGGATTTCAGTGCAGACGATCACCACCGGATTATTCTGCGAATCGTCGGTAAACAACCAGATTTCATGCAGCGTATCGATGCCGTATTCATTTTTATCGGCGACGATCGAACGGACTCTCCGCGTGTAACCGGTCAACGTGACCGGTTTGCCGCGATAGGTATCGGGATTCTGAAAGAGATCGACGAATTGCGGAAACTTATCAAATGGCCGCTTGCTGAGTTTCGGGTTTTCCCGGTGACGAGACTGGCGAAACGTCAGCGCGCTCTCGCGAAGTTTCGCGGGTGGAACGCGAGCCGCATGATTCAGGATCGCGTAATACGCCGGGGCTTCTTCCATCGTCATGTCGAGCGAACGCATCGGCACGGTGGCGAAGACCTCCGCCGGGAGTTCAACCGCATCGGCGGGAATTGCGACGGGGGTTGGAACCGCATCCGCCGGGAGAGTCGATTCGGCCTCGTCGTTGAGCGATGGCACATCCCCACCGGTATCCCGGCTTTCCTCGACCGGGGCGTCGGAGGTTTGTTCGGCGGAACTCTTCGCCGGTTCTGGCTCCTGGCCTGTCGCCATGCCGGCAAACGAACCGAAACCGATCGGCCCTAACCCGACCGCCAGCGCGATCATCATCGAAAGGTGTCGAATGACCATCGATAGAAGGCGATCTCGTTCGCATCTGGCATTCGTGAAAGCATGCATGGGAAACATCCTCGCGATCGGTTCGCCAACGATGGCAGAGATCGAACATATTCCCATTATACGGCAAACGACGCCCGGAATGGTAATCGGGAGGGAGGTTTCCTGCGCATCAAAACGGAACGCGCCGGTCGCATCACGCCGCTGTGCGTTCGAAGTGGCGGTCGCCCCATTCCAGCAGGTTCCAGATCGGCCAGGCGCGCATGCCGATCTGCTCGATCTGCTCACCGGCAGCATGCAGGACTTCCGGCTGGAACAGCCAGTGTCCGAAAACGCTCTGCTGAAACTTGTCCTTCAGTTCATCCCGCCAGTCGCCGCTCATCCAGCCCTGAACCGGAGTGGGGAAACTCGCCTTGGGACGGCGTGCCAATGACGGGGGCAAATGTTTATCCGCCAGCGAACGCAGGACGCGCTTCGAACGCAAGCTCCCCCGCTGCTGCAATTCCCCCGCCGCCAGATACGGAGCGCGTTCCTGCGGATCGATGTCGATGCGATACGCCTGCGGCAACCGGAACATCTCTTCCACAAGCTGGTGATCGGTGTAGGGAACGCGGCCTTCCAACCCCGCCGCCATCGTGGCGGTATCGAGTCGCGACAAGAGCGCTTCGAGATTGACGCGATGCAGCACTCGATGCAGTTTCTCCGACGTCGAGCGATCTCCCCATTGTGCGAAACATGTCTCGTAATGCTCATGCATTGGCCGATCGCGATCGATCTCTTGCCAGATCTCCGGGCGAAACAACCCGGCCTTCATCGACGTGGGGATCAGGCTATTCAGATCGAAATACTGTTCGACCGGCGACTGAAATACCTGCTTGCTGTAATGCCGCGCGAGGCTTTCAGAGTAAGATTCGCGGATCGCCGGCGCGGGGGACCACGTGCCTCGCGAGAGACTCTGGGATAGGTCGTAATCGGTGCCGCTCCAATGCTGCACGGAATACCCGCACAACAACTCGTCGGCTCCTTCCCCTCCGAGAACGACTCCCACCGATTGTTTCATGCGGCGAGCCATCTGGAAAATGATGACGTCGCTGGGAGTCGAGATCGGCGTCGCGTAATCGTCGAGCAGTTCCCGCCGATATTCCCTATATTCATCCGCCGTAATTCGAACTTCATCGTAATCGAGCTGCAAGTGATCGGCACTGGCCCGCGAGTGCGGATAATCGGAAGCGTCGTCGGTCGTTCCGCCGCCGCATATCACGGCGAACGGCCGGCCGAGGGCGTTGCGCATCAATCCCGCGAGCATATTGGAATCGACTCCACCACTGAGAAACATCCCGACGGGGACGTCGCTGTCGAGTTGTTCTTTCACGGATTCTGTGAGCCGCGTTTCAAGCCGGTCGACCGCATCGCTGTAGCTCATTTCGTCGGTGGACGGTTCGGGGTAATCCCAATACCGTTCGATCGAACATCGGCCATTCTCGGCGGTGAGTCGTTCGCCGGGGAGAAGCTGCCAGATCCCCTCGAACATCGTTTCGCGTCCGAGCGTCAGGCGAAACGTCGTCAGATAATGACTGATCGCAGGGAGATGGGGACGTTTGACGAATCGCGGATGAGAGATCAACGCGCGAATGCTGCTGGCAAAGAGAAACTGATCGTCGATCCGGGTCAGAAACAAGGGTTTAATGCCGAAGCGATCCCGTGCGCAAAACAATCTTCGTTCGACAAGGTCGTACACGCCGATGGCGAACATGCCCCGAAAATGTTCGACACAGTTTTTTCCCCATTGCTGATACGCGGCGAGAACGACTTCGGTATCGCATTGGGTATGAAAGCGATGTCCCAGGTCGGTCAATCGTTGTCGCAGTTCGGCGTCGTTATAGAGTTCCCCGTTGTAGAGCAGGACGAAGCGACCGTCGGCACTGACCCAGGGCTGGGCGCCGTGTTCGACGTCGCGGATGGCGAGCCGGCGATGCGCGAAGGCAATGTTCTGAATTTGCAGAAGGCCAGCGCCGTCGGGTCCGCGAGGGGTCATGGTGTCGCGCATGCGGATCAGGTCGGGCTGCGAAATCTCGCATGGGCGTCCGACAGGGCCGACAATCCCGAGTATCCCGCACATGATTCGCCGATCCATCCGTCGACTTTGATTCGAGAGTTCACACTGGCGGGCAAGACGCCAGTGCCACCCGAAGTGGATGTTGATTCATCCGCAAGATGTATCGGCTGAATCGGATAGGGAGACACGCCCCGCTCGATCAAATGCTTCGCAACGGGGATATGTTGTGACGATTGTATCGGCTATGGGGGGAAGCCGAGCCGGTTGCCATGCGGCGTTTCCCGGTTCGGCAGATTTTCGGTCGGTGACGGTTGTATGGCCTGTGAAAATGTCAGCCGTTTGGTAGGATTCACAATTCAACAATATCTGAAGGTCAGGCAATCCGTGTCGCATGGCCGCGTTGCGATCAACGTGCAGGCGACGGATAACCCCCGAAAAAATACCAGACTGACATCAACAGACGCTCCGTATGAGAGAAGGAATCGGCGACATGGCGACCGACGTTTATCAGCCCTGTCCGTGTGGAAGCGGAAAAAAATACAAGTTTTGCTGTCATCCCGTACAGGACGAGATGGATAAAATCGTGCATCTGGCTGAGAACGGCCAGACTCGGGCTGCGATTTCGGCATTGGAAAAACTGGAAACGGGAAGCACTTTATACCCGCAAGCCGTCATCATTCACGCCAATCTGCTGCTGAACGAACAGGACTACAAAGGGGCTAAAACGATCCTCCAGAGATTGCTGACTCAGGAAGCGAATCACCCGGTGGCGATCGCGCTGTTCGGTCTCGCCGCCCTTCTCGCCGACGGACTCGAAAAAGCCCGCTCGGCGGTGTATCGCGCCTACCTGCACGGGGGAACGATTGCTGCCGCCGTGACGAGCAACATCGCCATGTACCTGGCGACGATGCACATGTTTGCGCGCCAGTGGATGGCGTCGCGCGAACACCTGGCGTTGGCCATGCGGCTTGCTCCCGAAAACAAACGGCAGGAAATCTTCGTCAAACTGTTGCAGTTCGACGGCGACCGGCGGATTCCCTACCCCTTTCGCAGCGTGCATCCGCTCGTCGAATGCGCGGTGGAAGGAGAATTCGAAAAAGCCTATCGTCGCGCACGACGCTTCTGCGAAACGGGCTGCTTTGCCGAAGCGCACAAGAGTTTTATCAGTCTCGCCGAACAGCACAGCGATCCGGTCGTCGCGGCCCCGCTCTGGCACAACGCCGGTTACACGCTTGCGTGGGATGGCCAGGAAAAAGAAGCGGCCGATGCCCTTCACAAAGCGGGGAAACTCTATCAGGATCGAGCGCAGGCGATCGAGTGCGAAACGCTGGCCCAACTTCTCGATATGTACAATTCCGATGACGTCGTTAACGTGAAGTCGACGTGGTATCCCGTCGAGTCGGTCTCGCGATTGCTGACCGTGCTGGGCGATCAACCCCGTTATTACCGGCGCGTCGTCGCCGCAAGTCAGAACGGCGAACCCCAACCGGTCGCCGAGTTCGATGTGCTCGATCGCGCGGCGAGCACATATTCCGCCAACAAAACCTATACGCTCGACGATTTTCCCCGCGTCTTGTCGCGGTTATCGATCTTCGATCGCGACGACGCCCAAGAACTTCCGGGACGCGCCTATCTGACCGGTTACGAAGGGAATCACTGGAACCAGGCCTATCAGGCGCTGCAGGAACTCTCCGGCAGCAGTATCGATCTCTCGGCCGGTCACGCACCGTCCCCCGACGAGATCGACTCACTCCCGCGCGAATTGCTCTGTTATGAACGTAACTGGCTTGTTCCCGAAGACTTCCCCGGAAAAATTCACAATGAACTCGACGCCCAACATTGGCGGCGAGTCCTCGAAGAGATCTGGCCGAACATGCCCCTTTATGCTCTCGGCGGCGCGACGGCGAAGAGCGTGACGGGCGATGACGCATTTCGAAATCAATTGACGGCGGCGATCTATGTGGTCGATGCGATGTGCGACACCAATCATTATCACCTGTCGATTTCCGAACTGGCGGCTCGCCATCAGGTCGAACCGCTTCCGCCGCTCGAAGTGAGCGAAGCGATGCCGTTGCAATCGGTCACCGCGCTGGGACTGCATCGGCTCCCGTTCGAAAAACTGTCGGACAAGCAGTTGTCGTATGTTCTCAACCGCGTTCTGCTGGTGCATCACGGGCGTCTGCTGCACGATGTCTTTTCGGAAGTTCTCAAGCGTCCGGAGTGCATGAATCATCTCGATCTCAATCGCTTCTACATGACGATGGCCGAACTTTCGCGAGAGCGTTTCAATCGCGAGGAACGCCTTTCGTGGATCGAAAAAGGTCAGGAGCTTGCCAAGCAGGCCGAAAAAGCGTTCGAAAAAGGTCTCGAATGGTGCATGCGCGAAGTGGCCGCGCGACTGGATGACCCCCAGGATTCGAAATTGAACTCGCTCTTGATGCACATGTGGAATTACTACGCCCCTAAACTTCCTGATCTGCGCCATTACCTGACCGAGATGCTCAAGACGGTGAAATTGACTCCTCCGTGGGAGCAAAGTTCCGGACTGGTCACCTCATCCACGCCGGGAACGACGAACCCGAACCCCGGCGTCTGGACTCCGCAATCGCCCGGTGAATCGCCATCCGGCAGCTCGAAAATCTGGCTCCCCGGTCAGGATTGATATCGTAACCGCATTCTGATGACTGACTCCGATGACTCCATTTGCTCATCCCGCAGCGGCGATGCAGTACGCACTCGATCTCGCCCGATCGGGACTCGGACGCGTCGAACCGAATCCCCCCGTCGGGGCGGCGATCGTTGATGAGCAGCTCAACCTCATCGCCGAGGGTTTTCATCCGCATTTCGGCGGACCGCATGCCGAAATCGTTGCGCTGACAACAGCCGGTGAAAATGCGCGCGGCCGAACGCTGTTCGTCACGCTCGAACCCTGTTGCCATCACGGCAAGACCGGCCCCTGTACCGCAGCGATCATCGCCGCCGGGATCAAAAAAGTCGTCGTCGCGCGAATCGACCCCGCAGCACATGCGGCGGGGCAGGGGATCGCGCGCCTCAAACAGGCCGGTATCGACGTCGAAGTCGGACTGCTCGAACACGCGGCCCGCAAGTTTACTGCACCGTTCGCCAAATGGATTACGCTCGGCTTGCCGTATGTCACCGCCAAGTGGGCGATGTCGCTCGATGGAAAAATCGCCACACACGCCGGGCAATCGCAGTGGATCTCAAATGCACGATCGCGCGCGCGGGTTCATGAACTGCGCGGGCGGATGGACGGCATCCTCGTCGGCATCGGGACCGCGCTCGCCGATGACCCTTTGCTGACGGCTCGTCCTGCCGGTCCGCGCCGGGCTACGCGAATCATCGTCGATGCGCTGGCCCGCCTGCCGTTGACGTCGAAGCTCGCGACGTCCGCCAAAGAGTCGCCGGTCATTGTTGCCTGCACGTCGGCCGCACCACACGATCGACAAGCGGCCTTGCGCGCGATGGGAGTCGAAGTCCTCGTGCTGCCGAGCGTCGTGGGAGCCGCCCCCTCGGCGAATAATGTTTCCTTGTTGAACCTGCTGACCGAACTCGGCCGCCGCGGGATGACCAACGTGCTGATCGAAGGGGGAGGGCGCATCCTCGGGTCGGCGTTCGATGCCGACTTGATCGATGAATATCACATCTTCATCGCCCCGAAATTGATCGGCGGACAGACGGCGCCTTCTCCGCTCGCCGGGAGAGGACTGGCAAAAGTGCCGGAATACAGCGCCCTCGATGTGCCGGAGATCGAACAACTCGACGGCGATCTTTACATCCGCGCCCAGACAAAAGTCGCCGTCGGCCGGTAAGTGTACTCGCCTCATCGCATGGCGACATATTCGCCACGATGATGGAAATGCCGCCAATTCTCTGCTCGAAATTTTCGTTATGTTGATTGCTCATACGCCTTAGATACAGAATCATAGCACGGTATGGGGTTTGCAGATGTTCCTTCTCCCACGGGGAGAAGGTGGCCGCAAGCCGGATGAGGGTGCCTTTTGAGGAAATGACGAATGACGAAATCCTAATGACTAAGGAATGACGAAGCCCGAATGTCCCAAATCAGAAAACGATCGATATTGCCGCTGCACCTCGCATCATTTGGACATTCGTCATTCGGGTTTCTTTAGTCATTCGTGCTTAGGCATTAGGCATTCAAAAACGCCCTCACCCCAGTCCTCTCCCGCAAGCGGGCGAGGGAGAAGAGATGAGTTACCAAAACATTATTGTGAAACTGGAAGGACTTGCATGCCCGTACCATCGCGACGACGAGGATTCACGCTGATCGAACTCCTCGTGGTCATCGCCATCATTGCCATTCTGATCGCGCTGCTATTGCCCGCCGTGCAGCAGGCGCGCGAGGCGGCACGCCGCACCCAATGCCGCAATCATCTCAAACAGATCGGCCTCGCGCTGCACAACTACGAATCGTCATTTACGGTTTTGCCTCCGAGCGCCACGGTCGACTTGTCGGTCTCCGTAACGGGCAACAACGGCTCCTGGTCGGTTCACGGCCGAATCTTGCCCTATCTGGATCAGGCCAATCTCTACAATGTGGTCGACCTGTCGATTGCCTGGGATTTCCAGACCGCGATCAGCGGGTTGAAGATTCCCGTCTATGCCTGCCCCAGCGATCCTCAATCGGATAAGGTCCGCGATCCCGGCGGGGGGAGGGCGTTGCTCTATCCGACAACCTACGGTTTTAACTTCGGCACATGGTTTGTTTTCAACCCTGCGACGGGGGCTTACGGCGACGGAGCGTTCGCTCCGAATGCCACGATCCGTCTGGCCCATTTCACGGATGGTACAAGCAATACGTTGATGGCGGCTGAAGTCAAAGCCTGGACTCCCTACCTGAGAAATGAAACTCCGTCATCTACTATCACCCCCGCCTCGAACGCAGACGCTTTGGCCATTGTGGCGGCGCTCACCGGGTTGGATAAGAAGCTGAACCCGGCGACTGGCCATACGGAATGGCCGGACGGTCGCGTTCATCACGAGGGGTTCACGACCACCGTCACGCCGAACACCAATGTTCCTTACACCTTCGGTGGCGTGACGTATGACGCCGATTACAACTCCTGGCAGGAAGGGAAGAATGGAGCCTCCGGCTCTTCCAGCAATGCAATCATCGTTTCGCGCAGCTATCACGCCGGGATGGTGAACTCGCTGCTGGTGGACGGATCGGTCAAGTCGATCAGTTCGAGCATCGATCTCGGAGTCTGGCGCGCGCTGGGAACTCGTTCGGGTCAGGAAGTCGTGGGCGAATATTGAGCGACGCTTGCCCCGCGCTCCGCTGGCGCGTCGCGGCTAACCATTCTAACGTGTGTACTTCCTCACGGCTTCGCTTCGAAATCGGGGGGCTTGACGATGTACTCCGACAAATCGACGCCCCCGCGCAAGTCCCCCTCCAAAAAACTGAGTTGCTTTTCGATCTTCTGCAATCGCGCTTCGAGCATAGGATGTACGATCGGAACCGCCGGCGGAGGGACCACGCGCGGCACTGCGGGATAATTCAGATGCCGCTGTAATGCCGAGAACATGTAGAGCGGCTCTTTGCCGCGGTTCGCCTTGGCGATGCGGCCTTCGCGCATGCCGAATAAAATCGGATACGGCGTCGCATACGCTTCGTTCCCCGGCTTGCGGCGTTTGTCGAGTTCCCATAATTCCGATCGCCAGTAAATGATGTCGGCGAAATCGACGTCCCCCAACTGACGCTTGATTTTCAAAATCCAGTCGCGCCAATTCTCGTCGAACAGCGGATCGGCGGCGATCGCGGTCAATCCCCGATCGTAACCCAGCCGATTGCGCGAGACGCACTCGAACTGATAGATGAACAAGCCGGCGGGGGTGGGATCCTGACTGTGATACTCGGCTTCACGCTCAAGGACCAGCAAGGCCGTCGTTTGTTCGAAGCGCGACGATTCGTCTTCGGCCTTGTCGATCATAAAGGTCTGGAACGGCGTGAAATAATGCGACAGGTGCGACATCCCCGCCCCCATCTTGCCGGTCAGCAGCATTTCCCCCTTGAGAAAGGAAATCGCGAACGGCAACTTCGTCGTGGCGAGCAATTCTTCGTGAATCGATTCGAGGATTATTTGCGAAGGGACGCCGTCCGCCAGGCGTTCGCGATAAACGCGGAAAAAATAGGCCTGTTCGATGTATTCTTCACGATCCAGCAGAGGGGATGGCATGTTTTCGTCATCGTTAAAATGTTCCGTGCGCGAGACTCGGCATTCGACTATAATAAAGTGCGTTCATTTTGTAGAGTGCAGGGACGCCACTACTTTTTTGAGATCGTCTCATTCATTTAGCCCCCGGCGAGTCGCCGGGGGGGACTTCACACAAAAATCGAGCTGAGTCGTAAGACCCCCCGTCATTGACGGGGGGCTAATTGATATCGTTATTCCATCACACATGTCTTCCACCAATCCAACAACACTGACGCCCACTTCGATGACCGAGGTCGTGTTCCGCACCGAGCAGATCACGAAGACGTACCATATGGGAGACGTCGACGTGCAGGCGCTGCAGGGGGTCGACCTCGAACTCTACCGAGGTGAACTCGTCGTGCTGCTGGGGCCATCGGGGAGCGGCAAGTCGACGCTCCTGAATATTCTGGGGGGGCTTGATATTCCCTCCACCGGTAAAGTCTTTTACCTGGATGAGGAACTGACCGCACAAAGCGACGCCGAACTGACGTTGTACCGTCGCGATAATGTCGGTTTCGTGTTCCAGTTCTACAATCTGATCCCGAGTTTGACCGCTCGCGAAAACGTCGCGCTGGTGACGGAGATTGCCAAGTCTCCGATGAATCCCAAAGATGCCTTGCAACTCGTGGGCCTCGCGCATCGCATGGATCACTTCCCCTCGCAGCTTAGCGGCGGCGAACAGCAGCGCGTCGCCATCGCGCGCGCCGTCGCCAAGAAACCAGCCGTCCTGTTGTGCGACGAACCGACCGGAGCCTTGGACGTGCAAACCGGCATCGTCGTGCTGGAAGTGATCGAACGGATCAACCGCGAACTGGGAACGACGACCGCCGTCATCACGCACAATGCGACGATCTCATCGATGGCCAACCGCGTCGTCTCGCTGTTCGACGGGAAGATCTCCGCCGTCCACGTCAATTCCCAAAAAATACCGCCGCGGGAGCTGGTGTGGTGATCCCATGAAAGCTCTCGATCGCAAACTCGTCCGCGACATGCGGCATATGACCGGGCAAACCGTCGCCATCTCGCTGGTGATCGGCTGCGGAGTCGCCACGTATGTGATGGCGATGACCGTGCTCGCTTCGCTGAGTCTCACGCGCGAAACCTATTACGACCGATACGGCTTCGCCCACGTTTTCGCTCAGCTTAAGCGGGCGCCGCAAACGCTGGAAGCACGGCTCTCCGAAATCCCCGGCGTCGCGCAGGTCGAAACGCGAACGGTGTTCGACGTCACCCTCAACGTCGAAGGACTCGCCGAGCCGGCGATCGGCCGCTTGATCTCGGTCCCCGAACGAAAGCGGCTGGGGATCAACGCGATCTATCTCCGTCGCGGGAAGATGCTCCAGCCGGGACGGTACGGCGAAGTCCTCGTTAGTGAAGGGTTCGCCGAGGTCCATCAACTCAATGAAGGAGACAAAGTCCGCGCGGTGATCAACGGGCGGCTCAAGGATCTCACGATCTCGGGTGTCGCGCTCACTCCCGAATACATCTTTCAAATCCGTCCGGGAGAAATGATCCCCGACGACAAACGCTTCGGCATCTTCTGGATCTGGGAGACCGAACTCGAAGCCGCCTTCAACATGCAGGGGGCCTTCAACGACATCACGCTGACGATGACCCGCGATGCCGGCGAAGCCGAGGTGATCTCGGAAGTCGATCGCCTCACCGAACAGTACGGCGGGATCGGCGCGTTCGGCCGCGACGATCAGGTCTCGCATCGCTACCTCTCCGACGAAATGAAGCAACTGCGGAGCATGGCGTTCATTCCGCCGCTGATCTTTCTTTCGGTCGCGTCGTTTCTGCTCAACGTCGTTCTCGCCCGTTTGATCAATACGCAGCGCGAGCAGATCGCCGCACTCAAGGCGTTCGGTTACTCCAAACTTCAGATCGGCGTCCATTACGGAAAATACGTTGCCGTCATCGTGATCTGCGGCGTGACGCTGGGGAGCATCGTCGGCATCTGGCTGGCGCACGGACTCACCGAACTTTACGTGCGGTTCTATCGCTTTCCGGTCTTCCTGTTCAAATTCGACAGCCGCGTGATCATCTGGGCGTTGTTCTGGAGTAGCCTCTCGGGATTTCTAGGAGTCCTGTTCTCCGTCAGCCGGGCCGTCAATCTTCCCCCCGCCGAGGCGATGCGTCCCGAACCCCCCGCACACTTCAAGCCGACGTTCATCGAGCGAATCGGCCTCGGCAAACTCTTCACGCATTCGGCGCGCATGATCCTGCGGCATCTCGAACGCCAACCGGTGAAATCGCTGCTGTCGTGCCTGGGGATTTCACTCGCCGTCGCCGTGCTCGTGATGGGCCGGTTCATGGAGGATTGCATCGATCACCTGATGGAATACGAATTCCAGATGGTCCAGCGGCAGGATGTCAGCCTCACGTTTCGCGAGGCGATTCAAGGTTCGGTCTGGCACGAGATCCGGCATCTTCCCGGCGTGATTGATGGCCAGCCGATGCGCTCGACGCCGACCCGCATTCGCTTCGAACATCGTTACCGCCGCGTTGCGATCATGGGGATGGAACCCGGCACCGATATGTTCCGTGTGTTGGACGAAAATGGCCAGACGTGGAAATTCAGCGGCGACGGGCTGGTAATGTCCGAAAAACTCGCACAGGTTCTGCATGTCGAACGCGGAGACGTCGTCACCGTCGAAGTCCTCGAAGGAAAACGGGCCATTCGCAACATTCCCGTCACCGGCCTCGTCCCGACATATTCGGGGATCACCGCCTACATGTCGAACGCTGCGATTCATCGGCTGCTCGACGAGCAGGACAGCCTGACGGGAGGGTTCCTGCAGGTCGACCCGCTGAAATACGATGAGCTGTATACCACGCTGAAGAATACTCCCGCCATCGCCGGGGTCTCGATCAAGGATGCGGCGATCAACAGCTTCAAGAAAACGATCGCCGAAAATCTCGAACGGATGCGAACCTTCAACGTCATTTTCGCGACGATCATCGCATTCGGCGTCGTCTACAATACCGCGAGGATTTCGCTGTCCGAACGCAGCCGCGAACTGGCGACGCTGCGTGTGATCGGGTTCACGGAAACCGAAATCTCGGTGCTGCTGTTTACCGAATTGGGCGTGTTAACGATTGTTGCCTTACCTTTGGGTATGGCGATCGGTTATGTTTTCTGCGGACTTTCGGCGATGACGTTCGATTCGGAATCGTTCCGCATTCCGCTGGTGATTAAGCCGATCACGTATGGATACTCGGCGGTCGTGGTGATCATCGCCGCCATCTGTTCGGGGATGGTCGTTCGCCGCCGCATCCACGAGTTGAATTTGATCGCCGTACTCAAGGCGAGAGATTGATCGAATCGGGTGGCACTGGCGGCTTGTCCGCCAGTGGAATGAAACGTCGATATATAATTGGCGCAGCGGAGCTGCGAAGACTTGCGTTCCCAAGCGGAGCTTGGGAACGAGATGGTTCAATAAGAAAGCAGAGTCGTGAAACTGATTATTCGTCGGGGATTTGGTTTACTGGTCATCGCCACGGTCATCGGGCTGGTGGCGTATTCGTTTATGCCTCAGCCGATCGGGGCCGATTTCGCCGTGATCCAGCGAGGCAATCTCGAAGTGACCATCGATGAAGATGGCAAGACGCGCATCCGCGATCGGTACGTCGTCTCGGCTCCGCTCGCCGGCCGTGTGCTGCGCGTGGAACTCAATCCAGGCGATCGGGTCGTGGCGGGAAAAACGCTGCTGACGACGATCGAGCCGCAGCATCCCGAGTTGCTCGATCCCCGTGCCCGCGCGCAGGCGGAGTTCCGCGTCAAAGCCGCCGAAGCCGCCCTCGAACAAGCCGACCCGCGGCAGCAGCAGAGTTTAGCCGCCATGCAGTTCGCCGAATCGGAACTCGGCCGCGTGCAGGAGCTTTTTAAGAAGAACACGACGACGAAGCAGGATGTCGAAGAAAAGGGGATGTTGTTCCGCATGCGTTCGGAAGAATACAAGGCGGCCGGGTTCGCCAAAGAAATCGCCCGCTTCGAACTCGAACAGGCCAAAGCCGCGCTCGAACTCTACAAGACCGAAAGTCTCGGCGATGAAACCGATCGGCAGATGACCTTCGAAATTTACTCTCCCGTCAGCGGGCAAATTCTGCGCGTACAGCAGGAGAGTTCGACCGTGGTTCAGGCGGGAGACGAACTGATCGTCGTCGGCAATCCTTCCGATCTCGAAATCGAGATCGACGTGCTTTCGGCCGATGCCGTCAAGATTCATCCCGGCGCGGTCGTCTGGCTCGAACAATGGGGAGGGGAGCGTCCGTTGCGGGGGAAAGTCCGCTTGATCGAGCCATCGGCGTTCACCAAGATCTCCGCGCTCGGCGTCGAAGAGCAACGCGTCAACGTCATCGTCGATATGGATGAGCCTTACGAGAACTGGCAGAAGCTCGGCGACGGCTTCCGCATCGAAGCCCGCATCGTGATCTGGGAAGGGACCGACGTGCTCAAGGTTCCGACGAGTGCGTTGTTCCGCGACGGCGAAGAGTGGGCGGTCTTCAAGCTCGTGGAGAAAAAAGCGGCCCTGACGCCGGTCAAAATCGGCGAACGCAACGGCCTCGAAGCGGTGCTCCTCGAAGGCTTGAGCGAGAACGACACGGTTATTACCCACCCCAGCGACAAGATCGTCCCGGGAACCGAGGTCGTCCCGCGATGAGGGAGAAAAGGTTCTCGTTCGCGAGCTTCCGCTTCGCGAATCGTATACTGGTGCGTCGCGAAGCACCCGACAAGGCTTGGCCCCCAAACGAGTCCATCAACGACGATGACCGGATACAGTAGAATCAATCAAAAAGGCTTTGTATGCACCTGATTTGGAACAGACGTGGTCGAGGAATAATAATCAAGTGTGCGTGGCTCGCCACGGTATTGAGTGTGATTTTCATCTGGGTGTGGGCGAATCGACGGATTGAGGCAGAGAAAAGACTTGTGCGACTGTTAGATGGCGACAGGAATATTGAAATAATACGATGTATGTACGAAGGGCACCAAAGAAGGATCGTTTGTGATAATTCAGTTGTGTGCAAATATCTGACGGACAAAATGCGGGCGTCCTATCGCGAGCGCGCATCTCTAGGTCGGAACTATTATTTGACAGTGACGTATAGCGATGGCCTCAAATATAAAGTATATTGTGAGATTGTTGATAAAGGAATGAAATTCTCAATACCTGCCGATAAACCCGTTGAGCCGCAAGAGCCAACTCGCTCATTCGACTTCGATAATGCGGTCCCAATAAAAATGACTCAAATGTTGGAATTTCTGAAGGCTCCTCACAAGGAGATATCGGGCAAGGTTTTGCACATTCCTAATGAGGGTGAGCCGTATTTTACGTTCGATCAGTCGATTTGGGATCCCAATTGATTTGTTCTCGTTCCCAAGCTCGCAAATCGCTTATCGCATGCTGGCTCACTACAACTCCGACGGGACGGCGTGGACCAGCATCATGTCGTGATTTTCGTTCGACCAGCGCGAGCCGGAGATGATGACGATCTTGCTCCCCGGCAAGAGGACTTTCTCGTTCAAGCCCCAGTCGACGATGAATTGCCGCAACTCGGCGGGGGGTTTCTGCACGACGTTTGATTCCAAAGACGTCACACCCCAGTACAGGCACATCCGCCGGGCCGTTTCGGGAAGGTCGCTGAGGGCGACGATCGGGACGGGCAGCCGCTGCTTCGACATCGCCAGCGCCGCTTTCCCCGTGTGCGAGCAGACGACGATGAGATCGGCGGCGATGAATTGTGCCGCCTTCCCTGCGCCGAGCGTCACCGCTTCGGTGATCTGGCGGGCGCGATGGCGGACTTCCTCTTCATGATCGACTTCCGGATTGACCAGGACCAGCCGCTCGGCTTCGATGGCGATGCGGCTCATCATCTCGACCGCCTTGATCGGATATTTGCCCACCGCCGTTTCGCCCGAAAGCATGACCGCGTCGCTGCCGTCCAGAATCGCATTGGCCACGTCGCTGACCTCGGCGCGGGTCGGCATCGCCTGCTGCTGCATGCTGTCGAGCATCTGCGTCGCGGTGATCACGGGAACGCGGTTCCGGTTGCACAAGCGGATGATCTGCTTCTGCAAGATCGGCACGCGGGGAAGGTCGACTTCGACCCCCAGATCGCCGCGAGCGACCATGACGGCGTCGGTCTCCTCCAATATCTGCTCGAGGTCGCTGATCGCTTCGAGTTTTTCGATCTTCGCGACGATGTGCGGCGTAAATTTCGACGAATGATCGGCCATCTGTTCCCGCAGAATGCGGATATCGTTCGCGCTGCGGACGAAACTCAAGCCGATGTAATCGATCTCGTTGTCGAGTCCCCAAATCAGATCTTTGCGATCCTTCTCGGTCAGGCAGGGGGTGCTGAGCGCCACGCCGGGGAGATTGATCCCTTGCCGGCTGCGAATGATTCCCGGCTGTTCGACGACGCAGATCAAACGGTTGCCGTTATCGACTTTCTCGATCGTGCGCATGCCGACCGAGCCGTCGGCGAGCAGGATCAAATCGTTCTCGCGGACGTCGTCGATCAGCGACGGATAAGTGCAGGTGAGCTGATGCGGTGCTTTCGATTCGTCTCCGCGAACGAACTCGAAACGGTCCCCGATGGCACAATCGAGCTGGTCGCCGGCGAGTTGACCGAGCCTGATTTTCGGACCGGCGAGGTCGGCGAGGATACCGATCGGCCGACCGAGTTCGCGCGAGATCGCGCGGATCGAGCTCACAATATCGCCCAGCCGGTCGTGCTCGCCGTGGGCGAAATTGAGACGAAAGACGTCGACGCCCGCAAGCAACAGGTTGGCCAGTTGCGAACGTTCCCAGCAGGCGGGTCCGACGGTCGCCACGATCTTGGTTTTCACCAGCGGCGTTTCGCGATAATGCGGAGGGACTGACTTCATCGATGAGCAACCCTGTCGTAGCGGACGTTCGTTCGAAGCAATTCACAGATATCATAACGGATGCGAACGTTGCCGCCAGATCTGATTATTCAAAGGTAGGCGAGCGGGGGACGTCAGTCCCCTGTCCCCCAATTCAATGAAAACGGAGGGCACAGCCCACCCTACATTTGACGTAACGAGCGTGTTAATATGATGCGATGAATAACACTCTTAAAACGCAGTCGCTCGTCGGGGCAAAATCTCCTGAATTCACGTTACCATGCGTCGATGCGCAGACCGATCAAACGGTGTGGAAAAGTCTCGCCGATTATCGCGGGCGCTGGCTGATGCTGTTGTTCTATCCGCGCGATTTCTCGTTTGTCTGTCCCACCGAACTGACGAGTTTCAGCCTGCGGATGAGCGATTTCCAGCAGCGAGACTGCGATCTCATCGCCGTCAGCGTCGACACGATCGAGTCGCACGCCGAGTGGTTGAACACTCCCGTGACGGCGGGAGGGATCGGGCGGTTGAAGTTTCCGCTCGCTTCGGACGTTGACGGCAAAGTCTCGCACACTTTTGGCGTCTGGGATGACGAGAATCGCGTTTCGACGCGCGGGCTGTTCATCATCGATCCCGACGGCGTGCTGCAATACTCGGTCATTCATAATCTGAACGTCGGCCGCAACGTGAGCGAAGTGCTCAGGGTGCTCGATGCGCTCGAGACCGGCGGATTATGTCCCGCGAGCTGGACGACCGCCGACGGGACCATCGACCCCGAAAAAGAACTTCAACCTGGCCGCGTGCTCGGGCATTATCGCATCCGCGAAAGCTTGGGGAACGGCACGTTCGGCAGCGTCTTCTCGGCGTGGGATTTGCAATTGCAGCGACCCGTCGCGCTCAAGATCCTCAAAAGAAACATTTCGGATTCCCGCGCGAACTTGCTCAACGAAGCCCGCACCGCCGCGAAGCTCAATCATCCCAACGTCTGCACGATTTACGCCGTCGAAGAAGACAACGGCTTGCCCGTGATCGTGATGGAACTCATCGAAGGCCGACCGTTGAGCGCGTACATCGCCGAGGGACTTGAACAGGATGAGGCCCTGCGGCTGGCATTCGGTATCGCCGGGGGTCTCGCTTCGGCACACTCGCATGAGGTGATTCACGGCGATTTGAAGCCCGCGAATGTGTTCGTCACGGTGGATGGGATCCCGAAGATTCTCGATTTCGGACTCGCGCGGACTCAATCGTCGGATGCCACCGATCGTTCTGCGCACGAAGCCACGTGTTCGGAACCGCTGACGGCGGAGTCGCCGGTCTCGGATGGAAATCCGGATGCGACGTTGATCGTGCCGACGTCGTCGCAAACGGTGCGAGGCTCGGATGAAGTCCGGATATCGGGCACTCCCGCGTACATGTCTCCCGAACAGGCGACCGGCAAGTGCGCGACGATGGCCAGCGACGTCTTCTCGTTCGGCCTCGTGTTCTATGAATTGCTGACGGGGACTCGCGGCCTGTCGGAAGATTCGGTCGTCAAAGTCCTCGCGAAACTGCGCTCTCCTGAGTTGGCACATGAACTGACCACCGGCGTGGATGAATCCTTTCGCGACCTGCTGCGTGCGATGCTGAGTCACGATGCACGTGAACGTCCCACGATCGCCGCGGTGATCGACAGCCTGACCGCGCTGCTTTCGTAGGCAGTATCTGCACTGGCGAGCGGGGGACGTGAGTCCCCTGTCCCCCAATTCAATGAATTGGTGGGCACAGCCCACCCTACGAATACATTTCAAACACACCCGCCCCGCACGGCGCGCAACCATGTCGGTAGATATTGAAGGGAGTACTTCAATGCTGACATACCTGCGCGACAAATTCGAAAGTGCCCGGCTGAAGGCTCGTTATCAGCGAAAACTTCAGGAACAGCTTCTCGACATGGTCGAGAACGCCAATCGCAAACCGCTCGCCGAGGAATCGGGACGCTGGTGGCCGTTGGCTGGATCAAACCTGTCCGCCAGTGCGAGCGAAGACCGCGACGAACTGCGAACCCAGGCCCGGCAACTCGTCGCCGAGAATCCTTACGCCCGCAATGCCATTCGGCTGCTGGAGATATACGTCGCCGGACCGGGACTCAAGTTGAGCGTCACTCCGCGCCGGGGAGACGCCGACGCAACCGAAGTGAGTCAGACCGCAGAACGGTTGTGGAGCGAGTTTCTCCGCCAGAATCACGGTCATTTTTCTTATCGCGAATATGCCCGCCGGACGTGGCGCGACGGCGAATGTTTTCTGCGGAAGTTTCCGCAACCGTCTTGGCCGCCGTGCGTCCGCTTCATCGATCCCGAGCAGATCGGCCCGACGCGGGGCGAGCCCGATTCGCAGGGAGTCCGCACGCTCGACAGGGATGAAGAAACCCCCGTCGCGTATCTGCATCGCGACCCTGTGACGCTGGAACTGTGGGATGAAATCCCCGCCGAGCGAATGTTTCACACCCGTATCAACGCCGACTCGAATCAACTGCGCGGCGTGTCGGGTTTTTCCTCGGTCATCGCGGCGCTCAGCACGTACGAAAGCTGGCTTGCGACCGAATTGCAGGCGAGAAAACTGCAAGCCTCGATCGTCCTCTGGCGCAAGGTGCAGGGTTCGCCGTCGCAGATCTCCGCGTATGCCGACGGTTTCCAGTCGGACGACAGCAACAATGGTTCGCTGAGAAAAGAGCGCGTGCGGCCGGGGACGATCGTGACGACTTCTTCGGGGACGGACCTGAAATTCCTGCAACCCGACACTAACTTTAACGATGCCGTCCCGCTTGGACGGATTCTGCTGCTGTCGCTGGCGGCGGGTTTCGGGCTTCCCGAGTTTATGCTGACCGCCGACGCGTCGAACGCCAACTTCGCCTCGACGCTCGTCGCCGAGGGACCGGCGGTCAAACTCTTTCAGAGCGAACAGGAATTTTTCGCGGCGGAGTTCGGTGCGATCTGGCGCTGGGCGATGCGCGAAGCGATCGCTCACCGATTGCTGCCGGACGATTTCTTCGAGCGCATCGAAATGCAATGGACGTATCCGCAAGTCGTCAATCGCGATCGCCCGAAAGAACGACTCGCCGACGTGAAACTTGTCGAGGCCGAGATCCTCAGCCGCGCCGAAGTCGCCCGCCGCGACGGCGTCGACCCCGCCGCCATGCGCAACGAACTCGACGGCGAAGAGCGACGATGATCTTTGCGTCATACATTTCCTCGTTCCCAAGCTCCGCGTGGGAACGCAAGCGGGTAGCCCGGACAGTTCTGTGTCCGGGTCGCGCAGCGACAAGAGGCCGTAACTCGAAAGTGAATCAATCGCAATACCACAAAGCGGAGCTTGGGAACGAGCGAACAAGGAAAAAAGGTGCGTCACGACGCACCCTACAAGAACAACAAATCGCGCGCAACCACTCCGGTAGATATTGAAGGGACTATCATCATGACACAATCAATCACTGACAACGAGGCCGACTTGCGGATCGCCGAACAGCTCACCGAAACGATCGACGACTGGCAGGCTCCGGAAGCGATCGTCGACGAAACGCGGCGATTGATCCGCAACGTCGCCCTCGCGGGGCAGGCTTCGCGCAACGGCTACCGTTACAGCGAGCAGGCGCTGCGAAACGCAGCCGCGCTGTATCTCAATCGTCCTGTCTTTCTCGATCACGCGGCGAATCAATCGCGTCCGTTCGAACGGAGCGCCCGCGACCTCGTCGGTTCGATCGTCGAGCCCCGCTTCGACGACGGACGCATCCGCGGCGACATTCAAGTCGTCGATACCGAAGCGGGACGCACGTTTCTCGCGCTCGCATCGGCGAATGCGCCGAGCGTCGGCATGAGTCATGTCGTGCTCGTCCGCCGAAACTCGCAAGGGGACATCGTCGAACAGATTCAAGAAGTCGTCAGCGTTGATGCCGTCGTCTTCCCCGCCACGACGACGTCGCTCAAGGAAAATCAACACGAGCCGGACGCATCCACCATCGAATCGCCCCCCGCCGAACCGAGTCATGAAGTCGATTCAAATTGGGTGGAGGCTCTCGAAGAAATCGTCCGGCAATGGCCCGCCGTGCAACATCTGCTGGGGGTTTCATCGACACCATCCCACGACTCGCAATGTATGGAAGGATCAACGACCACATCAGATGTCGAAGTCGAACGCATCCTCACCCAGTCGGGGCTTCCCGACTTCGCCGTCACGGAATGTTTTCGCCGCTGCCTGATGCGAGCAGGCGATACGCCCAGCCGACGTCAACTGTGTGCCGATCGCCTGCACTTAATCGAGGAGACTCGTCGGTTATTGCCGGCAAGCCGGGAGCGAATCCGCAGTCCTGTCGCGCAGGATGAGCAAGTGATACTCGCGGCGTTTCGCCGTCAACCGGCCTCGGTCCTGGCTGGTTACGGTTGATGATGAGTGGTTAGCCGCGACGCGCAGCGGGTAGCCCGGACAGCTCTGTGTCCGGGTCGCGCAGCGACAAGAGGTCTTCGAAACTTCACATAGCAACAAGGTGCGTCACGACGCACCCTACCAAGCACAAAGGGATGGTGGGCACAGCCCACCCAACAAACACGGAAGGAAAAACTCATGTCCAATCGTTTGCGTTTTCGTAGCGGGCAAGTCCATCTGGTCAGGTTACGGGTCGAGAGCGACACCGTCATCGAAGCGGGAGATCTCGTCTATCTCGACGACGACAACGTGAAACCAGCATCGGATTTCCCCTGGACGAGCGACCTCGCCACCACACAGTCGGCGTTCGCCGCTCAGTTCCTGGGAGTCGCGCAGCAACCCTCCGCCGCGGGGGACACCACCGACATCTCGGTCGATCTCAGTCCGTCATCGATCTACGAATTTCAGGTCGCATCGGGAACGTATGAAGTCGGCGACGAACTCGGCCCCGACAGCGGCAGCAGCGTCCTCTTGAATCAGCAACTCGAAGCCGTCGCCAGCGGTACGCTGGGAATCGCCCGGGCGGCGGAATACAAGCCCGCCGCCGCGACAAACCTGCGCGTTTCGTTCGCCTCCGCGTTCTATCCCGGTTCCGCGAACGTCAACGCGGCCCTGGGGTAAATGAAGTCTCATCGCCGTAGGGTGGGCTGTGCCCACCAATCATTACCACAACAAAGAAAACGGTGGGCACAGCCCACCCTACAAAAGGCACCCGACGGATGAGGGTGTATTTGAAAATCTGACACATTCACTCCAACAGAAAGCACTACCATGCAGGGTCAAAGCGTCAAAGGTCTGATCGAGTCCCTCGGGGCCGAAGGGTTCTATCACAAAATCTGCGGACTTCTCAACGAGAAAAAACTCTCCGTCGACGACTTCAGCTATTACGAACTCGCCGATGCCTGCGGTGTGTTGCCGCAACTCCGGAGTCTCCGCGAGTTCACCCCGGCCGCCGAACAGGTCACGCTCGCACTGCGGGAATCGAACCCCGGCGTCTCGACGGCGTTGTTCCAGGTCGTCACCGGCGAACTGATTGGCCGCAAGGTGATCGAAGGTTACGAAGAGGATGCCGGCTTCATCGGCGATCAACTCGTCTCGGTGATGCCGAGCCGACTGCGCAATCAGCGAATCGCCGGCTTCAAGGCCCTCGCCGGTCCGACCGACGTCCACGAAGGGCATCCGTATGAAGAATCGACGTTCGAAGAAAAATATGTCACTACTGAAGAGACGAAACGGGGCCGCATTCTCTCAATCCAGGAAGAATTGATCGCCTTCGACCAGACCGGCGAGATCAACCGCCGCGCGAAATCGCTCGGGTATTATCTCCGTCAGGAACGCGAACGGACAATCGTGCGCGGAGTCACCGACGCCGATACCTCGGCGGGGAAGTACGTCTATCGCCCCAACGGGACGGGAATGACGCTTTACAAGTCCGACGGTTCGCATCGCAACTGGGTCGGTGCGGGGAACACGACCTCGACGTCGTTCGCATCCGCCATCCCCCTCGTCGACTGGACCGACATCGAACAGGTTCTGCATTACCGCGCGACCGAAGTCAAGGACGACCGCATCGACGGCGACGGACGGCCGATCGTCATGCCCGTCCGCCAACTGCTCGTTCCCGAACGTTTGCGAGGCACCGGTTACAGCGTGATGCATTCGACCGAAGTTTCGATGACCGCCGACGGACGCGAGACGCGTTTCGCCAATCCCGTGCATGGTTTGGTGAAGGTCCTCAGCTCGCCGTTCATCGACGAGCAGGGAGGCCAGGCCGCGAACGACTGGTATCTGGGTGACTTCTCGCGTCAGTTCGTCTGGACGGAAATCTGGCCGGTGCAGACGTTCCTGCAGAAGTCCGACAGCGAAGCGGCGTTCGATCGCGACGTTGTGCTTCGCGTGAAAGTCCGCTACTACGGCGGCCTCTCGGCGGTGGATACGGTCTGCGTCACAAAAGTCGACGGCAATTAAGGCGAGCGGGGAGCGTCAGCTCCCTGTCCCCTCGATTCATCATTCAACGGGTAGCCCGGACAGCTCTGTGTCCGGGTCGCACAGCGACAAGAGGTCTTCATTACACGTGGTGGGCACAGCCCACCCTACAAATGAATTACAAAGGGTCGGCGTCAGGACGACGCTCGTGTCGTCGCACGAATCGCAGGAAGCGATCGACCCTTTTTGTTTTTCGGAATCGCATTCACAACAACAATCGATTGGGGGATGGGGAGATCGGGCGATAGGGAAAGAAGGACGATTTCTTTTTTCTTGTCCACCTCTCCACCCCTCCATCACTCAACATAACTCATTCAGAACGGAGCCTCACCATGTCTACCAACACCGGTTCGCCGCGCTGGCAATTGAACAGTCAGGATCTCGCCTCGATCACACGGGGGGCGTTGCTCGCCGCGGCGGGGGGAGTCGTCGCCTATCTCGGCACGCAGGTGCTGCCGAATCTCGATCAGAGCACAATGCTCGGCGCGACGATCGCCGGCCTCGGTTCGATCGCCATCAATGCCTTTCGCAAGTACATGGCGGATAACCGATGAACGTCTGGTTGCTCGTCAAATCGTGTGTCGGTTCTCTGATCTTCGCCGTGGGACAGGTCTTCGCCTGGCTCAATCGCCGGGAGAGCAAACGTGAACATGCCGAAAAAAACGAACGGGTCGAACAACTGCAATCGGCGTCGGCGAAACCGAGCCGCGAACATGCTGACCGCATTAATCGCTGGCTGCTGCGCGGCCGGAGCGGTCGGCTGCGTCCACCCCCGTGAGCGGGTCGAATACATCCCCGGCGATCGCGCGGTCGTCCCCCTCAAAAAAGGAGACCCCGCCCCCGCCGAAGGCTGGTTCGTCCCTCCCGCGGCGATGCAGGATATGGTTCCGTGTCTCGATGACCGCTTCGAGAAAAGCTCGCCGGGAGTCGAGATTGAAAAGGAATAGCGGGTAGCCCCGGTTGCTCGTCAACCGGGGTCGCGCAGCGACAAGAGGTCTCAAAAAGGTGCGTCACGACGCACCCTACCAAGAACAAAGGCATGGTGGGCACAGCCCACCCTACGAGGATTCATCATGACCGACTTGACCAACCTCGACGACATCACCGGCTCGCCGATTACCGAGACGCAGATCGTCGCCATCCTCGCGCAGATCGATCTCGACGTCATGAATCTGCTACGCGACGGCAAACTCTCGGCATTGAAGTATTCGCTTCCGGGACACGTCGCCGGGAGTTCCGATCGGGGGGCGAATCTGCAAGCCTTGCTCGCGGCGAGACATCATTACGAACGACTCTTACAGGGACAGCCGAGTTGGCAGACCTCGCAATATGACGATGGAGGTTCCGCATGAATCCACTCGAAGAACGCCTCGAACGAATCCAGGAAGCGCTGCACTCGATCGACGTCCATCTCGAGAATCTCCGCGTGACCATCACATCGGCGATACATCGCGGCGACGATCACGAAACCCGCCTGCGGTTCATCGAACGCTGGCAACACAAGTTGACGCCGATCCTCGCGATCCTCACGTTTCTCGTCGGCGCGGTGTTCAGCGAAATGCTGGAACGTGTGCTGTGAAGAAGGAGGGGGGGAGTGGGAGAGGGGGCGAGGGGGAGTCAAGACAAAGGTTAGCCGCGACGCGCAGGGTTTCCGCAGCGGAGCGCGAGAGATCGAACACAATGTACCAATGAAAGAAAGCACGAACATGCCCATACCACTCGCACTCATGCACGCCGATCGGGATCGGTGCTTCGCCGACTGGGGAATCTCGATCGTCTTTCGCGAAGTCGCCATCGATTACGATCCGTTGACTCAGCAGTCGGTCGAGACATTCACCGACACCGAATTGATGGCGATCGTCAGTCAGGGACAAAGCGGCCCGCTGAAAACGACCGCCGGGCAGGCGCTCGGCACGCAATTGACCATCTGGATCAAACCCGAAGAACTCCCCTCCGAAGCGACCAACAGCCGCGTGCTGTTCGATGACCATGAATATCAGATCGTGTCGTTTCATCGCCGTGAACTGGACCGTATTGCCAACTCGAATGCCGCCGGTGTTGAGGATGGGGGGTTATGAGTCCAGTTTTTCGTCATTCATCTCCCCATCCCCCGATCTCCCTATCAGTGCATCACCCATTGGACGTTCATTAAGTGAAGATCAAAACTCTCCGGAAATCGAACCATGACCACAACCCTCGACCTCAACGCGATCACCGGAAATCTGTTCGACTACTGGGATCTCCATTTCCTGTCGGATGTCGCCACGGTCTACCCCGGCGTCGACGGCGATACGCAGAACCTGAGTGAATGGGTCGATGTCGAACTCCCAGAATTCGGTCAGCGGCTCGGCCGGGCTTCGAGTCCTGCACGCGGGGAGTTTCTCTGGCGGGTGAACATTTTTGTCCGCCGCTCGAATGATCTGGCGAGGATGAACGTTATCGCGGAAGCGGTCTTCAGCACGATTTCTCGCATGACCATTCCGCTCTATGCGCTCGACAGTTCAGAAACGCTGCTCGGCTATGCCCAGTTACTCGAAGCCGAGATCCATAATCAGACCCGCCCCGACCGCGAATCGCGCGCCCACGACATGCAACGCGCCACGATCGTGATCAAGGGGCTGGTGCAAGAGACATAAATGATCAATGACTAAGGCCTAATGACGAATGACTAAATAAATCCCAATGACGAATGCCAAAAGGTCACAATTGACGGCGTTGCTATCATCAGTCCCTCCTTTTTGGACATTCGGACTTCGTCATTCTTTAGGCATTAGGATTTAGTCATTCGTCATTCTCAAGTTTTCAAAACCAGGAACTCACCATGACCGTCACGAACATCATTCGCAATCTCCGCCAGGGGACGCTCGTCATTCAAGACGGCTCCACTCCAGAACCGCAACGGCTGACGATTCGTTTCGACCGGGGAAATCTCTCGTGGACCGAGCGCACAAACACGATCGTCGTCAAAGACCGCGGCTCGATCGCGCAGGGACACATCCGCCCCGGTGACGATGAACCGGTCGAACTGACATTCATCGCGTACTGGACGCAGTTGCTCGGTCAATCAACCGACGCCGCCGACCCGCTGCAACTTTATGAGTTCCTGAATTTTCTCTCGGGAGCCGACGTCGTCAGCACTTCTCCCGCGGGAGAACAAGAAACGCTGCAATTCGAATTCACCGTTGCCGACCCGGCGGGCGAAGCCTCGGAAACAATCGTCTTCGCGAAGGTCTACAAAGAATCGTTGACGCTCCGCGAGTCGCCGGAATTCAACGAGATCGCGTTCACAGGTTTCGACTTCGAACCCAGGCCGACGGTGTTGCGAGCGTAGGGTGGGCTGTGCCCACCGTTGAAATACACCGGGTGGATAAACCACCTGGCTCGTACTCAATGTGAAAGGACGATCATGACGTTTGTCTTTCGACCGGCGATCTCGCTGAATGGCGTGCGATACGAACTCCCTCGCCCGATCACCAAATTGCTGATCGAAGATGCCTGGGACTTTCAGCGTTTCAAAGTCCCCTTGAAAACCGGCGATCAACTCGCGGGACACTCGCAGCAAGGGGTCGAGATCACGCTCGCCGGGCAACTTGGCACGCGGGCGGGCGAACTGAAGGCGACCGAAGAGGCGATGTTTACCGAACTGGAGAATCTGCGAAACGCGCTGCACGTCGCTGACGAATCGCAAAAGTATTCGCTCTACGTTTACTACGATGAACTCTCGGAGACCTATCGCCGTTTCCAGAGTTGCTCGACCGTCCGCTTCACATACGACCTCTCCGACGTGCATCTTTTCAGTTACGCCATCGTCATCCACGCTGAGGATCCGGTGTTGTATGCGACCGGTGAGTGATGGAAGAGGAGGGGGAGAGTGGGAGAGAGGGGGAGGGGGAGACAAGAAATGCGATGATGGAAAGTTTCGTCATGTTCCTCCTTACTCGCCAAAATTTTCCTGAGTCATTGAGAGTCGGAAGCCACAAAAGAATTCATTCCTGACCCCCACTCCCCCCCTCTCCCTCTCCCCCACTCTTCTTCAAAACGTGTCCCACACATTCGCTCAAAGGACCAACCCATGCCCTACACCCGACGAATCATCCACTACGCCGCCGATGCCGAGACCGAGATCGACGTCCTCACCGATCGCGCGATCGCAGGGTGCTGGTTTGAACTCTTGCGTCAAGGGGGTTGCGGGGCGGGGGAGTTGACGCTCAAGGATTCGTTCGCCGAACGCGACGCCGTCTCGATCGGCGACTGGCTCGCCTTCGAGTACGACACGGGCGAGCGCTGGTATCTGGGCCGGGTCGAAAGCCGTCGCGCGGCTTCGCCGGCGGGAGTTACGTTCGCCCTCGAAGGGATGAGCGCCCAACTCCGCGATGTCTTCCCCGGCGGATTCAATCGCGCTGCCGCCGACGGAACTCCGCCGCATCGTTACGGGCAGACCGATTTGTTTTCCTACGATCCCGATTACAGCGACGAGACGCTCGATTCTCTCAACGAACCGCACGAACTTGTATCGCTGCTGCTCGATCAATACGTCGGTCCACAGACGCACATCGCGTGGACCGCCGAAAACATCGAAGCAGCGGTCCACGCCTCGTCGATCGGCAGCGTGAAATTTCGAGGGGAAGATTCCGTCTGGTCGATTCTGTACGAACTCGCCTTGCGAGCCGACCATGCGGCGTGGGGAGTCAATGAACAGGGGCAATTCTTCTTTCTCAAGTCACGATCGGCACTCATGGCCAGTTATCGCGAAGGGTCCGACGTATTGTCGCTGACGGAGATCCAGGATCGCCAGCAGATATTCAATCGCGTTCTGTTGACGGGAGATTACATCTACGGCCCGCCGGTCGGTGACGCCATCGGCACGCGAAACGCACATCGCTGGCGGGGGAATTACATCGAAACCGCCAGCCGGGCGACCTTCGGCGATCGTCGCATTCAGATACACGTCCCCTGGATCCGCTCGCAAGCCGATGCGCGGGAATTCATCACCGAGTTCTTTCGCATCTACGCCGAGCCGAATTCGCATTATCGCATCGACGTACGCGGCGAATCGGCGGTGCTCCGTCCGTGGGAAGGACGTGTCGAACTATTGGCGAAAGACGGCAGCGTGCTGATTCGCTCGGAAGTCCATCGCCTCCGCATCGAGTTCGATCGCACGCCGCGATTTCATCTCGAACTCGGTCCACCCGATCCTCGCACGTTGTGGCCCGCAGCGTCGGCGCTCGATCGCTGGGAGTTGCCGTTGATCCCAGCGGCGGGTGAAGGGGGAGAGTTGATCTCGCTCTCCGATCAATCCGACGATGACGTTTCAGGGGAAGGAGAGTTCATCGATACGCCCTGTTGCGATCACGTCCCCGCCGAGCTGTTGATCAAATTCCAGCCCACCGAAGAAGAGATTGCTTTGACGTATAACTCCGAATCGGGTGCTTGGGAAACCGCTGGAACGCTCCCGATGCTGGGGAGCAGCGACGACTGGTCGTTCTCGTTCAAGTGCATCGGCAACCGCTGGCGACTCTCGGCGATCAACAATGCAGGAGAAATCGCAAGCCTGACCTATCCCATCCCCGTCTGCCCACTGACCTCGATCACATTTTCAGGGAGCGGGAGTGGCAGTGTGGTCAGTTTTTCACACGACGTCCGCGATGGCTCTGAGTAAAAGAGAACGGGTGATAAATCGGAATGACGAATGACTAAATTCTAATGACTAAGGAATGACGAAGTCCAAATGACCAAAAATGCGCCGCAGAAATTTCAATTATCAATTGTGACCTTTGAGCATTCGTCATTGGGATTTCTTTAGTCATTCGTCATTAGGTCTTAGTCATTACCGTAACGGTCCACCGCTCGCCGTTTCTCTCATTACGTCACGAACATCTCGAAAGGTTAAATAATGCCCTCCACCTTCTTCCGCATCGCCACCGATCAGACCGTGACTCACTTGCCGATCGACGGAGTCTGCGGCGGGCCTGTGCCGTCGACGTGCTGGCTGATCGGCGGAGGGCCTTCGCTCGCGAAGCTTCCGCTCGCCGAGATTCAGAGTTCGCCGATCCCTAAAATGGGGATCAATCTTTCCGGTGTCGGGCTGATCCGTCCCACGTTCTGGACGGCATACGATCCCTCGTCGCGGTTTCTGCGCTCGATCTATCTCGATGCGGGGATCATGAAGTTTGTTCCCCGCCGGCGCGGGAACGATTTCATCCCCGGCACGAATTACAAAGTCTGCGAAGCGCCTAACATACTTTTCTTCGAAAGGGACGTGCGGCGGGGGTTCGACAATTTTCTCGATGGGAGCAACTCGAAGATCGTCGACTGGGCCGACACGTTCGTGCAGGCGATCGACATTTTGTATCGCCTCGGGTTTCGGAGAATCCTGCTCGCCGGCTGCGAGATGCGCGTCCGACCTTCGCGCGAGCAGATCGAACGCGCGGCGATGCTCGGCGTGACGTACAAGCCGTTCGGCCTCTTGCGCGACTTCGTTCGCGACTGCGAACAGGCGGGGCTTGCGGCGAGTCAACTCGATCTTCTCGAAGCGGGGCCGCATTATCATTTCGACGAGCGGAAGAACATCCGCACGGCGGTACGAACCGATCAACATTACTTTCGCATCGTGCAGGCTCTCCGCCTGAGCCGCCGCTCGATCGCCGCGGCGGGGCTGGAGATCGTCTCGGTCACGCCGCAAAGCCGCTTGAACGATGTGTTCGCTTATCGGCCGATTCGCAAAGTCTTGCACGAGATCGAGTCCTCCATCGGCACGACATCTCCCGCGACGCTGCGCGGATGTTATCAGAATATCGATTCGACGGTTCCCTCACGATATGGGCCGCTCGAAGACGTCGCCCCCTATCGCTGGACGCCGACGACAACCGCCGATGTTCGTCACCAGGAGCCAGCGACCGAAGATCAAGCCGCGTGGGATGATGAATGGGAAGTCGCGATCGAGCGCCGGCAACCGACTCCGCATAAGAGACCGCCCGTCATTGACCGCCTCGCCGACGCGTTGAATCTGATGAATGACCAGGAGGTCATAATCTGCGAAGAAGGATGACGAACCGAGCGCGAGTGTGAGTCCTCCTATCCATTGCATGAATGACTAAGGCCTAATGACGAATGACTAAAGAATACCCAATGACGAATACCCAACAGTGGAAAATTGATCAATGTGATTTCTGCGGCGCATCATTTTGGTCATTCGGGCTTCGTCATTCTTTAGTCATTAGGGTTTAGTCATTCGTCATTCCTGCACTCACCCATTGGAATCGCTTTCGAGATTCATCGTTAAAGGAGTACAAACATGCCCGCGCCGCTGGCGACCATCATCATCCCGCAGTACATGCATCTCGAACTGACGCGGCAATGTCTGCGGACGCTGCGCGAATGCGATCCTGTTCCCTGGCCTGCGATCGTCGTCGATGATGGGAGTTCGGAAGAGGCGCTTCGTGCGGCCGAACTCGACTCGTTCCCGCAGGTCACGCTTATCCGGCAATCGCATCGCGGAGTGACCGCCGCCTGGAACCTCGGCTGGCCCGCCGTCACGACTCCCTGGGTCATCTTTCTCAATAACGATGTCGTCTCGCACGGCCCGTGGGTCGAGCAACTCGTGCAACCGCTGATCGACGGCGAAGCTCACATGACGGGAGTCAACATTCGGCAGGAGCGATTTCTTCCGCATGAGATCCTTGAACGATTGACAATGCAGCGTTTTATCGAAGGATGGTGTTTCGCCATGAGCAAGATGGCACTGCAAGTTCTCAATGGTTTCGATGCGGAACTGCTCACGTACTGGTCCGACACCGATCTACAAGTGCGGCTGATGCTCGGTCGGAGTTCGTCATGTTCGTTGTTAACTATTCCCGATCTGCCGCTCGAACATCTCGGCCATGCGACCGCGCACGATCCCCATTGTCTGCCGCGACAACGCGATTGCTGGCAAGCCGACCGGCGGCGATTTATCGATAAATGGAAAACCATCGACCGGCCTGCCGCGACAAAGTAGGAGTACAGGATAAAGCCGAATGGCACTGGGTTAGCACTCGGCGCGATCGCGACTCCAGCTTTCGAAGCCGCCATCAGCGGCGAAAGCCGCGCCAGCATGTAGCCGTGGGCGTCAGCCCACGGAGAAAGGTGAGTTGATGAAACGGAGCCGCGAATGCGGCGGCAGGAGATGTAAGCCACTCCCAATTGCTTCGGCCGCTCTCGCGGCCATTTGCGACGTCGCATACATGCACGTCACCGTTTTTTGTAGACGATCTTTAGACTTAACCAAGTGCCGTTCGGCTGAAGCCTGCCGCAGACAGCCTGAAGGCTGTACTCCTACAAGGACTTCGCCGTTCGGCTAACGTGTTACGAAAATGGAAACCCGCCATGAACGAGACGCTCCCCCGATCACTTGCACAATCTCCAAAACTTCGCCTGTTGCAGGTCTGCAACGTCGGCAAGATCACGGGCGGGACGGCGGCGTGTGCGTGGTCGATCACCAGAAGCTTGCCGCAATGCGAGCATCTCGTCGCCTTTCTCAGTCCGATCACCGCCGAAGCGCGTGCGGCGTTTGCGCATTGCCAACTGTTCGAATGGCGTGAGGTGACACAGCTCGCGGTCGCACGTTGCGATCCCGATGCGATCATTCTGCACAATACACTGGCGGGTCGTTGGGAGTACCCGCTCGGTGCGCCAACGATTCGTTACGTTCATTCCCTCGGTCGGCCCGGCAACGAAGACCAGCGCTGGTACTGTTCGCGCTGGCTGGCAAAGCAATGCGGCGAGCCGGGAGGGATCGTCTGCCGGCAAAGCGTCCCGCGACCGCTCCGGCCGGCCGAGGAAACACATCGCGAACTCCGCCTGCATCCTGTCGTCGGTCGATTGTGTACGCCGCGATTGCGAAAGTGGCCTCGCGAATTGATCGGTTTTTATCGGCGAATGAGCGAACTGTTCCCCAGCATTCAATGGGAATTCGTCGGTTGCCCCTCGGCGTTACAAGCCCCGCTCGCCGAGGTGTGCCGAGGTCATGCAAGTTTCTTGCCGGCGGGATGGATGCAGCGCAGCCGAATGTGGCATTGGGATGCGCTGCTGTATCATCATCCGACGCTGACCGAGTCGTTCGGCCGAACCGCGGCGGAGGCGATGCGGGCCGGTTGCATCCCGATCGTCGATGCCCGCGGCGGATTCATCGAACAGATCGCGCACGAGACAGGCTATTTGTGCGCTGATGTCGACGACTTCGCCGCCGCGCTGCGCGTGCTGCTCGATCCCGAAGAACGCCGACGTCGATCCGAACGCTGCCGCGATCACGCCGACCGAGTGTTCTCGTTCACCCGCTTCGGCCACGACCTGCGTGAGTTGCTGGATGGCCTGGCGGAAATTGAGCCCCTGCAGCCCATTGAAAAGTGACATGCGCTAAAATTCCCTGAGCCGGGTGGCTTGACCACCCGGTCTTTTCTCCCACAGATTGTGAACCTCACCACAAAACAACCCCATTTCGGCACTGACTTCCCACTTTTTTCGGCTCGTTACTACTGATTTTATCACGAGTTAGCGACTTTCATCCCATTCTCGCATCGGAATTCGCTGGTATATTTTCTCTGTTCTGTTGTATAATCGCGGGTTGCCGTAAACATTGATTCTCTCATTCGATTTTCGAGAGATAGAGTGGCCATCGAACAGACGGAATCCGATCTCGTATAAAAAGAGGAGTCGCATTATGTCTCAGCGAAGTCGTCGTGAATTTCTGGCAGATATCGGTCGCGGAATGCTGGTGGCGAGCGTCGGCTCGGCGACCGCATTCGATCTGGGACTTTCCAAAACCTTCGCCGCTGATGCCCAACAGCGCCTCACCTTCGGCAATGTCGAGCCGTTGGTTTCGCTGCTGCAAGAGACTCCGGTCGAAAAATTGCTCGGAGTGCTCGTCGGCCAATTGAGTTCGGGAACCGATCTCAAATCGCTGATCACCGCCGGTGCCTTGGCGAATGCCCGCGCGTTTGGCGGAGAAGATTACATCGGCCATCATACGTTCAATGCGATGATCCCCGCGTTGCAGATGGCGCAGCAACTCCCCACGCCTGAGCAACCGTTGCCGATCTTCAAAGTTCTCTATCGCAACTCGGCGCAGATTCAATCGCGCAACTTGCACACAACCGATACGCTGCAAGTCGTCGTTCCGGCGGCGAATGCCAGCGTGAAGCAGGAAGGGTTCCTGCGGGATGCCATCCGCGCCTGCGACTGGAACGCCGCCGAAGCCGACATGACGGCAATGGCGTCGCAATCGGCTCAAGAAGCCTATCAGCAGTTGTTGTACGAGATTCAGGATGAGACCGACGTCCACCGCACCGTTCTCGCGTGGCGCGCCTGGGCGATGCACGGCCTGATGGGCGAACAACACGCCGATGCGCTGCTGCGTCAGTCGGTTCGCTATTGCCTGAAGCACGAACAAAACATGCGCGACAAGAATTACCCGCGCAACAGCGTACGCGAACTGCTTCCCAAATTGATCGATCAGCATCAACTGCTCAGCAAATCGCTGGGCGAGAAAAAAGCAGAAGACAGTTGGGTCGAACACCTCGCCGAGACGATTTATGGCGGTGAGCGCGAGCAGGCCACCGAGGCCGTTGCCGCCGCGATCGCCGAAGGCTTCTCTCCCGAAGACATCGGCGAAGCGATTTCTCATGCTTCGAACCTGATGGTCATTCGCGATCCCGGACGCAAGCAGGAATGGAGCAACGCCCAGAAACCGCAGGGTTCGACGCACGGCGACTCGGTCGGTGTCCATGCTTCGGATTCGGCCAATGCGTGGAGGAACATCGTCCGCGCCAGCAACCACCGCAACGCGGTGGCCAGCCTGATCGTCGGCGCCTACCACACGGCGGGGCAGACCCAACGCATGATTCCCACACAGTTCAATTACGACGAACAGCTCGCCGCGGTCAAATCGACCGACGCGAAGGAACTTCTCGGCCAGACCGAAGAAGCGATCAAGGCCAACGATCAGGCGCAAGCTTGTGCGGTCAGCCATCGCTACGCCGAGCAAGGCCACGACACGCGGCCGTTCATGGACCTGATGCTCAAGTACGCCATCAGCGAAGACGGTGCCTTGCACGCCGAGAAGTATTTCTTCACGGTGGTCGAGGAATACGCGACGACGAGACCTTCGCTCCGCTGGAAGCAACTGGTCGCCTTAGCCCGCGTCACCGCGAGCGAACACGGCTACCCCGCCCCCGGCGTCGCCGAAGCGCGAGAGCTGCTCAAGCTGTCGTAAGGCAATCTGATTGAATGCGATGATGAAATCGAAAACCACGGGTGGCTCGTCCACCCGTGGTTTTTTTACAAGTTGTCATTCACGATATCGACTTCTCTTTTTGCCACCGGAAGTGGGATTCATACTTTGACCGGAGTGACATCATGCACAAAGTTGTTCCTTTTTTGCGAGGCCGCCTTCGCGGTATCGTATGGGGGATCGTCGCTTATATATTAGTTTATGCGGTCTCCGTGCGATCAACGCCAGCATCGCAGTTCACAACGGGGCCAGGCCCGTGGCCCAGCAGGTGCGTATACGTCGTTGACACCAAGATAGTCCACAAAATATTTTATCCAGTGCATATCATTGATCGACGATTAAGACCGCATTATTGGGACGATATGACATCTGATGAGATTCGTGCATACATTGCAGGCAACCATTGACGGTCGCCTCTTCGGGGCTGGGGAAAACGACCCGCTTCACTGTTGCCCGGCTCCTACTTCGGTTCCCGATACGCCACGACGTCGACTTCGTACTTGATCGAATCGACGCCGAGGACGCCCACGAGGGTCGTGCGAGCGGGGCGCGGGTCGGCGAAGATTTCCCGATAGAGGCGATTGTACTCCGGCAAGTCTTCCTGCCGGGCGACGTATGGATTCACCTGCACGACGTCATCGAGCGTCGCTCCCGCGGCGGCGAGAATGCGCTTCACGTGCTCGAACGAGCGGCGGAATTCTCCTTCGAACGTATCGAGAACGATTTGCCCCGAGTCGCTCACCGACGCCTGCCCCGACACGAAAATGAACGGCCCCGCGGCGACCGCGGGACTGAACGGCAGATGACTCGTGGGGACGTTTCCGGTAATCGCAGTCCGGGGCATGGTGGAGTCCTTGGAAAAAGTCGTTAGAGATGAAGTCCGGTGTGAGGGGCGACGGGCTCAAAATTGTAGGAGTCCAGCCTTCAGGCTGTCCGGAACAGGCTGAAGCCGAACGGCACTTGGTTAGCACTCGGCGCGATCATGGCTCCAGCTTTCGAAGTCGCCATCAGCGGCGAAAGCCGCACCAGCATGTAGCCATGGGCGTTAGCCCACGGAGAAAGGTGAGTTAATGAAACGGAGCC
>JBJXGP010000153.1:0-13645 GCA_046160425.1 Planctomycetaceae bacterium
GTCCTTGGTGCTGATTTTCATCACACCCCGGGCGCTGTTTGCCAGCAACAGATAGGTTTCGTCATTCTTTTGATAGACGATCATATCCAGCGGAACGTTACGATTTCCCAATTCAGCGACGGTCGTGCCGCGGACTTTCGTCCCCTCCTCTAAACTCCCGAGCGGGAACCGAACCAGCGGCGTGCATGTGAATCCCGCCAGCAATGAAGGCTCGCCGTCGATCGTGAACGGGACGAACGTGCGAACGGCGGCATAATCTTCCAGTTTGCCGTGCGCTCCATGATAGATTTCGATGTTGGTACCGGCGGTGGTGTCGGCAAAGGGGAAGGCAATCGAGCGGACAGTCGAGGGGGAGTTATCGCTGGTCAATCCGGTCAGGAGGACTTTTCCGTCGACGAAGGCCAGGTCGGTGATGGCGTCGTTGCGATTGTTACGCGCACGACGACCTTCACCGGTCACTTTATCTTCCGGAGGATTCGGAAGCGTCGCTCTCAGGTACGGGACGTTTTCGAGCGATACGACTTCCGTATTACCGGCATGATCGATACGCACGAGTGCCGGCAATTTCTCCGCGGTATGGCTGACCGAGAGATATACATTCTTGGAGAGCGGATTCACGGCCAAATCGTTGACGACGATTTCAGGTGAGCCGTTCAAGAGTTCCGACAATCGGGCATTGAGGTTATCGATCTGAAGTTCAGGGGAAGCTTCAGAGACCTTTGCATCGAGAGTATCGACGGCGAAGACGGCTGCCCCTTTAGCGTCGCCGATGAAGAGAATGCCGTCGGGTCCGAATGCGAGATGCCCGGCCGATTTCAGTTCGGGGTTTCCGTCTTTCAAGAGCCATTTGTGTGCCGATTCCCCGATGTTGCTCCAACAGGTCACGGTTATCAGTACGATGGCGACCGGGATGATTTTACGCATGATCTTACTCCTGTTTAAGGGATTGTGACGTGCAAACCGATACGAGCAGGGATGCACTGGTTCGACCGAGGATGTTCGACCAGGAATGACTCCAGTGATCGCGCCCCATACGATGATTGATGTTTGGCGTGCGACCGAATTCACTCGTGCAGACGACGACCGTTTCGTCGAGTAGTCCTCGAATGGCGAGGTCGTCGACCAGACAGGCGAATGCGCGGTCAAATTGATCCAGCAGATCCCAATGCACATTGAAGTTTTCTGCGTGTGTATCGTATCCCGGGTGACCAACATGTACGCAGGTGACTCCTTGTTCCAGCAATCTCAACGCCATCAAACATTTTCGTCCCATCTCCGAATGACCGTATCGATCGAGCTGTTTCGGATCTTCGTGGCTGCTATCGAACAGTTTCTTATTTCGCATCAACTGCTGGGCCTGTTCGAACGACTGCGCATACGCCGTCGTCTTCGCGGTTCCACGTTGATTTTCGAAGCGTTGATTGAGTTTTCGGCGAAATTCCTGCCGACGTTGCTCGGCGACCGGCAATACGTTTTGTGGGAGATCGAGATGGCTTGGCGGTTTGTCGATCAGCAATTTAATTGCAGCATATTGAGAACCGAGAAACGCCGATTCTGAACCGTCATAACCCTCGATGGAGACAAAGCCCGGAACGGGATGATCGGCGGGGGTGAGATGCTTATTGGCCACGCACGCGAGGTGCGGGTAGACCAGCGCTTCGCCTTCACGACGTCCGGAAATCATCATGTACGCCGCGGGGCCATGATTGTCGTTTCCGATGCTCATTCCGCGGAGCAGCGTCAAGTGATGCATGATTTGCGAACAATGAGGCAGCCATTCGGAGATGGACAACCCCGGCACCGTCGTGTGAATGGGAAGGCACGGGCCGCCGGTGCTGGTGTTCGGTTTGACATCCCAGCTTTCGAGTTGGCTCAAGCCTCCGGTCAGAAAGACAAACAGCAATCGCTTGCCGAGTTTGGCAGGAGCATTCTGCGCGCGTAGCGGTAATCGGCCGGGAGCCAAGAGGCCGATGGCCCCGCCCATGACGGCTCCGACCATGGCTCGCCGCGACCAGAGATGTTCGCTCGAATGTTGAATAGTGATTGGCTGCATGCCACACCTGTCGTGATTTAATGATTGAATCGAAATTCTACGGAGGCCAGTGAAGCCCAGATCAGCTCCTGCAATGCTTCGGCGCGATCCGCCGTTCGGTCCTGCAAATATTCGGCCACCGCAGCGGTTTCTTCCGTCGTCGGTTTTCGAGTGTACACGCTGAGATAAAGTTCGTCGGAGATTTCTTCCTGAGTCGTGAGCGAATTCAGTCGTTCGGCGAGGCTCGTCGGGCGCGGGCGGATCCAGTCGAGGACCGTGCTGCCGTTCGCAAGAAACAAGGCTTGAAACAGGCTGGAATCGTAATCGTGTTCCGGCTGACCCATCGGTCGGCCATAGAGTTCGACGAAGGGTTTCAAATTCGCATTCTGAAAATCGAGCAACGGAGTTTCGTCGGCGGGATCCTTTAATGAGACTCGTTGAGAGTTATTGAGTCCCGTCGCCTCCATCAAGGCCACGCCTAATTGTTCGGGAGACATCATGCGGACGGCCCCCTGGGCGAAAGTCTCCGGAGGGAGTTGTTGCCCCGGCGTGGGGGAAATACTCGAACGTTGATAGGTTTCGCTGAGTGCGATTTCACGCAAGAACGGCTTCAGACGGAATCCATCCGCGGCAAATCGTTCGGCGAGTAGATCGAGCAATTCGGGATGTGACGGCGCATTGCCGGCATGGTGCAGATCGATGGGATGGACGATGCCGCGCCCCAGCATCATGGCCCAGAGGCGGTTGACGATATTTCTGCGAAACGCGGGATTGCTGCGGAGGTCTGTCGCCAATCGGGCTCGCGGACTGAAGACGGGAACCGGGATTTTTCCTTCTTCCGGTTTGTCGACGTATTCCTTACCGGATTCGATGGCGGGGAGCACAAACGGTTCGCCTCCCGGCAATTGCAGTTGAGCCATTTGTTCGGGCTGGTCCTTCTTGAAAACCGACGTGTAAATCGCCGTCCTGCGCGGTTGCTCGACGATTACGTACTTCGATTCTTCGCCGATCTTCGCGGTCGAGACGGCGCTCCATTGAAAGTAGCCGAAAATACCGTAGTAATCGGCCTGAAGGTAATCGTCGATGCTGGGATGATCGTGACAGCGGGCGCATTGCATATTCTGGCCAAGCAGCAGGCGACTGACATCGCGCGAGACCATATGCGGATCCAGCACGCGGTAGGAATCGATCGTGCGCACCAGCAAATAACGGATCGCCGGTCGAGTGTTGGGATCGGTCCCGTCCGTCGCGAGAAGTTCTGCCACGAATTGGTCCCACGGTTTATCGCCGCCGAATGATGTTTGCAAGTATTTTTGCCATTCTTCGACCGTGATGTAATTCGCATGTTGCCTTTCCAGCAGCATCACGTCGAATATCCGCTGCATGTGATAGGCGTATGCGGGACTGTTCAACAAGCGGTCGATGATGCGCAGGCGCTTGTCGGGAGTTCCGTCGGCAAGGAATTCGCGGGCAACCTTCGTCGTCGGGACAGTGCCGGTCAGGTCGATGTGAATGCGCCGCAGAAATTCTTCGTCGGTGGCGAGAGCAGCAGGTGTGATACTTCGCGCCGAAAAGCTTTTGCTGATCTCGCGATCGATGATCACATGCAATGATTCAGCGGTAACGGCAGTCTCATCGGCCCATAGCGGCACCGAAACCACGAACAAAGTTGTCGCGCTCATCACGAGCAACATCGCGCGCATATTCACACTTCACCTCTATGAAATAGTGGCGGAAAACTGAGTTCCATGATACACGATGGCGAAACACACGTAAAGAAGGTTTTATGCGTCACAATGCTGGGAGTTCAATAATTTTTGCGTGGATGCAGATCCTGATATCGGGTCCGATGTGCTTACCGGTGAAAGACATAATCACATTCGCTATGATCGTTTCATGTCGAGACAATATTCGTCCCTGAATAATTGATATCATCATCAGCATCCACACGGAGTCATTCCAACATGCCGTCAGTTCGCATCGATGATCGAGACTGGTCTGCATTAACAACCGGAGAACGGATTCGGCAGATCGAAGTCGAAGGTTATCTCGTTCTTCCCGATTTATTGTCGCCTGAACATGTGGCTCAACTGAAGATGGAAACCTCGCGGTTTCCCACGAAGGCCGTCGATTACAGCGTGCATCAGCAATATTGCACCGACGTGCAGTTTCGCGGCGGAAAGATCACCGAGTTGATCGCCCATTCGCCGACGATCGCATTCTTAAAGGCGTTGTTCGGCGAGCCGATTGTGATGATGAGTTACCATTACGCCCGCTCCGAGCCGGGACATCCCGGTATCAGTCTACATGCCGACGGCCAGCCTTACGGATCGGAGATTTTCGGTTACGAAGGGAGCTGTCCCTGGCTCGTTCGCGTCTTGTATTACCTCGATGATCTCACGCCCGATGTCTCTCCGTTTCGCGTCGTGCCGCACTCTCATATCAGCATGCATCCCGATGCGAATCCGTACTTGCGATATCGATCGCATCCCGAAGAGGTCATGATCCCTTGCCGAGCGGGTTCCGCAGTCCTCATCAATCATCGCGTATTTCACGGCAACTATCCCAATACCGGAAATCGCCCCCGCGAACTTCTCGCGCTCGGCTATCGTCCCGGCTGGGCCGGTCCGATCCATGAGGTCGAAAACTGGGACTCGGCTGAAGTCGCCAGATTGTCCCCCGCCATTCAAGCCATGATGGGTAATCGCAATCAGCGAGTCTGGGATTTTTCCGGAGGAAACAAACCCGCGAATATGCCGAGCGAAGCGCCGGGGATGAATCCGAGTCGGTGGGAGATGAAATAAATCGAACGCGGTTTGGCCGTTCAATCGGCATCGAGCATCGCCGCTTCGCCGGGACGGGTTTCATTCGCGGCATACGGATACCAACCGAACACAACGCGAGAAAAGACAATGCAGAGCACGGCGACGGTGACCAGCGCGAGTGCCGGGATCATGACGGCTTGACCGGCGGCGATCGGCGGGAGGAACAGGATCAGCGAAATCTCGACCGGTCCGATCAGCAGATATGCCAGTCCGAAGTCTTCGAGAGTGCGCGAGCGAAAACGGGGATCGACGACCCTGAGCAGCATGATGCTCGTCGCCACGACCCCGGTCGTCCAGCCGAACACGAAGAGCGAGCGTTCGAACCAGAAGTTCCTGAAGATCCGTCGCCCGATGCACCAGAAATAGACCAGGCAGAAAATCAGTCCGAATGCGGACATGATGAGGATCGGCAGCAGATATTCGACGACGATAGAAATCTTGATCGACACGATGCCGAATGCGATCAGGAAATCCGAGGCGGACGAGCCGATCCGGCCGATGAGATGCCGATCGATGTATTTGCCCACACCCAGACAATTGAGCGAGATTTGCAGCAGAGCGCCCATCAACATGGCCACGGCAAATTTCGGCAGAAAGACTCGCTCGGGAAGGTATTGTTTCGCAAAGTGTTCGATCAGTAGCGTGGCAGCGACTGCACTAAGCACGATCGCCAGATGCCAAGTGAGTGGCTCCAGGGCAATCGGCGAGACGGTTTCCCGGCCAATCGAGCGTTGATTTGGCTCGTCGATAAATCCGCTGCGGACGTCGTCGGAGAGAGCACTCACTGTATCCATGCAACGGGTCCAACCGCAGCGCGTTCCGATGTTGATCAGCAGGAGTCCGCCGACGATGCCGATCATCAGGCCGATGGTGGCGAACGTGAAACCCAGACTACTGGCTTCGTTCCAACCGAGTTTTTCCAGCGTCCCGCCGATCGCCGTCACGCTCCCGTGTCCTCCGGCAAAACCGGCGGGGAGCAGCAAGCTGAATTCGGCCAGCCGGTCGGACATCAATGGCTTCAGCATCAACGGCCCAATAGCGAGCGCCAAGCCATACATACCGATCAAAATTGACAGGTTGTAGAACAGGGTGTCGCCGGCGTTCTGCATGATCGAGCCGACCGCCGGCTGCCGCGGTCGCCAACCGAGATACAAAGTGGCGAACAGGACCATCACCAGTTGTGCGGGATAATCGTCGAGCGCGAGGCCCCCCTCCCCCTTTTGTTGCCAGGGGAGCAGATCCCACGCTTGCGAACTGCAAGCCAAACCCACAAGTCCCGCAAGAATCGGCGTCGGCAGCAGCAATCGCTGAAACAAGCGAACGCGACCGCGCAGCAGATGCATCGAGACCAACAGCACGGACATCAGGGAAAAGTCGATCAACATCGTGCGATCACCTGATGTCCCGTTTGGTGCAAGTTCTTGTTAGCAGCCCATTGAAAAAGTGTGCCACTGCTGGCTTGCCAGCAGTGAAGTCGTTAGCCATCGGAAAAACACGGGTGGGCAAGCCACCCGTGGCACACGAAATTTGACTATCGATCATTTTTCAACGGGCTGTGAGGTCGAATGGTTTCGACAGCTTCAACTATTCGCGGAATTCGATCGGCGCGAAATCGGAAAGATTGTTGCTCGGCAAGGCGTAGGTCGTATTCATCCGCTGATATTCGCGCAAGCTGTTCTGCGCGCGACCGACTTTGGGTTTGAGTCCCTGATCGGCGACGCGATGTCGGGTGAAATTCCCGTACCAGACGGTATTCGTCCCCGAACCGGGTTTGAGTGTCTCGGAGAGCGCATCGTATGGCACGTAGACTTCGAGACTCCACGAATCCTTACCGACCGCCACGGCCGATTTGACGGCGGGATAATTCTGCGAGAAATCTTTGGCATGAGCGTCGGCGACGGCGTTGTTGACGTTGATGATGAAGTGATAAAAATCGCCGCTGTTTTCGCCGGTCGGGTCGAACAGCATTTCGATATTATCGTCCCACCAGGCCATCGAGTCGTCTTGTCCTTTGATCGTTCGTTCGAGGAGATCGGGGGTCGGCTCGTGCATCTGAAATCCAAATGTGATTCCTTCCGGAGTCCAGACCGCCTTGACCGTCGTGGGATACGTCGGTTCGAGTTGCTTCTTGTCCCACCCGCGCACGAATGTGTTTTCGGTCGCCCGTTCCCAGACCGCATCATCCAGATTGCCGTCGATTTGCGGATTTTCGCCGATTTTTTGCGCAAGAAGAGGTTTCATTCCGGTCTTGTCGTGATAGTTGCGAGCTTGTTTGAAGAACTCTGCGAACGGTGTGGAATAGTAGTCGAGGCGCTTGATGGCCAGTTCATCGCCGGCGAGTTGTTCTCTCGCTTTCGCCAGAAGTTGTTCCATGCGATCGATGGTGGCAGGTGGAAAACTGGCTTCGAAGGTAGCTTTGGGGGAGAGCCGTTCACTGGGCCATTGACTCTGTTCCCAGCCGTCGGTTTGCAGTCGGGTCAGTTCTCGCATCGTCTCGGCGGCGGGACCGTACATGCGGCGGCAGTATTCGTCGATGACCGCATCGACGTCGATATCGGGATTCCACAGAACCTTCATCCAGCAATACAGACTCAAATGCTGACGCGGCCAATGGTCGTAGGTTCCATTGATGAACGTCCCGACCGTCTTGTCGCGATTGCGACGATAAAAGTCGGCAATGGTATGCGGGAATAGGTAAGCCGCCGGCGTGCGGTCTTCGGGCCAGCACGAGTAATGCCAATTTTGAATCTTGCGGCCGCTCGATGCGATCCAGCGATCGATCGTTTCCTGCTCCTCGGCTGCAATCGTGGGTTCCTTGTATTGAGCGAGTCCCGGCATGCCGCAGAGTTGAATTTCAACATTGCCGGGGAGTTTCAGATCATCGACCGCCGAGGTGTAATTCAAGTAAGGCAAGTACAACACCGTATAATCGGGATGCTTTTCTGCGAGTGCTTTTCCGAGTTCGGCAACAAAAGTCGCCACGATCTTCGAGGCCGATCCGTATTGGCCCCCGTCTTCATTCCACAGTTTGCGGCAATGATCGCAATAGCAGGCGATTTCGGCATCGGCGGGGGAAACGGTCACGGTCTTGCCGGTGATACCCAAATGCACTGGCGTCTCTCCCTTGGCGTGCCGGTCGATGTTCTCCATGTACGTCGTCAGCGTGCGGGGATCACCGTAACAGAGCATCAAGTTGTCTCGCGTGCCGTCGGAGCGCAGTTGAAAAACTTCCGGGCGTTGTTCGACGTATTCTGTGACTTTACTCCAATCGGGAGAATGGACGCGCAGCTTATACGGCCACGAATCGGCGGAGCGGAGAAAATTCTGCACCGGCATCAATTGCGTTCCGGAGCCGTTCCAGGGATTTCCATAGGGAGGCCAAATCTCGCGCTTGCGAAATGCGGGAGCATCCGCATACGAAATTGGTTCGATGGCCAGGTTTTCTTGCGGCAAAACCGACTGGCCAAGTTCGGTGGGATAATACCAGCGGACCCCGACGAGGCGTTCGAGAAAATCGATCACGCCCCATGCCGTGCCGTCGGAAATTCCGGTATCGGGAAGCGTCCCATCGTTGCCGACGATGAAGACGTATTCCGCCGTCGTCTTGATCGCAAAACCTTCTGCCGGCATGTCGGTGCCGACGAGTCCCGCCTGTTTCGCGGCGTCGCAGTTACCGATGATGATTCCCGGTGTTACGAGTTGATTGTCGACAATGGGTAGTTCGGCCCCGGTCGATTGTTTGATCATCACTTGCAGATGAGCGATCGCTTCGTTGAGCATGCGCGACCGAGGCCCCATGACGCAGATGGTCCCCACGGGCTTGCCCGCTTCCACCAGCTTGACGGGAGCATGTTTTTCCACATCGAGAAGTTTGACGGGAGTGAGATCCTTGGGGAGATCGGCACCGTAACCGAAAGTCGGTAACGCCAGCGTAACGGTACAGGCAAGGGAGATCATCCAACGATGAAACATGTTGTACTCCATGAAATTTGTACAAACTCGTGTGCAGTAGGGAATCCATCGGGCCGTCTCATTCATATGATCGATTCCCTCGCCCTCGTTTGCAAGAGTGATTGAGTGCTTCCCCGCAGAGTTCACTGGGCGGCGGCCGACTCTTCTTCGGCGATCTCTCGCAAGAGTCGAATCGCGGTTTCCGCGAGCATTTCACCCGAACCAGGTTGGACCGCTGAATTCGTGACTTCGTAACTCCCGCCGGCGTATGCGGCTCGCGTCGGGATATAAATCGTCTCGACGGCATTCGATAATTCGATCACATGCGTATGTTTGAACGGCGACGCTTGTTTAATGGCGAGTCCCAGTTCGACGAAAACCTCTCCGGGGAGAGTGACGATCGCCACGTCTCCGCCGAGCGACATCGCCTGAACGTGAACAGGGATTTGCTCGCCGATACCGGCGAGTTGGTGCGATAGTCCCCAGTTGATGTAATCCGACGCGGGCTTTTCCGGTTTCTGATGCAGAAACTGATCGATCATGATCGACTTGTAAGCGGTGACCATTTCAAAAAACTCGACTTGCTCACCCTTTCTTGAGGCAGCAATCACGTCGCGACTGTGATGGGCCTGTGCCGTAGAAACTTCGGTCAATGGCAACGAAACGACTGCCGAGCGGACGCGAAAACGAGGATTCTCCACGCGACTCAAACCGGGAAGTGCCGAGACAATCGTTTCACCGAGCGCATTGCCGATGTAATCAGTTTTGTTTCGGTCTTTCAATGCAGGATTGACGTGGTTGATGTCGCCGCAGCATCCCGTGCCGAATAATGAAATCACGTTCTTGCCGAGTGCATTTTGGATATTCTGCTCGATGTAATATGGGTAGTCGGCGCTCCAGAGGTCTCCGCCGACGGTATCGAGATGCAATGCGAAATTCGTCAGCGTGCCGAGCGGTTGATCTCCGTCGGCATCGCGTATGACGATGATGCCGATTTCACGGTCGATCGGCCCCGCGGCACGAACGACGTTGGGGTTATCGAGCGTCATCCAGGTCTTGACGCTGCCGTCCTTCATGACAAAGCGTCGATTGAACGATACGGGTATCTTTTGCTCAGCCGAACCAGCGTCGATTTTCACCGGTCGCGCGGAAGCCTTCGCTGTGGATATGACTTCCACCAATTTGTCGATCAACTGATTGCTATACCGTGTCGATGCCGCGGGAGTCCCATTTTTGAGTTCGGCGAGTCCATCGAAGAGATCGCGTCCGTAATCGGGAGCCGTATGGGAATGCGACGCCGTCAGGACGATATGCTCGGCGGGGATTCCGGTCTTCGATTCGGCGAGGTTGCGCACATGCGACGCGAGGTCGTAGGCGATCCCCGTCAGGTCGCAGGTGACGAGCGCTGCTCGCGTATCTCCCTGCATGAAAACGAAGGCACGAGCTTTGAGCGGATCTCGCGCCCCCTTCGCCAGCCGTTCGTGGTAATAACCGGCCATGGGGAATCCTTCGGGGGGCGTGATGTCAGTTTCCGCGATTCCGATCAGCAGAGGGGAATCCGCAAAAAGCGACGCCGGTGTACCCACGAGGAGGTTCAACGCGACGAACAAGGTCCAAAAGTAGGGCTTCATGGCACTCTCCATTTGAATTTGTGAATGGAGTACGATCGCTGCAACTCTTTGCCATTATATGGTTTGATGATAATAGACGCCATTCGCCGCTGATAAAAAAAGCTTCAATTTTAAAATGGAGCTTGTGGATTATTACAATTTCGTAATAATGAATTGGGGATAATCTAAGGTGTACCACTGCCTGGTCAGGATTGTACGGTTGACAACCTTTCTATTCGGGCGGAATCGGCCAGCGTGTCTCATCGATCGAGCGTATCAGGGATACCTCTCGCAAAAGCATAAAGTACGTGGAACAGGTTGAGTTCATTATGGTCCAAAACCTGCCAGGCACCAAAATCAGCCGAACCTTCGTCTATCAGAGGTTCGCATCTTTTTGTTTACGCAGCGTGATTCTTGGCGTCATCGTCGTTCAATTTGCGGTGCCGTCGGGAATGCGACTTGGCAGTCTGCGATCCATTGCAGAGACCGAATCCGAACCTGCGTCATCGGAAGAGTCGTCAACCGAGCAACTTTCCGAATCCTGGGGAGCCTTGGGTGGTTCGCGCGTGCGCAAGTTCGCCGAACGCTACGGCATTCGCGAATTTACTCTCGGACGGATCCCCATTCGAAATTGCGGGAGTCAAACTCCATTTCGTTCGGGGAGAGCCGGGATGATGTTTCACCGGAACGGATGCGGTGCCGTACTGCGCTGTTGATTCCCACAAATCGACTCGATTGTGCAGATGGCGGCAGATTTTGGGCGACGCAGTGAACGGTTCGTTCCCGACGCGTTTTGGTTCCGATGCCGTCCGCCGATTGACACGATAAGGTCTCGTCCTCATGACGATTCACCTGGCGTATAGTTTGCACGATAGCATTCTGCTCTTCGACACACGCTGCCCCTTAATCATCACAGCAAAAGGTAGAGACATGGAAAAGATTGTCGCCGGTGTCCATCATTTTCGCACCGTAGAATTTCCCAAGCATCGAAGTTTTTATGAACGATTGGCTTCCCGCCAGCAGAATCCCATCGCGCTCATCATTACCTGCTCCGATTCTCGCGTGATGCCGCATCTCATCACGCAGACCGATCCCGGCGATCTGTTTCAGATTCGCAATGCGGGGAACATCATCCCGCCGTATGGGTCGGCGAACGGCGGTGAAGGAGCCACGATCGAGTACTCGCTTGAAGTGCTGGGCGTCAATAACATCATCATCTGTGGACATTCGCAGTGCGGTGCGATTCAGGCAATGCTGCAAGGAGGAAGTCTCGATCATCTTCCCGCCGCCAAAGCCTGGTTCTCACATGCCGAATCGACGAAACGGATCGTCAAGCAGAAATACAAAGATCTTTCGCCCGAAGAATTGGCCGTCGCCGCGACGGAAGAAAATGTCCTCGTGCAGATGAACAATCTGAGTACTCATCCCAGCGTCGCCGCCCGCCTGTCGTCCGGGCAGGTGAACATTTACGGCTGGTACTACGATATCGGCACGGGGCGGGTACTCGAATACGATCAGTCGAAAATGAAATTCGAAGAGATGGATCACGACGTGCGTGCGGCCAGCCCAATGCCGATTCGCGCGCTGGAAGACAGAAGCAACGGTTCTGAATTCCTGTTGACCGCCGCCAATGATGGTTGACGATTCGTGCGCCGAATCGCTGTTCCTATTCCGGTCGGGCCCCCCTTCACTACCCCGACAAATCCGTGAATAAAAGCCGGCGAGAATTCGCTGGTATTCTTTGCGACTGATGACTTTCAGCGTGTACTTTCTGAAAGCGGATAAGGCCGTCGTCCGATGTGATGCGGACATCTTCCATACGTACTCGATAGGAGAGAATTGACGAATGTTGAGTTTCGTTTACTGGAAACGCGATCTGCTTGCGTCGTTTGTGGTGTTTCTCGTGGCGCTTCCCTTGTGCCTGGGGATCGCTTTGGCGTCGAATGCGCCGCTCTTCTCCGGGATCATCGCCGGAGTCATCGGCGGCATTGTCGTCGGATTTCTCAGCGGTTCTAACACCAGTGTCAGCGGACCCGCAGCGGGATTGACCGCCGTCGTATCAGCACTCATCGTTTCGCTCGGTTCGTTTGATGCGTTTCTTCTCGCCGTCGTGATTTGCGGCATTCTTCAGATCGCCCTCGGACTTGCGCAGGCAGGAGCGCTCTCGGCGTTTTTCCCTTCCAGCGTCATCAAGGGGCTGCTGGCGGCAATCGGCGTGATTCTGATCCTCAAGCAATTGCCGCACGTCTTCGGCCACGACAGCGACCCCGAAGGTGAAATGTCGTTCGTGCAACCCGATCGCGAGACGACATTTTCCGAACTCGGCGAACTGATGGCAGACATTCATCCGGGGGCGTCTGTGATCGGCCTGCTATCGATCGCGCTGTTGATCTTTTGGGATCGATGCAAACCGCTGAAGAATTCGCTCGTTCCCGCACCGCTGGTTGTGGTGCTGCTCGGCGTCGCGGTCAGTTTTTTGCTCAAGCGATTCGACGGGCGCTGGGTCATCGAAGCCGATCATCTGGTGCAGGTCCGCGGCGTCGAATCATTCCTGCGAATGCCCGATTTTTCTCAGTGGAACAATCCGGCGATCTACACCGCGGGAATCACGCTGGCGATCGTCGCCTCGCTCGAGACGCTATTGAATCTCGAAGGAGTCGACAAACTCGATAAGAAGCACCGCGAATCGCCCCCCAGCCGCGAATTGCTCGCACAAGGGGTTGGAAATCTGATCGGCGGATTGATCGGCGGACTCCCCGTCACGGCGGTCATCATTCGCGGATCGGTCAATATCAACGCCGGGGCGGAAACCAAATTGTCGACCGTCATGCACGGCGTGCTGCTGCTGGTGTGCGTCATGTTTCTCCCCGTGTACCTCAACATGATCCCCCTTTCCTGCCTGGCGGCGATCTTGTTGTTGACCGGTTTCAAACTGGCCAGCCCTGCCCTGTTCAAGCAGATGTGGAGTGAAGGGCGTTATCAGTTTTTACCGTTCATGATCACGCTGGTGGCGATCGTGTTGACCGACCTGCTGTATGGCATTTTGATCGGACTGGGGACCAGCATCGTCTTCATTCTGGCGAGCAATCTACGACGTCCGATTCGCCGGTTCGATGAAAAACACATCGGCGGAGAAGTGCTGCGCATCGAAATGGCCAATCAGGTGAGCTTTCTCAATCGAGCCGCGCTCGAAAAAGTCCTGAGAGGGGCCAAACGCGGGACGCACG
>JBJXGP010000154.1:0-6010 GCA_046160425.1 Planctomycetaceae bacterium
CGACTTCACGTTAACATATCTCGATAAAAAGCCCCCCACCCAACGCATGTACGAACTCATCACTCGGACAAAAGACCGCCGGGTCTTGCCGTTTCTGATCAGGCACTTCGACGAGGTGCCCGACCAGCGTTCGCAACTGATCGGAATGATCGCCATTCTCGGCGACAACGAGGCGGTCGATTTTCTCGTCAAGCGTTACGATCAATTGCAGCCGCACGATCAATCGGCCGTGCTGAATGCATTGCGCCAGTTGCAGTCGCCGCAATTCCTGCCTTTGGCAGGGAAGGCCCTCAATTCGCAAGACATGTCGCTGGTGAGCACGGCGTGCCAGGGACTGCAACTCGATGCCAGTCCCGAGGCGGTCAAGATGCTCGTCGAGGCATTCGACAAGTCGGAGAACAATAACACGTGGCAATACATCAGCAACTCGCTGGCGAATCTCGCCAATCCCGATGCCAATGAAGTGCTGCTGAAAGCGCAGCGATCGAAGAACAAAGCTAAAAGCGCCGTCGCCAGAAATGCGTTGATGCAAATTCGGCAGCGTTCCCCGGGTTACCAGTACGTTTATCAGGCGCGGCAGGCCATTCAGGAAAAGCGATTGGACGATGCCATCACCCATTACAATCTCTCTCTGAAGCTCGATCCGAACCTTCCCGATGCCTATGCCGGGCGCGGCAATGTTTACCTGCAGCAGAGTAAACTGACCGAAGCCCTCGCCGATTTTCGCAAAGCGGTGGAGTTGGACGAGTTCAATTCGCAAGCCATCACCGGGCTGTGCGTGATCCTGGTTCAGGAGGGAAAAATCGACGAAGGGATCAAGACCATTGAAACCGAGCGGGAAAAATTCGAAGGAGACAGCCTCTTCGCCTATAACTCCGCCTGCGTCTACGGTCGAGCCGTCGAATACCTCCAAAAACAGGATGCGACTCCCGAGCGCGACAAGGCGATCGGTGAGTACCAGCAGATCGCCGTCGAACAACTCAAGAAATCGATCGAATTGGGTTTCGGCGATCTGGAGTGGATGAAAAAAGATCCCGATCTGAATTCGCTCCACGAACTCCCGGGATTCAAGGAAATCGCCGCGGGAATGCCCGCCGCGGGTTGATTTCCAACCTTCGTTCTCGCGTGTTCTACGGTCCGACACCTTTATCGTCTGCCTGAATTCATGGTCTATCTGAATCGCATTTACACGCGCACCGGTGATGCCGGCGAAACCTCATTGGGGGATGGTTCGCGAGTCGCCAAGACCCATCCGCGAATCGCCGCCTATGGGACCGTCGACGAGTTGAATTCGATTCTCGGCCTTGTGCTCGTCGTACCGGTGGACGAGCCGCTCGCCGGCCGGATCGGAAACATTCAGCACGATCTGTTCGATCTTGGTGCCGATTTGTGCGTCCCCGAAAAACGTCAGGAGCAATCGTCCATCGCCTGGCCCACGGGAAAACCGGCTGAACCGGAATCGAGCATCGATCACATTTTCGATGCCCCTGTTGCCGAAATCTCTTCGCCGAATGATAGTTCGCTTCGCGTCACCGCTGGACAGGTCGAGCGTCTCGAAAACTGGATCGACGAAGCGACCGCACAGCTTGAGCCGCTGCACAGTTTTGTGCTTCCGGGAGGAAGCCCGGCGGCAGCGCACCTGCATCTGGCCCGCACCGTTTGCCGTCGCGCGGAAATCGCCGTCCTGGCGCTCGCGGCAGTCGAAGCGATCAATCCGCAAGCCGTCATGTATCTCAATCGCCTTTCGGATCTCCTGTTCGTCTGGGCCCGCATGGAGAATTCAAAAGGGAAAACAGATGTGCTGTGGATACCCGGCAAGAACCGCACGTCGTGACCTTCAAACTGAATCCTGACAATCATGCCGAGATATGCCATATTGCATCACGACCATCCGGTCATTCACTGGGATTTGCTGCTCGAACACGAAGACACGCTTCGCAGTTGGAGGCTGGTTACTCTCCCCACCAGTGGCGAAGTCGTGCAGGCCGAGTGGATTCCCGATCATCGGCTGCTGTATCTCGACTACGAAGGGCCGGTCAGTCAGAATCGAGGAACCGTGAGCCGCTGGGATCGCGGCGTTTTTGAATGGATCCGCGACGAGACCGACGAAATCGAAATACATGTGGACGGTGAAAAACTGAGTGGAACGATGACGTTGACGACGGAAGGCCAAGACAACCGCTGGTCGGTCGCGTACCGCGATGATTCATAATCATTCCGTAGGGTGAACGTCATCCGAAGTCGATTGTCGAACTCACAAGGAACAGGACGTGACTGAAAAACCGGAAGAGATTCATTACCTGGTCTTCGACGTCGAGGCGATTGCCGACGGCACGTTGATCTCGCGGATCAGATATCCCGATCAACAATTGTCGCCCGACGATGCGATTGCCCGATATCGCCGGGAACTGATGGACGAAAAGGGGAACGACGTGATCCCCTACACGTTCATGCTCCCGATTTCCGTCGCCGTCGCCAAGCTCGACAAGAAATACAAGCTGTGCGACCTGACGGTGCTCGATGCGCCGAATTTTCGCGCACATGAAATCACGCGCCGCTTCTGGCAAGGGTGGTCGCACTATCAACAGCCGACGTTCGTCACATTCAACGGCCGAGGCTACGATCTCCCCGTGCTGGAACTGGCGGCTTTTCGTTATGGCTTGAACGTCGCTCAATGGTTCACCATCGACGGCCGCAGTTACGACCAGCCGCGCAATCGCTACAACATGGATGCCCACATCGATCTGATGGATCTGATCTCGAACTTCGGGGCCACGCGAGTAACGGGGGGGTTAAATCTGCTCGCCAATCTGATCGGCAAACCGGGGAAGACGGGAATCGACGGCTCGAAAATTCAGGACATGTACGCCGCCGGCAAAGTCGCCCAGATCAACGACTATTGCCGCTGCGACGTGCTCGACACGTACTTCGTGTTTCTGCGCAGCCGTGTGCTGTTCGGCAAGATGACGCTCGAAGAAGAACATCGCCTGGTCCTCGAAACGAAGAACTGGCTGGAGCAACAGGCAGAGAGCATCCCCGCCTATCGGGATTATCTCAGCCACTGGGGAGACTGGTCGCCCCCCGAATGAGCATTTTTTCGCCGTAAATTGTTGCACGAGCCTTCATCTCTTCCCGTGCGAGATGTTTTCAGGTAGAACTATGTGGAGTCTGCGTGCATTGATGCTGTCAAGATGGCTGGCATTCGGCGGACTCGCACAATACCATCATCGACTCATCGCGACGAATTCGCGGATTTGTCGGATGCGATTCGTTCGCTTGCTGTTCCAGCAGGTTGTTGTGCATTCTTTCCGCGGCAAGTCGCCGCAGGTTTCCCATGCAGGGTTTGAGTCCAGGATTGACACCTGCCGTTCAATCTTGCCCGTTCGCATTTCCACTCGGAAACGAGTCGAAGTCACTCCTGAGAAGTTACCGTTAAAAAACGAATTCAAGGCGGCCGACAGGACATTTCCAGCATCAGTCTTGTCCGATGGCCATCTGATTGATGAGTACAAATGCAATTACCGTCTCCTGTATTTTCTCCGCTCGATACGCTGTCGAATGCGAGCGAAAGCCTGAGAGCGATCGTCAATACGATCGTCGACGGAGTCGTCATCACCGACGACAAGGGGACGGTCTATTGGGCCAACCCCGCGACGGAGCGCATGCTCGGGTATCCGTTGCACGAATTGATCGGCCATAACATCTCAAAGGTGATGCCCGCTCCGCACACCCATCAACACGACGATTATCTCAGAAATTATCTGACGACGGGCCAGGCCCGCGTCATCGGCATCGGCCGGCGCGTCGACGGGAAACGCAAAGACGGATCGTTGATCCCGCTCGACCTGGCGATCAGCGAAGTCCGATTGGGAGATGCCCGCATGTTTGCGGGCGTGATGCGAGACATGACCGAGCGCCAGCGCGCCGAGGAAAATTTCCAGCGCGAACATGCCTTCCTCGAGAGCCTGATCGAAACGGCTCACGCCATCATTCTGGTGCTCGACCGAGAGGGCAGAATCGTTCGCTTCAATCGCTTCATGGAGGAACTGACCGGCTTCCGCTTTTCGGAAGTCCGGGGGCAGGAATGGTTCACCACGTTTCTACCCGAGCGGGATCGCGAACGCATTCGCCAGTTGTTCGCGACGTGTCTGAACGGGACGCCGATTCAGGGGCACGTCAATCCGATCGTGACCCGCACCGGCGAAGAAAAGATCATCGCCTGGTCCGCCCGAATTCTAAAGGATGCCGCCGGAGAAATTACCGGCGTATTGTCGATCGGTAACGACATCAGCGAACTGCACGACGCCGAACGGAGACTTTTGCAGTCCGAACGGCTCGCTGCCATCGGCCAGATGATGACGGGACTGGCCCACGAAAGCCGGAATGCGCTTCAGCGGGCGCATGCCTGTCTCGAGATGCTCGAACTCGACTTGCAGGACCGCCAGCAACAGGATCTGACGCAGCGGGCCCGCAAGGCGCTCGACGAACTCCAGTGCTTGTACGATGAAGTCCGCAACTACGCCGCACCGCTGAAACTCGAACGGCGGGACTGCCGCATCTCTGATTTACTCGAAGAGACCTGGGAACAGCTCAAATCGCATCGGGATGGGAAGACGATTCGCTTCCGCACCGCGTGCGATCCTAAGGCCGCCCGCTGCCGAATCGACTCGCTGCGGATGCAGCAGGTCTTTCGAAATATTCTCGATAATGCGATCTCCGCCTGCGGGGAGCACGGGGAAATCGACGTCGAATGTGAAAGCGCCATTCACAACGGAAAACCGACCATTCGGCTGTCGTTCAAGGATAACGGAACCGGGTTGAATGCCGAACAGGCCAAGGGGATCTTCGAACCGTTTTATACGACCAAAACGAAAGGGACCGGCCTGGGCATGCCGATCGCCAAACGAATCATCGAAGCTCATGGTGGGGAAATTCAGATCGGCAGCGAAATGCGTTCGGGAGCTGAAATCATTATCTTTTTACCGCAGGATGAAACATGACACAGAATGCCGTCAAGATTGCCGTTGCCGACGACGAACGCGATATGCGCGACTTCTTCCAGAAAATACTCCCCCATCTCGGTTATGAGGTGATCGTTCTGGCGGAAAACGGCGAAATCCTCGTCGAACAGTGCAAACTGCACACGCCCGACCTGATCATCACCGACATCGAAATGCCGGTCATGGACGGGCTGACCGCGGTCAACCACATTTGCCGCGAAAAGCCAATACCGGCCATCGTCGTCTCTGCCCATCACGACGACGGCCACGTCAAACGCGCGCTGCACGAACAAATTCTCGCTTTCCTCGTCAAACCCATTAAAATGGCCGATCTCCAGCCGGCCATCACTCTCGCTTTACAGCGTTACAAGGAATTCGAAGCGCTCCACAAACAGACGATAGATCTGCGGCAAGCTCTCGAAGACCGCAAGATGATCGAAAAAGCCAAAGGGATCCTGATGACGCGAACGCAGCTTTCGGAGGCTGACGCTTTCCGCCGACTGCAACAACTCTCGAATGAGAAGAACGTCAAAATGGTGGAAGTCGCCCGGATGCTGATCACCGCCGATGAAGCATTTCAGGGATCATGAGTTTCACCCTCGATTGCCGAGTGGCACGCCCTGACGCTTGAGGAAGGGCGTGATTTTTGCAGAGAAATCCCACGCCCTTCGAAGACTCAGAGCGTGCCACCCGAAATCATCGAGTCAAGTTATTCAGTCGCGGCACCTTAAAGTCACTCGCGGCTTTGACCCGATTGCGATTCTTCCCAGCCGTAATCTCCGATCAACGGGACGAAGGCGAAATTCCCGAGATTTTCGATGTCCCATCCGCCGCGGGTCAACGTGAATCGCATCATCACCTGATGCGCCCGGGACGGTCCGATCGGAATCAAGATGCGACCCCCTTCGGCCAGTTGTTGCTTATACGGCTCGGGGAGCGCGGGCGAAGATGCCGTCGCGACGATGGCATCGAAAGGTGCGTGTTCGGGCCAGCCGTGCGAACCGTCGCCG
>JBJXGP010000155.1:0-13053 GCA_046160425.1 Planctomycetaceae bacterium
CGCTGAAATCAACGGTGACAGAGAATCTCGGTTTCGCGATCCCGATCGCCGCTCTCAAGCCGCTGCTCGAGAAGCCGAATCCCGTACCGATGGCACGCTGGTTGACGATTGGTGCGCTCGATGCCGAAAAATGGACGACCTTGTTCGGCGCGAACTGGCGGCAACGCGCCGGCCGAATTCAGGTCAAAGGTCTCGGTCAAGGTTTCGGAGGGCGCTCGCTCTGCTTGTCGCAGGAACAACCGACGGAGTTCCCCCTCGAAGTGACCGTCGCCGTCCGCCTGGATCAAGAAGACGGCGCCGCGGGTCTCGTGTTTCACTCCGATGGGAACAATAAGCATTACGGTTTTTATCCGAGCAACGGCCAGATGCGGCTGAGCCGTTTTGACGGTCCCGATGTTTACGCCTGGCAGGTTCTCGCGGAGAAAAAATCCGACCATTACAAACCCGGTGAATGGAACTGGTTGAAGGTCCATTTGGAGAAAGATCGCTTTCTTTGCTACATCAATGATGAACTCGTCTTCGAATCGTCAGACGCCGTGTATACGAACGGCCGAATCGGCCTCGCCAAGTTCCGCCACACCGAAGCAGAGTTCAAGGGTTTTCGGACCGCTAAGGAACTCCCTCCTTCACGGCCGACCGACGAAGTTGCCGCAAAATTGATGGAAACGATCGGCATGCTGCCGATCAAAAGGCCTCCGCCGCGAGAACTCGTAGAGCGATTACCCGACGATCCGTTGTCGCAGGCACTTGTGCTCGAAGAACAAGCCAAGCTGATGGAGCAACGCGCCAAACGTTTGCGCGAACTCTCTCGCGAGATTCAACTTCATCACGTACACCGCGAATTGAAGGCGGAAATGAGCAAACCCGAAGCGGACATCGATCTGCTGAAAGCCGCCCTGTGGCTGGCCCGGCTGGACAATCCCGAATTGGATATCGACTCGTATCTGGCCGAGGTCGATCGAATGGCCAGGGACATCACCACAAAATTCAATAACGACACAACCGAAACACAAAAGATCGAAGCCCTGAATCATTATCTGTTCGAACAACAGGGATATCACGGCAGCCGTACCGATTACTACAATCGCTCGAACAGTTATCTCAATGAAGTCCTCGACGATCGCGAAGGACTGCCAATTACCTTGAGCGTTCTGTACATGGAAATGGCCCGTCGTTTGAATCTGAACGTTGTGGGCGTCGGTCTCCCCGGTCATTTCGTCACCCGATTTGAACCAAAAGAAGGCGACCCGCAGTTGATCGACGTATTCGAAGGGGGAAAGTTTTTCTCCAAAGACGAAGCGGCGGTTCGCGTGCTTCAGCAGACTGGCCGGCCGATCAATGAGGAAGACCTTGCGGCACAGACCAAGCTGGCGATCATCACGCGTATGCTGCGGAACCTGATGAGCGTAGCCCGCGACGCCTCCGACGCCGAGGGGATGCTGCGTTATGTTGATACGCTGGTGGAACTCAATCCAGACATCGGTCAGGAGCGATGGTTTCGAGCGGTCTTGCAGTTTCAGACAAAACGAATCGAGGAAGCGCTTTTGGATACCAACTGGCTGCTCGAACATCAGCCCGAAGGAGTAAATCTCGATCAGGTCCGCGAGCTGCAAACGATTCTCGAAGCCGACGCACGGGCTGAATAGCCCACAGCGAAGCAGGAGTTTGACCATGTCCAAGCGTGTGGTTTATTTCAACGGTCAATTTGTTCCCGAAAGCGAAGCGCGAGTCTCGATCTTTGATTCGGCCCTGATGTTCGGCGATATGGCGTTCGAGGTGACGCGAACTTACAACCGTAAACCGTTTCGGCTGCGCGAGCACATTCAGCGATTGTATGGTTCGCTGCGATTGATGGAGATCGATTGCCGATTGACTCCGCAAGAGATGGAGCGATTCACGTTCGAAACGCTCGAACGCAACATGCCAACCGAATCGGCCGACATGGACTGGCAGATCATGCACGATGTGTCGCGCGGTCCGCTGGATGTCTATCGATCGATATTTCCGGAAGGGATTCAGCCGACGGTCTCGATCAACTGCTGGCCACTCATCACACACATGGGGGGATTCGCTCCGAATTACCAGTCGGGGGTGCATGTCGTCGTTCCGGCTCAGCAAACGCTCCCGGCGCATCTGGTCGACCCCAAAGCCAAAACCCGCAGCCGACTTCACTATCAGATGGCGATCTTGCAGGCCAAGCGGATGGGAGCCGGACGCTGGCCGGTACTGCTCGACCCCGATGGGTTCTTCTCCGAAGGACCGGGGTGGAATATTTTTCTCGTGAAGAACGGCGTGCTGCTCACTCCCGAACCGAGAAACATTTTGCTCGGAGTCAGCCGCGACACAACGCTGGAACTGGCAAGAAAACTCGATATTCCCGTCCGCGAAGCGAATCTTGGCCGGTATGAAGCATTGCATGCCGACGAAATTTTCTGCACCGCGACGACATACGCTCTTGTCCATGCGATCAGTTTTGAAGGACAGACGATCGGCGACGGTCAGCCCGGTCCCGTCTTCAAACGCCTGATGCAGGCCTGGAAAGAACGTGCCGGAATCGACTTCGTCGGACAGGCCCTCGATTACGCACAGCGATTACCCGCATGGGAAGCGGCACAGAATCCCAATACATAGTTCCCCTCCAATACCGCACTGAATAGTTCACAAGGAGATCGACAGCGATGCGTTATCAACGACTCGGGGCCAGCGGATTGATGGTCTCGCCGATTTGTCTGGGGACGATGACGTTCGGCACGCCGGTCAGCGAAGCCGATTCGATCCGCATGATTCACCAGGCCCTCGATCTGGGCATCAACTTCATCGATACGGCAAACGTCTACGAAGGTTATGCCCGCTTTTTGGGAAGTGCCGGCGGCGTGGCGGAAGAAATCGTCGGCAAGGCGGTCAAGGATCGTCGCGATCGCGCCATCGTCGCCACGAAAGTGGGAGCCCCTCTCGGACCGGGACCGCAAGATCGAGGTCTCTCGGCGGTGCATATCCTGCGCGAAGTCGATCGCAGCCTCAAACGGTTGATGACCGACACCATCGACCTGTATATCATCCATTGGCCCGACAAGGAAACTCCCATCGAGATTACCTTGGCGGCGATGGAGCAGGCGGTCAAAGCGGGAAAGGTGCGATACTTCGGCGCCTCGAATCACTCGGCCTGGCAACTCTGCGAAATGATCAATCTTGCCGATCGTCACGGCTGGCCGCGCGTCGTCTCTTCGCAGATCCCCTTCAGCATGTTGCGCCGCGAATTTCAATACGAACTGGAATTCTGCCGCAAATATTCGATCGGCGTGACTCCGTACCAGTCGCTGCAAGGGGGCTTGCTCACCGGAAAATACCGACGAGGACAACCTCCACCTCCGCAGACGAGAGCCGCCGAAAAACCGGAATGGATGTGGAAAATGGACGATGCTCTGTTCGATCGGCTGGAAGGTATCGAACGGCTGGCCAACGAACTCGGAGTGCCGATGACCCGTTACGCTCTCGCCTGGACGTTACTGCAACCGTCAATGAGTTCGCTGGTCGTCGGCGCGAAACGAATCGAACAGGTCGAGGATGCGGTCGCGGCGCTGGATGTGCAGATTCCCGCCGAGCATCTGAAACAACTCGATACGATCTGCCCGCCGCCGTGGAAACAGATGGAACCGATTCGGAGCTGACGCATCACTCAGCAAGACCGAGTCGTTATCGGTTAGACCATGTCGAGTTTGCGATGACGGCGAATCGGCGGGCGGCTGCATTGTTCGCACAAACCGTACACTTCCAGCCGGTGCCCTGAAACGCGAAAGCCGTGTTGACCGGCGACCTGATCGACGAGTTCCGAAATCGATTCGTTATGGAATTCGATGAGGTTCTGGCACGACTTGCAGATCAGGTGATCGTGTTGCGGATAGCCGTAATCGTGCTCGAAGACTTCGCGATCGTTGCTGCGGGCGACTTTGCGCAAGATGCCCGCTTCCACGAGATCTTTCAGTGCCCGATAAACGGTCGCCCGGCTGACGCGCAATCCCTCTTTTCGCTGACTCAGTCTCAGGACCAATTGATCGGCATCAAAATGTTCGTGGGACGAAAAGACGTCTTCGATTATGGCCAGTCTTTCGGGCGTCAATCGTTTTTTACGCGTCGCCAGATACTCGCGATATTTTTCTATTGGCGAAATCGCTACGGGTATCGCTGAAAAACTTTCCACCTTGTTCACCTTCTCGCAATCGAACACACACCACTCCGATCTGTCGAATGATCAGCTCTTGTTATTGCCTTGTGATTCCGCCGTAAATTCTTTTTCGACCTGTTCGAGCATTTTCAACAGCGCCGCTTCCAGCTTCTGCGGCGACTCGTATTCGTCCGCTTCGATCGCGGCGCGAATCTGATTCAGCCGTTCCGAGCGGATATCCCCTTTCTGCACGATGCTTTCCATCAGTTTACCGGCGGCGGAGATCTCAAGCTGATCGTTGGTATCGATCGGCGTCACTCCGGACGGTCGTGCTTGAGCGGGGTTGGTCACGGCGTTCGTCGTCTGCACCGGATACGACGGGGTTGTTGAACCTAATCGATTGACTTCCATGCTTTTCCTCCGAAGAGAATCCTTGAGTAGCGTATTCGTCGCCGCGGAATGACTACCGAGAAAGCGCCGCCACGGTAAACAGTCCGGTATCGAATTGAAATGTTGGATATGGCTTTGCTCGTGGAGTTCTGCCTGCTTAACGGGGAATCATATCGTAAATGGCTGTCATGATACAACATGGGTTCGCAGATTTTGCTAAAAACCGGCTTGATGCCCGGGAAATATGCGAACTCAGAAATCCATCCCACAGACGACACTTCATGATCCAACAGTGGCCCAAATCACCAGTTCCACTGCGGCATTGAGGGGGAGTTCCGAGACCCCAACCGCGATTCGTGTGTGTTTTCCCTTTTCTCCGAAGGCTTCGCCGAGCAACAATGAAGCACCGTTGATGACCTGCGGCTGATTATGAAAGCCGGGTGCAGATTGGACGTAACCTTCGACGCGGATGATCTGCTGAACGGCATCGAGATCGCCCAAAATCGACTTGATCTGTGCCAGCGCATTGAGGGCGCAGATGCGAGCCGCATCGGCTGCTTCCTGTTCGTGCAGATCGCTGCCGACTTTCCCCTTAAAGGGCAAGTCCTTTCCGACAAACGGCAACTGGCCGCTGGTGATAACCAGATTCCCGCTCCTGATCGCCGGGATGTACGCTGCAACGGCTGGAGGGGGTGCAGGTAATTCGAATCCCATCTCGCGAATCTTCTGTTCAACTTGATGCGGCATTTTCATCTCCCCTATTTCAGATCATGGATTCTAGAATGGCAGCCCTAACAGCCCGTTGAAAAATGATCAAATGCTGAAATTCATGAGCCGGGTGGTTTATCCACCCGGTCTTTTCCTAACGATTATCAACCTCACTGCCGATCAAACCAGGAGCAGCCCCCCTTTTCAACGGCCTGCTAACGATGTTTTACCGATATCTCGGTTCGGGTAATCGTAAGGCGAGGAGGCATCCGAGTGCAATGAGCACGCTCGTCGCGATAAACACCGGCTCAAATCCAACGAGGTCGACGATGTACCCGACCAGCGGAGACGCCAGGAATGGAACCGCCAGCGACAAATGCAGCGTGCTCAAGAATCGGGGATGTCGATCCTGCGGTGTCAGTTCCAGCGTGTAGTTGGTCAGTGTTTTCAGCGTCACCGGCGTAAAACCCAGCATGCAAAATACCAGCCAATAATAACGCAGCCCCGTCTGCGGGCTCAATTGCGATAGCACCACCGCGAGCAGGGGGGTGAACGCCGCGCAAAATGTCTGATAGATGATCGCCAGACGATTGCCGCGCCGATCCGCGACCTTTCCGGCAAACCAACTGAACAGGCCGACGGCGGCGTTTTGGGCCACCACCCAGAACCACATGACCGAATGCGTGGCACCCAGTTTCTCGCGGGCCAGCGCCTGGTAATGCGGAAACAAAAGCTGCACGGTCATCACCAACATTGAGACGTAAATCAGCCGCCGAAATTCGGCATGCTCGCGGATGATCGACCAGACCTCGTTCAATTGTCCCATACCAGAAGTCGTTGAGTGATGAGTTTCATCGGCCGGTTCGACAACGAACAACCCGCACAGGCCGGAGACGATAAAGCCCAGCCCCGTGAAGCCGAAGATGAGACTGAAACCCCCATCGGGACGGTCCATCCAACCGGGGAGCAACCACCAGGCGCACACGACGGCGCCTGCCGAACCGAGGAATCCCGAAATCCCCAGCAGCCGGCCGCGCACCTGTGCCTTCAATAGTTTTCCTTGCAGCACGCCGAAGACGAGGACATTCAACCCGCTGACTCCGAAAAAGATCGAATAGAGAATCAGAAAGACGACCGCCAGCCATGCCGGTTTCGTCTCGTGATAAAAAATCCAGATCGCGGAGAGCGCCACGAACGGAAGTCCCATCAAGATCGTCGCGGCGATCAGCCACTGTTTTTTCCAGGGTTGATGTGTGAGGCGTGCCGCTAACATCGCCGGGACAACGCTCTGAGACAGGCGATTGAGGACCGGCAAAAAGCCGCGGACCCAACCGGGGCCGGCGATGCTGTCGACAAACGCCGGCATGATCACGGTTTCGGTCTTAAAGATCCAGGCGATGCGAAACAGGATCTGATGACAGGCCAATGCGATGAAATTCCGAGATTGCAGTTTCGGTTCGTCAACGACAACGGAATTATTCTCGGACTCGGATGGCATGATGAAATTCGAGGGTTAGGGTCAAACTCTCGAACCGACCTGGCCGAAGGTGTGCTGGGCGCTCGCCACGAACGAGACCGTTCCCTGACCGGCTAACAGACGGGAGACTTCGCGTTCTGTTTCGACGGGAACCAGAAACATCTCTTCCACGACCTCCGCGGGTAAATGACTCATGAAATAAACGCGAGCCCAATCGACGGCATGCACCAGTTGGGATGTGCTGACCAGATCGGGAGGAGCTTGCTTGCGGAGCGCCCGCAACGCTTCGCTCGCCTTGCGGCGTCCCGTCAGAAGCTTCAAACCTTCCCCCGGTTCTTCTTCCAGTTCTGAGAGAACGATAATCTTCCCTCGGCGACTGACCAGATGTTGTGCCGTTTCCAACGCCTGACCGATCTGCTGCCAACCGTGGCCGGCGGTATCGGCATCGACGGCGACAACCACCATGTCGGCGTGTTGATCCTGTTCGATCTTCCAATGACCGGCCAATGCCTGCCGTCCCGCTTGCGCAACGGCATCGGGGGTACCGACAAGAACTTCGGCAACGCCGGCACCCGACGACGAGACGACCTGCAACGTGACTTGAGTGCCGAGCAACCAGCCGATTTCATCCATCATCTGCCGCAAGGGGCGATCGTCTTCCGGACTGAGTTCCCAGTGACCTTCACCGCGAGCTTTGGAGATCGCATCCACCGTCGACATCCCCGGAAAAAATACGCTGCTCGTGCCGCTGATTCCTAACACGGGATCGTATTGCATCACGCCGATGGGGAAGACGAAATCGGCATCGACGACTTCTCGCGCGAGATAGACCCGTTCCCCCGTTGACGTATTCGCGAGAAAGGCTTGCCGGGCTTTATCGGTCGGATCGTGAATCCCCCAGCGGACGAGACTTCGCACGTTTTCCGGCAACTGGCTGCGAGGGTCACTCAGACGCCGCCGATCCATACTGACCGGTTGCAATATGTAAATGTCTTCAGGAGAGATGCCGCGGTGAGAAAAGAGATCCCACACCTCGGCGATAATTTCCGCTCCGCAGGGGGTATGCCGATCGAGGGCAATGGTGATGCGGTCTCCCGGCACGATCGCCTGTTCGACGGGGGGGAAATCGAGCGGCCTTTGCAATGCATTTCGCACCGCTTGCCGGATATCGGGAACTTCCGGCACATACCCGTGAGACGTGAGGATCCGCCCGGGATCGACTTCCAGCGAAAGCCGTCCTTCAATGCCGTATGTCATTGAAATCGTGCTGGTATTACTCAAGCTTTGAGGCTTCCGTTGATCGAGGCTGTATTCTCATGTGGGGCGAGTCGTGAATTGGTGTTTGTTGAGGTCCGAAACACATCAATCGAATTCATTCCCCCGCAGATTTCGCCGGGGACTGATGGAACTGCCCAACTATATGCGTTACACTGGCAGCAGGTCAATCGGCACATCAAAGGAAGCGGGATGGATGCAGGTGAGCTGGATGACGATCAACTCATGATCTTCGTCCAGAGCGGGGAATCGGACGCCTTTGAGGAACTGGTTCGCAGATACCAGGGGCCTTTGTGGTCGTTTTTTTTCCGCAATTGCCGCGATGCCCAGTTTGCCGAAGATCTCACCCAGGAAACGCTGCTCCGCCTGCATCATCAATCGTGGGATTATCTCCCCCGCGGATGTTTTCGCGGCTGGTTGTTTCGCATCGGCCGCAATCTGATGATCGACAACATCCGCAAGCGCTCCCACGACATTCTGATCCATGCACAAAAGGGGACAAGAGAGGATGAATCGTCGCTTATCGATCTGATTGCCGATGATATTCTCAGTACAGATGACAGAATCCGCACTCAGGAACTTCAGGAAATCGTCGATCAGCTTCTCGATCAGTTCCCCGAAGAACAGCGTCTGACATTCTCACTACATCATTTCGGCGGACTGTCGCTGTCAGAAATCGCCGAAGCCCTGGAAACGAACATCGCCACTTGCAAAAGCCGACTGCGACTGACGCGGGAAAAACTGCAAGAAGCATTGAAATGCAAGGGGTGGAGTCCTCAAAGATCGACGAAAACCCATTCAGCTATCGAGGATGAGACTCTGCTCTCCTGACGAGGAAAACGGTGGTCTATTCGCATCGAAGAACAATATTTTTGCAATTCGTGAACAGAAAACATGAACCAATGGTAGCGGTATCGCGTTGACCCTTTGACCCGCCGCTTGATATCTCCCATGATTCAATTTGCATTCCCCTTGAGACCGGCAAGGTCTCCACATATAACGGCTAAAAACCGGCTTCTGACATGAACGAGTGATTTATGGCCTATTTCAGCAGACTGACCGACATTGTGACCTGCCGCCTGACGGAAATGCTTTCCAAGGCTCCTGACCCGGCGACAGCGTTGACGCAGATCATCGCCGAGATGCGTGAAGGGCTGGCCGGTGCGCAGCGAAGCGTCAATGCCTCGCGGCAATCTGAAGAACGCATTCGCAAGGAAATCGACGAGCATCGCGTGCAACTCGACCGCTGGCTCAATCAGGCCAAATCGGAACTCGCCTCCGGTCAGGAATCACAAGCCCGGCTGGCGCTCATTCGCAAAAAGGAAGTGGAAGACCTGCTCGAAGGGCTGGGACAACAGTATCAGGCCGCGACAGCCACGCGCGAACATCTCACCACGATGTTGCGGGCACTGGAAGCCCGGCTGGCCGATGCCTGTCGGCGTCAACAGCAACTCGAAGCGGGAAATCTCGCGGCAAAGGGAAAGACCGCTGAACCTTCCTTGTTGCAAGACTTCGCCAAGTACGACGAAGCCCGTTCGCAGGAAATCGATTCGGAACTGGAAGAACTGAAGCGGCAACTCGGTCAGCAGTCGTGACCGACTTGTGGTTTAGCGTGATCCATATCTGGTCGCCGCATTGGGGAATGCTCGCCCCGCCTCAGCCACCGTAATAACATTCGGCGGCCAGACCCGTGCGGACACGAACAGCCTCGGCAATCGCGTCAACTTGTGCGTCCGACAGCGGAGCGACAAAACTCTCCGCCGGAGCGCGGGCCACGGTATAAACCTGGACCAGTGAAATCGAGCCTCCCTGCGATTTGATCTCGTTCAAACGATCGCAAAAGGCCTCGATTTCATGGGGCGACGGCGGTTCGCCGTGAATCGTCATGAACAGACTCTGGATCACCAGTGGACGCACACGCGCCGCGGCGGTGATGTTGTCCAGAATCAGGCGAAATGGAATTCGCGTGCGCTCCACCAGTTGAAAATACTCGTCGGTCCCGGCATCGAGTTTGGCCCAGATTTCTCCGTTGTTCCGGTCGAGAATCGCCAGTCCTCGTTCAACCACCGGGCGATGGAACATGCTTGCGTTGGTGATCAGCACGAGTTTGACGGAAGAGAGTCCGCGCGCCGCTTTGAAGTCGGCAACGCGCTGCACGACGTCGTCAAAGTTGCGAAATGTGGTCGGCTCGCCGTCACCTGAGAATGCGAAATCGTTCAGTCGCCGCAGCGGAGGGGGGACTTGCGAAAACTTCTCGTCCACATAGAGTTTTCCCGAGACGACAGCCTCGACGACGAGTTCGAGTTCGTGCATCAGGCGTTCGGTCGCGACGAATTCAGTCTCGGCTTCCGAACGACGATCGACCTGGCAATAGATGCAATCGAAATTGCAAACTTTGTCGGGATTGAGATTGATCCCGAGCGAAATCCCCTTGCTCCGTCGCGATAAAACCGGGTAGACATATCGGCAATCGTGATATGTTCGCGGATGATCTGTATGCAAGGGATGGGTGGTTTTTTCAACCATAAGCGGTCTTTTCAACCGTAAGGCAAGGTGGAACCCGAAGAGACTCGCTGGCTCAAAGGATGGAAAAGCTATCTCCTCCTGCACCTGGAAACACAATGTTTAGGGCTGCTTCGATTAAGATCTGACCCGGTTCGCACGGTCCCACCGCATTCGGAGATAGCTTTTCCACCCCTCAATTCATCGTCATCTTTGTTGAAATCAATCTCTGCTCAGCCCGCAAGATTCCTCAGAGAAACTGGAAAACCACGTCGAACGCGACAGCCCGATTCGTTCCAAGTCTATCTGCGGTTTATTATTGCATCTTCGGGCTATTATCACCTTGAGTCAAGCGACTATTTTGCAAAGCCGTCGCGACTGTCGGTTCTCGCTGAGTGTACCCCCAAATAATCCGGAAAGAAGGGGATAAATCCCAGGAGACGATTGAGTTTTCGGATTGAGAAAGTCAGAATACCCGTTTCCTTCTCCGCTCACAAGGGATTGGACATTGCTCTGTCGGGTGAAGGACACGAATCCGATATCGATTGTCAGGCCGCGATAATGAATGCTTTTTCGAGTAATTCTCCCTCCACATCTTCGACCACACCACAGCCAACACCGCCGGATCTTGACGCCGATCTGCTTCCTGAAGATCGAATCCTCGTCCTCGATTTTGGCTCGCAAACCGCGCAGCTCATCGCCCGGCGAGTTCGCGAGCAACAGGTCTTCTGTCAGTTGGTGCGACACAATCTCTCGGCCGTACGGATTGCCGAACTGAAACCCAAAGGACTCATCTTATCCGGTGGTCCTGCCAGCGTTTATGGCGAAAAATCCCCTCACCCGGACCCCGCTATTTTTGACCTCGGGATCCCCATCCTCGGCATCTGCTACGGCATGCAGGCAATCTGTCAGGCGCTGGGTGTGAATATCGAGCCGGGGGATTCACGGGAATTCGGCCGGACGCGATGCCAACTCGTGAACCCGAGCGAATTGTTCCGAGATCTCCCCACGGAATTTATCGCCTGGATGAGCCACGGCGATCAAGTGAGATCGCTGGGTATCCAGTTTGAAACGCTGGCAGTCACATCGACATGTCCTGCCGCCGCCATCAAACATCGGACCAAACCGATTTACGGCATCCAGTTTCATCCGGAAGTGACGCACACACCCTGTGGAAATCAGATCCTTTCGAACTTTGTGCATAACATCTGCGGTTGCCGCGGCACGTGGAATATGAGTTCGTTCATCGAAAAGGAGATCAACGGCATCCGGCAACGGGTGGGGAATAAGCGCGTCATCTGCGGATTGTCCGGCGGAGTCGATTCATCGGTCGTCGCAGCGTTGCTCGCCAAAGCCATCGGACCGCAACTCTCGTGCATTTTTGTCGATAACGGATTGCTCCGTGCCGGCGAACGCGATGAAGTGCAACGCCGCTTCACCGAACACTTCAAGATCGATTTACACGTCGTCGATGCCCGCAAATTATTTCTCGACGCGCTCGCCAACATCGTCGATCCGCAGGAAAAGCGGAAAACCATCGGCCGGTTATTCATCGATGTCTTTCGCAAAGAAGCACTTTCGATTCCCGATGCGCATTTTCTGGCTCAGGGGACATTGTACCCCGACGTCATCGAATCGGGTGCCAATCAGGATGGCCCGTCGGCGACTATCAAATTCCATCACAATGTCGGCGGCTTGCCGGCCGAACTCGGTTTCGAATTGATCGAACCGCTGCGCGATCTCTTCAAGGATGAAGTCCGCAAGATGGGGCTGGAACTGAATCTCCCCGATGATTTGATCTGGCGTCATCCGTTCCCCGGCCCAGGCCTGGCGGTCCGCTGTCTCGGTCCGATCAGCGAAGATCGGTTGAAAACACTCCGCGAGGCGGACACCATCTTCATCGAAGAATTGCGGAATGCCGGGTTGTACCGCGCAGTGCAGCAAGCGTTCGTCGTGTTGCTCCCCGTGCAGTCGGTCGGTGTGATGGGAGACGACCGCACTTACGAAAACGTCGTCGCCTTGCGAGCGGTCCAGACCGACGACTTCATGACGGCGGACTGGTATCCGTTGCCCCACGACTTTCTCGCCCGCGTCTCGACCCGACTCATCAACGAAGTCCGCGGCGTCAATCGCGTGGTTTACGACATCAGTTCCAAACCGCCGAGCACGATCGAGTGGGAATGAGCATTGGCATGGCGTGACGTTCGCAATGTAACGATTATTCGGCTTATAACGCGCACGATCGCCCAAACCGGTTTTACCCGTTCACTCTCTGAGAATGCCGACGTCCGCGTCATTCTGGCATCCCACATTGCTCGTCGTGTTCGTTAGCATATCTGGCAGGGATGCGAAGTCTTTTTCGCCGCTTCATTGCAATGAAATGTTTAAGGTTCTTCGAGCGAAGCGGAAGCTCTCGCGAACTTGCGTTCCCAAGCAGAGCTTTGGAACGAGGTGATTTTGGCCCTCACTATAATGTGGGATGGTTGCGCCGTCGCTGACCTGCGAACGAAAGTCTTTATGTATCCGCAAGTTCGATCGC
>JBJXGP010000156.1:0-3274 GCA_046160425.1 Planctomycetaceae bacterium
ACTGGTCGATCGGAAATCGATTCCGGATATTCTTTCGCGCATTACGGTCTGCGATACCGAGGAAGCGGCGGTCCGCGATGTGCAATTCGTCACCGAAGCGGTTCAAGAAGATTTGTCGATCAAGCAAGAACTGTTTTGCCGACTCGAAGCGATGGTTGCCGACGAAGTGATTCTGGCGAGCAACTCATCGACGTTTCCCATCTCGCAATCCGGGGCCCAATTGAAACGACCGGCCCGTGCTCTCGTCACGCACTGGTTCAATCCCCCGCACATCGTGCCGACCGTGGAAGTCGTCCCCAGCGAATCGACGAGCGAACAGACGACCCTCACGACGCTGGCGATCTTACGCAAAGTCGGCAAACTGGCCATTCGCGTCAACAAGGAACTCCCCGGTTTCCTGGTCAATCGCGTGCAGATCGCGCTGATGAGGGAGATTTGGGATCTGCTTGAGCAGGAAGTCGCCTCGCCGGAAGAGATCGATGCTGCAATACGTGGGAGCATGGGATTTCGCATGGCGGCGATCGGCCAACTGCAAATCCACGATTTCGGCGGACTCGACGTGCAAAGCACCGTCTACCAAAACCTGGTCAAAGAAATCCGGTCCGACCGGCAGTTGCATTCCGTCGTGAAAGATCTGGTCGACGCCGGACATTACGGACCGAAGACCGGCAAAGGATTTTACGATTACACCCCCGAATCGATTGCCGAAACACGATCGCTGCGCGACAGCCGGTTTCTTTCGCTGCTCAAGTTGTTTTATCCTCCCGTCGACACGACTGAATAATTGCGGCGAATGACGATATCCACCTCGAATACCTGCACCCTTGAAATCCTATGAATACAGTCGCTCCTGTAAACAGTCGTTCCGCTCCGGCTCGAAAAGTCATCATCACGTGCGCGGTGACTGGCTCCATCCACACGCCGACGATGTCTCCGTATCTGCCGATCACACCTGAGCAGATCGCAGTGAGCGCGATCGGCGCGGCCGAGGCGGGGGCCTCGATTTTGCATCTGCATGCGCGGCAACCCGATAATGGGTGCCCCACTCCTGATCCGCAGGTTTTCATGCAGTTTCTTCCCCGGATCAAACAGGCAACCGACGCGATCATCAACATCACAACCGGAGGCGGCCACAATATGACCGTCGAGCAGCGGTTGGCCGCACCACTCGCCGCTCAACCCGAAATGTGTTCGTGTAATATGGGTTCGATGAACTTCGGACTGTATCCGAGCATGACCAGATTCTCGGAGTGGAAATACGAGTGGGAACCCAAGTACCTCGAGATGACTCGCGATTTTATTTTTCGCAATACCTTCAAGGATATCGAAACGATCATCCAAAAACTCGGCGTCGGATGCGGCACGCGATTTGAATTCGAGTGCTACGACATCGGCCATCTCTACACGCTGCATCACTTCCTCGAACGCAAATTGATCAAGCCGCCGGTGTTCGTACAGACGATCTTCGGAATTCTGGGGGGCATCGGCCCCGATGTGGAAAACCTGATGCACATGAGGCGCATCGCCGACAAACTCTTCGGCAGCGATTATCAATGGTCGATTCTCGCCGCGGGGAAGGCTCAATTCAATTTCGTGACGACCGGCGCCATCATGGGAGGCCATACTCGAGTCGGCCTTGAGGACAATCTGTATCTGGCGAAAGGCGTGCTCGCGAAATCGAATGCCGAGATGGTCCGCAAGATCCGTGGAATTCTGGAATCGTTATCTCTGGAAATCGCTACACCCTCCGAAGTTCGTTCGATGCTGTCCCTCAAAGGGAAAGATAACGTCGCCTTCTGACGAAGAGACGCGGCGCTGGATCCAACGAAGAGTAAAAGATGCCTGCTGGCGGCAAATTCCGAATTTTGATGATCCTGCTTCTCGCCGTCGCGACTACAGCGGTGTTCATCTTCGTTCCCGTCCAGGACCATTTGCTTTCGCTGCTGGCAGAGATGAAACAGATCGGACCGTGGGGCGCGGTCTGGATTTCAATCATCTACATCCCCGCCTGCCTGCTGTTTATCCCCGGTTCGCTGATCACATTAGGAGCCGGGTTTGCCTTCGGACCTGTGATCGGAACGCTCGCCGTTTCCGTCGGAAGCGTAGCGGGGGCGACCGCGGCGTTTCTCATGGGTCGAACTCTGGCCCGCGGCTGGATCTCCCGAAAGGTCATGCTCAATCCGAAATTCCAGGCGATCGACAGCGCCGTCGGCGAGCGTGGGTTTCGCATCGTGCTGCTGACCCGGCTATCGCTGGTGTTTCCTTTCAATCTGCTCAATTACGCATTCGGACTGACGAACGTGAGGCTGCGCGACTATGTCCTGGCGTCATGGATCGGTATGCTTCCCGGCACGATCTTGTATGTTTATGCGGGATCCGCCATCAAAGATCTCGCCGAACTGGCTTCGGGCGAACGCGAACGGAGCACAGCGGAAAGCGTACTTTTCTTCGCCGGGTTGCTGGTCACGATCATCGTCACCGTGTATATCACGCGAATTGCGAATCGAGCCTTGAAACAATCGATGCCGAAGCCGACGACAGATTCCGTGAAGCCTGGAGACTCGACTCCGGATGTGTTCGATGAATAGAGGATATCTCAACCATGTCCCAGTCCGATGATCGGTCGCAGCATCAGAATCCGATCATGCTCCCGCCGGACGACGAGTTGAACCGGCAGTTGATTACGCATGTCCATCCGCCGGAGTGGGTGAATCCTCAACCACAGGGAACCTACAATCTGGTCGTCATCGGCGCCGGGACCGCTGGACTGGTCGCCGCCGCAGGAGCCGCCGGCCTCGGCGCCAAAGTCGCCTTGATCGAACGGCATCTCATGGGGGGGGATTGCCTGAATGTCGGCTGCGTGCCGTCGAAGGCGCTGCTTAGCGCGGCTCGAGTCGCGGCGCAGATCCGCAACTCGCAGAAATATGGTATCTCCGTCCCGGCGAATGTCGAAATTGATTTCCCGGCGATCATGCAACGGATGCGCCGCTTGCGAACCTCGATCAGCCCGCACGATTCCGCCGATCGTTTTCAACAACTCGGTGTCGATGTTTACTTCGGCGATGCGGCTTTCGTGGATGCTCACACCGTTCGCGTCGGCGATCGGAGATTGTCGTTCAAGAAAGCCGTGATCGCGACGGGGACGAGACCTGCCGTCCCGTCGATTCCAGGATTAGCCGACGTCGGCTATCTCACGAATGAAACGGTCTTCTCGCTGACACAGTTGCCGCGCAAGCTGGCGGTCATCGGCGCAGGACCGATCGGCTATGAACTC
>JBJXGP010000157.1:0-4428 GCA_046160425.1 Planctomycetaceae bacterium
TGACCAAGGACACCGCTTCGCGTTTGAATTCCAGCGTATACGACCGTCGTGAACCACTCATGATGTCTGCTCCTTGTCTCAGAGTTTACACTCTTCTCAAGGCGCCCACCATTTGTGGGTAAGTCCAGTTCATGCCTGCCGCAACTTGAGCGGCGTCGAGCATCCCGGTGTACTGGTCGAGCTTCTTCGCACCCATATCGATCCAACTCCATACCGAACGAACGGGGACACGGGTTGGACACCCGACCCGCAACTGCGAATTCTCCGCCGCCTAACTAAGGTATAACATAATAAGATTCCACCTATCAGATCTCGCAATTCTCTCTATGTAATGAAGCAATTCTGTCTGTGCATACAGCCGATTGTCAAGTCTTTCATGTTTTCAGGACAGATCTTCTTAGCCGTCGGTGTCGGTCCTGTGGTGGGGCGCAAAGTCATGCGTCGTCCCGCTTGTCGCTTCCGGGAACTTTCACCTTGCGGCACACTCTTCCACCTGACTTGCCATTGAGCAATTACGACGCTTCGCGGAAGCGGAGCGACGGTCGGTCGATCGTCACGACGGTGTTGGGGGCGATGCTCTTCGTCAGCGAGACGCTGGCGCCGATGATCGAATTGGCCCCGACGATCGTTTCGCCGCCGAGAACGGTCGCGTTGGCGTAAATGACGACGTTCTCTTCGATGGTCGGATGCCGTTTGGCGCCGCGGATCAGGTTGCCTTCGGTGTCCTTCGCGAAACTGAGCGCACCGAGAGTCACACCCTGATACAGTTTGACGTTCTGGGCGATGTCGCACGTTTCGCCGATGACGACGCCGGTGCCGTGATCGATGAAAAATCCGGCACCGATTCTTGCTCCGGGATGGATGTCGATCCCCGTCAGCGAATGCGCCCACTCGGTCAGCATGCGCGGGATCAACGGCACGTGGAGCTGATACAATTGATGGGCCAGCCGGTAAGTCGAGATGGCTTCCAGTCCGGGATAGCAGAAGATAATTTCGTCGAAACTCTTGGCGGCGGGATCCCCCGCGAACGCCGATTGCACATCGAGAGCCAGCAGTTGCCGCACGTGCGGAATCGTCTCCAGAAAATTGATCGTGATTTCCTGCGCCTGGCCTTCAAAATCCTCGATGCACCGATCGGCACTCGCGTGCGTCAGAAAATAGTCGTGACGCAGCGTGCGGGCGATCTGCTGCGTCAATTTGTCGTGCAGGCTGTCGATCAGATTGCCGACGTGATAACCGACGTTGCCGAGATGCAAGTTCTGCTTGCGGCGGTAGCCGGGGAAAATGATTTCCTTCAGGTCGGCGGCGATTTCAATGACCGCCTCGGTGCTGGGGAGGGGGCAATGCCCCAAATGATGAATGATCCCCAACTGCTGGTAAGATTCCAGAATGCGGTCGGTCAATTCGGGAAGACGCTCTTTGCGCCGAAAATCAGTCGCCATGGGGTCGCTCCAGGTGACGTGAACTCATTATCCGCGATGAGTCCGTCACAAGTCATTGAAGAAGAAAAGCGAGATCAAAGTGAGAAAACGCGGGTCGGTCAATGTCCGGCTATGCCGGACAACTACAGGAGCACAACACGCCTGTTATGGCGAGTGCCCGATACGACCGAAAACCAATACTTCCATCCATTCGTTTCATCTCATCCCGCTTTCAACGGAGCACGGATCAACTCGGCACACCAAGATGAATGCTCTTGGCGGAGCAAATCCCTGCATTAATCTGCCACGGAAAAAATCGAAGCGATGCGACGATAATCCACAGTATGACTTTGATATTTCAATTATTTGCCAGGGGACGTCAAAAAACCAAGTATGAAATCGCTCAAATCGTCGCTTTTTTCAATATCCTCAATCGTGGGCGAGGGGGTCTCGAATCGACGCCGGTATCGAAAAAACGAAGTAACTCTGACATCGGATGTCTTTTCGCTGCAAGTTGAGCGATTCTGACAATCTGGAAATCTGATTTCCCCGATACAATGTCGAAAGCCGTCACTGTTTACCAGCTGCGGACGATATGGGCGTAAAACCGAGTAATTTGTGGTTGGTTCCCTGATTGAGAACCCACGACCTCAAGATCAGGTATCCAGGGTCATCCGGCTGATACCGCCGTCCCCCTTGATGTCCGTCTTCCTTACCGGTCTGGACGTTGAGGGGTTTCCGCAGCAGTTTGCTTTTTTCAATCTCCTTGAGATCGATTCTACCCTGCAACAATCGATAATTCGCCAATATCTGGTCGACCGGCAGATAACCGACATCGTCCGGATTATGGAGCGTGAGCGGCGGAACTCTTCCCGGAACGCCGTGGCAGGCGAAGCAACTTCGCTGGTCGGAACGCAGAACTCGATTCATTTCGGGGCTGACGTAGTCGCGGAAGTATTCAAAGTCCTGCACGAATTCCGTGGGCAATTCGACCTTTCCTTCCGCCGAGACCGCGAACCGCAGGGGGTTCTCCTGCTTGACCGCCTCTTCGAGATCCTTAACGAAATTTTCCCGACCGGTCGAGAGGACGTTTTTCGCCATTTTGACGACTTCTTCCCGTGTCTCGTATTTGAGTAGCTGATCGAGAGCGTTCAGAACTTCCGGGTTCCGACGCAAGGCGGTCGCCTGCGCCTGCCGGACAGCTAACTCGCGGTTCTCGGGATGCGCGGCTTCGGACAACTGGGCGATGAAAAATGACAGCACGCGCGAACGGAGTTCTTCCAGCGGATCGATCGGCGGAACTTGTCCCGCCTCGACCTTCACTTCGGGGAGCATCGTCTTGTAGGTGAGAATCCACTCCACGCTCGGCAACCAGTAACGCACCTGGAGCGGATTTTGGAATTCATGCGGAATGAATTCCAAGGCGAGATCGATATGCAGATCGGGATTATTACCGACCGCCTCCCCCAATCCCCGCACCAGATACCATGCCGATTCCATCTCTTTTTCCCGACGCGTCTTTTCCGCCGGGTCGGCCAGATTGGCAATCTCCTCGGCGGAATGGTAATCGCTCATCTTTGGCACCATATAGGTGAAGATCTCACGCTGTTGTTCCACCGTTTCGGGAATGACCCACTTCACTCGCGAAAACAATCGCAAGACCGGATCAGACAATTGAGGTCGGCGAGTCGGTTCCGCAGCGCCGCGCTCGATCTGTTTGAGAAGCGGTTCCAGTAATTCGGGAACTGCGACGAGTTGAGCCGAACGGGGATCGGAAATGCTGCTGGCGGCAATGGGACGCAGTTCCTCAGGACCGTTGAGAGAATAATCGATTAGTTTTTGTTGCAGTTCACGATGCGGAATATTCGCCGCCCCTTCGAGGGCCGACTGCAATAACAGTTGATCCGCCGATTCGTGCGATCCGAGAGATTGCAGATAAGCCAACAGCGCCGCACCGAACAAGTCTCCTTGTCCCGGAGTGGCATATCCCATTTGCCCCGGTCCTCCGTCACCTCCCGCCGTGTTGTAGAACGTGGCGGCTGTTGCCACGATGCGATGAACGATGCGGCGATGCGTCTCGGGATCGGATGCTGCGGTCGCTTCCATCTCGTTCTTCAAATCGGCAAACAACGTTTTCAGTTCCTGATACTGATGATCGCTGCTAACGTTCGCGCGATGACCGTTCGCTATAAACAGTGCGTGCGATTGATAACGGATGGCATTTTCAACGAGCAGATTGGTTTCCGGTCGGCGGTACAATTTGATCCACGCCTGATTAAGACCGGAGCGAACCGGCGGATTCCAGATCCACCAGTTCCAGGCCGCTCGCATCGACCAGGCACGGACAGCCGGATTGACATCGTCGTTAATGCCGTGGGCCAGCCACGCGGTCACATTGTCCAGATTGGCGGAGCTTCCAGGCATGACCGTATCGACTCGCATCAAGAGTGCTTTCATCGCCGATTCCCGGACGTAATCATCCGATGATTTCAATGCCTGTTCAACGCCAGACCAGCCGCGATCGTCGATGAGCGATTGACGCAGTCCCCAGTGGGCCGCTTCGCGTACGATTTTCGCATCATCCCCCAGCCCGCGCATCAGCGGATCGATTCCCGAATCGCTGGGAACTCCTCCCAGCGCGATCATCGCATAAAAACGGACGAGCGGACTCTGATGCTCCACCGCCTGCACCGCGATGTCCATCAATTCCGGTTCTTCAATCATCGATAGTTCGCGAATTTTCCTGAGTGTGGAGATCAACTCGGATTGAGACTCCGACTTTGCATTCAACTGAAAATGCTCGCGGGTATATTTTGGAGCATCCACCGGGAACAATCGCGACAAGGCATGCATCGAATAACTCGTCGTGACGAACCCGGTCTGCGAAGCGGCGTTCCAGTACCCCGTCGGGTGCTGCATCTTCAATAACGCTTTCACTCCTTTGGCCACATGGGGATCGTCGGGGCCAAATCCCGCGGCTTGGAACGCGATCAATGCCAATGCCGTC
>JBJXGP010000158.1:0-11784 GCA_046160425.1 Planctomycetaceae bacterium
GGGAGAATCCATCAACAGTTCCGACATGCCGATGATCGCGTTCATCGGCGTGCGGATTTCGTGACTCATGCTGGCCAGAAACACGCTCTTGGCGAGATTGGCGGCGTCCGCAGACTCCTTCGCAGCGTGCAGGGCCGACTCGGCCTGCTTCCGCGCCGTGATATCGAGCACGAAGCACAGACACTGAGGGCCCGTGTCATCCAGCATCGTGACCCCCACCAGCACGGGGACGTGATGTCCGTCCTTGTGGATGTATTCTTTTTCCCAGGCAGGGCACGAACCCGACTTATCGAGAAACTCGATCGCCCGGTCATCGAGATGACGGAATTCTGGAGGCGTCATCGCATCCCAGCGGATCAGCCCCCGTTCGAGGTCGTCGCGGGTGTAACCGACGATCTTCAAAAATTCGTCGTTGGCTTCAAGGATGTGTCCAGACGTTTCGGCGACAATGATGCCGATGATGTCCGATTCGACCAGCCGGCGCAGGCGCAAGTCACTGATTTTCAGCGCCGCTTCGGCTTTAATCCGTTCGGTGACGTCGCGCAGAAAGACGGCAAACGCCGTCGTCCCCTGCATGGGGATCGGCTGCATCGCAGTTTCGGCGATGAATTCCTCTCCGTTTTTGCGCAGCATGGGGGATTCGATTCGTCGTCCCAGCAGCGAGCCTTCCTCGCGCTGCCGACCGTAGCGGCTCAGGTTGCTGCGATGCCGGTCCCGTTGCTGTTCCGGTACGCAGAGGTCGGCGAGTTCCTTTCCGAGAACTTCCGCTCGCTTGTAACCGAACTGCCGTTCGGCGGCGCGGTTGAACTCGACGATTTTGCCGTCCTGATTGATGATGATCATGCAATCGAGGGCGGCTTCGAAAATTGCGCGGGTCAGGGCTTCGCTCTCCTTGAGTGCCGCGCGGGCCTGATGTTCGCGAGTAATGTCCCAGAACATCCCCTGGATGCCGGTGATTTCGCCGAAGGCATTGCGTATGGGAGCCTTGAGCACGTGGACGTGCCGGACGACGCCGTCGGGTTGACGATGTTCTTCGATATCCTCAAAGACATTGCCCCGTTCGATCACGCGCAAATCGTCTTCGCGATACTTTTGTGCCAGTTCGGCGGGGAAAAAATCGAAGTCGGTTTTGCCGATCAGCTCTTTGGGGAAGACGCAGACCTGCTCGCAGAATCGCCGATTCGCGAACAGGAATCGACCCTCGATATCTTTCGCGAAAACATTGAGCGGCAGACTTTCGACCAGCGACTGATAACGCGCTTCGGTCTCCCGCCGGGCATCCTCGGCCTGGATGCGATCGGTCACGTCGGCAGCGACGCCGAAAACCAGCAGGCCTGAATCGGTCTGCAATGGATGAAAACTCAGATCGACGGGAAATTCTTTTCCTGACTTTCGGCGGCCGACGATGTGCCCATCGGAACGCAACGTGCGCGGCGCGGGATGCGAAAAAAAAGAATCCCTCAATTGCGGATGCCGTTGGTGAAAACGCTCGGGGATCAGCACCTCGACCGGCCGGCCCAGCAATTCTTCGCGAGAATAACCGAACAGCCGCTCCACGGGTGTATTGACAATCAGCATCTCGCCCGAGACATTGACCACCACAACGGGATGCGGATCGGCGTCGGCCATGATCTGCACTTCCGTCAATGTGAGCCGCGGAGAGGCGGATGAAGAGGAACGGGGATCGGTCATTTCAGGCCCTGACTCAGAAGTGCTCTACCGCATATTCGAACCGACTTCGTCAATCAAGCGATTTGAGATACCATCAGCTTACTCCTCTATGGGGTCACTGGCAATTATAAACTTCGATTCGCGTTCCCATGTCAGGATTTTATGAATCGGTAAGTTGTACGGATTACGATCAAATCGTCGGATCGAACGCCCAACGAAATACATGACAGAACCATGACTGACGTCACCGAACAGATTCAAGACTCACCTTCCGATTATCAGTACGATCTGATCGTCATCGGCAGCGGCCCCGGAGGGGAAGGAGCCGCCATGCAGGCGGTCAAACTCGGCCGCCGCGTCGCCGTCGTCGAACGTTATTCGCAAATCGGCGGGGGTTGCACGCATTGGGGAACGATCCCCAGCAAGTCGCTGCGATTTTCGATCTTTCAAATGACCGAGGCCAATGCCAATCCGTTGTTTCGCGATGCGGGGATTCATCTCAATCTCAGCTTCTCCGAACTGTTGCAACGCGCCCAGTCGGTGATCGGCCAGCAGGTCGCGATGCGATCCGGTTTTTACGAACGGAACGCCGTCCCCGTCTTTCAAGGTCACGGGCGCATCGTCGATGCCCATCACGTCAAAATCGAAGCGTCGAACGGCAAGCATTTGAAATTTTCGACAAAAGGGATCGTGATCGCCACCGGTTCGCACCCCTATCGGCATCCCGACGTCGATTTCAAGCATCCGCGCATCTTCGACAGCGATACCATTCTCACGCTCGAAAATACCCCGCGAGCGATCACGGTCTACGGAGCCGGCGTCGTGGGTTGCGAATACGCCTCGATGTTTCGCAACCTGGGATGCAAAGTCGATCTGGTGAATTCGCGCGATCGACTGCTCGATTTTCTCGACGACGAAATCACCGACGCTCTGAGTTATCATCTTCGGGATCGCGGCGTCATCATTCGGCATCGCGAAGAATACACGCGCGTGGAAGGGGATGCGCACAGCGTCGTGCTGCATCTCAAGTCGGGCAAGCAGATTCGCTCCGATTGTCTGCTCTGGGCGACGGGACGAGCGGGCAACTCCGAATACCTGGGACTCGAAAACGTCGGCTTGAAACCGAACCAGCGCGGACAACTCGACGTCGACGAAGACTTTCAAACGTCGGTCCCCGGAGTCTACGCCGTCGGCGATATTATCGGTTTTCCGGCTTTGGCGTCGGCGGCGTATGTGCAGGGGCGTTATGCAGCATCGCATCTGCTGCTCGGTCAATGCGACCGCGCGCTCGTTCGTGAAATCCCGACGGGGATCTATACGTCTCCCGAAATCAGTTCCGTCGGAAAGACCGAACGCCAACTCACCGAAGCACAGATCCCCTACGAAGTTGGGCACGCCCAATACAAACATCTGGCGCGCGCTCAAATCACCGGACGAACCGTCGGCATGTTGAAACTGCTGTTCCACCGCGAAACACTCGAAATTCTCGGCGTACACTGCTTCGGAGACAACGCCGCCGAGATCGTCCACATCGGGCAGGCGATTCTGTCTCAGCCCGGCCCCGCGAACACACTCTTGTACTTCATCAATACGACGTTCAACTACCCTACGATGGCGGAGGCATACCGCGTCGCCGCCCTCAACGGTTATAATCGGCTCAGATAAGCGAAATATACTCACCATTATGAATGCACGAAAACAGGCACCATGAAAATCACACAGGTTATCTGTCAGATATTGCGGCTCGAAAAAGTGGAAGAAAAAACCGCCGGTTGCCAGGATGCGATTCTCGTCCGCGTGCGAACCGACTGCGGCCTCGAAGGGGTCGGCGAAGCCGACGCCAGCCCCGAAGTGATTCAATCGATCATCGATGCCCCGTTCAGTCATAATATCGCCTGCGGATTGCGGAAAATCGTCGTGGGCGAAAATCCGCTCGAGACCGAACGGCTGTGGCAGAAAATGTACCGACGCACGATGTACTTCGGCCGCACGTCGGTCACGATCGCCGCCATGTCCGCCGTCGATATGGCCTTGTGGGATCTCAAGGGGAAAGCATTCGGGCAGCCGATCCATCGACTGCTCGGCGGGAAGCAGCACGACCGGCTTCCAGGTTATGCCTCGATCCTGTTCGGCAAGGATGGTCAGGAAACGAAAGAGATCGGCCAGCGCTGGCGCGCCGCCGGTTACAAAGCGGTGAAATTCGGCTGGGAACCGATGGGACAGTCCGAAGCGCTCGACCGCGAACTCGTTAAAGGAGCACGCGAAGGAGTGGGAGACGAGGGGACGCTGCTGGTCGACGCCGGTTGCGTGTGGGATGCCCGCACCGCACTCAAGCGCGCCCACATGTGCGCCGAGTACAACGTCGGCTGGCTGGAAGAACCGCTCCGTCAGAACGATCTCGAAGGATACATGTGGCTCAAGGATCGCTCGCCGATTCCGATTGCCTCGGGTGAAGGGGAATGCGGCCGCGAGGCATTCAGACCGTGGATCGATCGCCGGGCACTCGACATCTATCAGGTCGATCTGGCTCGCAACGGTTTCACCGAGGCGGCGTACATCCGCGGGCGAGTCGAGGAAATTGGCGCCCGATTGTGCAATCATGCCTATACGAGTCCGATCACCGTCGCCGCCAGCCTGCACTGGCTCAGTACCTGCCGCGACGCATTCATTTTCGAAGATTGCGTCGATGAATCCCCCATCCGCCACGAGCTCACCATTGAGCCGATGGAAGCAAACGATGGCTGGCTCACCGTCCCCGACGGTCCCGGCTTGGGGGTGACGCTTAACGAAGATTTCGTCACGGCACATCTTGTGGCCCAATCGGAGTGAGCATCAGGCGATCCAGGGCCACTCGCCGGATGTGAGCCGAATTACACATCTTGGGTGTTTTTTCGCTTTGTGAGATGCGATATATTGAACGCTTCGTTGGGAAGTGTCTCACAAAAAGGCTTGCTGCATGGCGCCGTCGTTCGATCAATTTCGAAATGCTCTGCTGACCAGCCAATTGCTGTCGGAGGACGAGTTACACACCTGCCTCTCTTCTCTCCCCGCCGATCGACGACCAACCAACGGCGAACAACTCGCCAGGGAACTCGTTCGTCAGAATCATCTGACGGCGTTTCAGGCCCAGGCGATCTACAAAGGCCAGGGTCAGACGCTGGTGATGGGGAACTACATCGTCATCGACAAGCTGGGTGAAGGGGGAATGGGGACCGTCCTCAAGGCGCAGCACCGGCATATGAAGCGACTGGTGGCGCTCAAAGTCATCTCATCTGGATCCCTGAAAGATCCCGGCGCGGTCAAGCGATTTCATCGCGAGGTGGAAGCCGCCGCTCGCTTGTCGCATCCGAATATCGTGACCGCCTTTGATGCCGCCGAGTCGAAGGGGACGCATTACCTGGTCATGGAATATGTCGAGGGGACCGATCTCTCGCAAATGGTGAAAACGACAGGCCCCTCACCGGTCGACTCCGCCGTCCTCTGCATTCTGCAGGCGGCGCAGGGTCTGCAATATGCACATTCGCAGGGCGTGATTCATCGCGACATCAAACCGTCCAATCTTCTGCTCGACCGCAAGGGGACGCTTAAAATCCTCGATATGGGTCTGGCGCGGCTTGAAGATGCGGGCGAGGATCACTCGGCACTCGCGGAACTGACGGCAACCGGAGCGGTGATGGGGACGGTCGATTATATGTCTCCCGAACAAGCGGTGAATACAAAGGATGCCGATGCCCGCAGCGACATTTACAGCCTGGGTTGCACGCTGCATTACCTGTTATTGGGAAGGCCCGTTTATCCCGGTTCCACGTTGATGGAACGATTGTTGTCGCATCGAGAACAGCCGATCCCTTCGCTTTGTTCACAGAGCCCCAACGTACCCGAAGCGTTGGATCACATCTTCCGCCGCATGCTCGCCAAGCGTCCGCAGGACCGTTATCAGTCGATGCGCGACGTGATCGTCGACCTGGAGAAGTGCCAGCGCGGCGAACCGGTTGCACCGCCGGTTTCTGCGACGTCGCCCGAGGACAGCCGCCTTCACAATTTTTTGCAGGATCTGCGAGGCAATCCATCGCCGGGAGTGGCTCCTTCCACCAGAAAAGATGCGATCGTTACGACATCGCCCCCGCGAGCGCGAGCACAAAAAACACAAGAACGGGAAGCGACTTTGGCGTCGGGGAGTCCGCACCACGACACCGATCCCCATACGTTGAATCAGCCGATCGGTTCGGCCCAGGCTGACGATGTGGCCCCCTGGTGGAAGAATCGCAAATATCAACTCGCAACGGGAATTCCTGCCGGCGTCATCGGTTGCTTGTTGTTGTTTGCGGCGTTGTCGTCTCCCGACGCGGCGAAACAAAAAAATACAAACGGCGGCAAGTCGGGAGCCTCTCCCAATAATCCAGATGCTCCTCCTCCGAAACGCTGGCCCGACTTGCCGCCGGGCGCACCGCAACAGGCGACCGCGCCGTTTGATTCCCGTCAGGCAGAAGCCCATCAGAAAGCGTGGGCTGACTTTCTCAAAGTCCCCGTCGAATTCGAAAATAATATCGGCATGCAATTTTCCCTCATTCCGCCTGGGGAATTCAAGATGGGAAGCAGCGAGCAAGAAGTGACCCTGGTGATGACTATGGCACGTTCCGATGGAGAAGGGTGGGAGAAAAATTTCGTCATTGCGGAAATACCGCAACACCCTGTGCGGATCACTCGCCCCTTTTATATTGGTCGCCACGAAGTCACGCACGGCTCGTTCAATAAATTCGTGAAAGAGCAACCGAACCCGAAGCAGTATTACGTCGATACTCGCCGGGCACTTCATCCCATCGGGTTTTTGTCGATCAAGACCATCGATGAATATTGCCAATGGCTCGAAGAGCAGGATGGGTATCGCTACCGTTTGCCGACCGAGGCGGAATGGGAATACGCCTGCCGGGCGGGGACGATCGCTCCGTTTGCCTTCGGCGAGGGGATATCATCAACGCAAGCGAACTTCAATGGGAAATTTCCCTTCGGAAGCAGCCATGTCGGAATCGACCGGAAAGCCACGACGACCGTGGGATCGTTCAAGCCGAATCCTTTTGGCCTGTACGATATGCACGGGAATTTGTGGGAGGTCTGCTCAGACCTGTTCGATTACAGCTATTACCGAGGCTCCCCGCCCGATAATCCTCCGGGACCGGAATACGGCAACTCGTTCGTAATACGCGGAGGCGACTACGAAAACAGCCGAGGGTTTACGCTCCGTTCTTCCATGCGATATACAACGAGGTTACCCCAACACACGGTCGGTTTTCGATTGGTGCGCGAGATCGATTTCCCCAAGTCACCGCGGCAAAAAATCGTCGTTCCCAGCCAGGCGGTCGAATGGCGCGATCTCATGAACCGCAAAAACCTCGATGGATGGACCATCATGGGACACAAGGGCTGGAACGTCGAAAAGCAAATCCTCACCGGCGAGACCTCACCCGGCGGGCCGGCGGGCTGGCTCATGTCGAACGACGAATTCGAAGATTTCGAACTCGACGTAAATTACAAAATGAATCCCGGCAGCAATAGCGGCATCTTCCTGCGGGCATGGCCGGAGGGGGATATTTCCGGAAGCCAATTTACCGAAGTGCAATTGCTGGATGACGACGACCCCAAATTCGCGGCGATGCGTCCCGATCAGAAGACGGGAGCGATATTCAAGCAGGCAGCACCTCAACCCACGCCGAAGGTTCCCACAGACCAATGGCATAAGCTGCACATTCGCGTGGTCAAGAACACGGTCCAGGTGACGCTGAACGGCAAGAAGGTCGTCGATCACACGGTGGACAACATGCGCCCCAAAGGACATATCGGCTTGCAGCTCTATCCGACGCGGGTGGAATTTCGACATATCCGCATCAAGGAGTTTTAACAGCCCGTTGGAAAACACCGGGTGGACAAGCCACCCGGCTCGAATGCACTCAACCGCTGGACAATAACTTCTGTGAAGCATCAACGCTTCGCTGATATTCGTGCGGGCCGAGAATTTCGTCCGGCAGAAGAACATCGCCGGTCCATACGACCGAGGCGTACTCGACGAGTTGGTCGATCCACGACGGGTCGAGAGACTCTCTCTGTTCGGCGGCTAACAGCACGACGATTCGTTTGGCCCCTTTCCAGTATCCCGGCTGCATCGAATAAAACCGGTCGAGATACGACGTTTCCCGCAGGCAGCACTCGCGAATCCGCTCGAAAAAATCATCGGTCAAGTCTTCGGGACGCGAACGCGGTTCGAGCATGACTTGCAGCGTCGCATGCGGCTCACGATCGAGATGTTCTTCGATGATCTTCAGCATGTCCGCCGTCCTCTCAACGAGATTTGTCCCGCGAAACCAGAGCGAAAAGGCCTGCGCGCATTGCTCCGGCTGAGGTTGCAGTTCCCGTTCCTCGGCGGAGAGATCCCAATCGATCACCCATGATCGGCGGATTCCCGGAAGCTGCGCATGATGCGAATCTTCAGAGACAATCGGTTCCAACAGCGGATCGAATTCGGTCTCGAACACCTGTTGCGATTCATCGAGCAACTGATACAAGTCGGTCAGTTCGAGCGTCGGCGTGCGCAACACGTAATACGGCGGGCGCGGCTGAAATTCGAGACCGAGCTGCGCCGCTTCATGACGAAACGCCGTCCCCGGCAGGATCGCCAGATTGAAGACCTGAATGTTGCTGTAGTTTTGCGATGTCTTGACGTACTCCATCCCTCGGCGGATCGAATCGGTGGTGTCGCCTGGCAAGCCGATGATCAAATCGAGTTTGACGTCGATGCCGATATCCAATAATGATTTGACCCCGCGTTCGAAGGCCCGCATGTTGTTCTTGCGGTCCATCAATTCCATCGCCAGCGGATCGATCGAGTGCAGACCGATTTCGACTTCGTCAAAGCCGGCCTCTAACATCAGCTTCGCGATTTCGGGGGTGATCCCTTCCGCTCTCAATTCGCCGAAGTATTTGAACCCCCGGTCGGGATTGCAGCGGATCAGCAGCCGGAGAAAGTCGGCGAAATTACGCCGCTGGTTGAGCGTCGGGTCGAGCAGTACGACTTCGCGCGCTCCGCGTTCGGTGGCATGCCGCAGATTGGCGATGATTTTCTCTTCGGAGACGAAATACAGATCATCGTAGCTCTTGGGGTAATAACAGAACTTGCACTGAAACACGCAACCCCGCAGCGTTTCAAGCATCATCATCTGCTCGTCGGCGGCATCGAGTATCCCCACGAGATACGGCGACGAAACCTCGTTCAGATTCGGCATCGGCTTACGAAAGAAGGGCATCCAGCGACTCAACGTTTGTGCCGGGTCGCCTCCCAGTTGACGCACGAGCGACGTCGCCACCAATCCGGCGATCGATTGTGGAGCCGGTTCATCGTGCGGGAATTTCTTGTGATGATGCAACAGTTCTGTGAAGGTCTGCTCCCCTTCCCCGATCACCGTGTAATCGATGCCGGGATGCGAGAGCACCCAGGCGTTGTCGACGGTAATCTCGGGACCGCCGAGGACGATCTTCAAATCGGGCCGCCGCTGTTTCAGCGATGCGGCCAGTGAGAGCGTGCGATTGATATTCCACAGATAACAACTGAACCCGACCATCCACGGATCGCGGGCGAGTATCTCGTTGACCAGCGCGCAATCCCCCAGCAGATTGGCCAGCGTCGGCGAGAGGATGTCGATGTCGTACTCGGCTTCGAGTCCCTGCTGCCGGGCGTACATCTTCAAATAGCCTGCCGCCAACGGTACGTTCCCGCGCGGCGGCTCAAGTCCCGGCTGCGGAATCGGCAATTGAACCAGCAATACTCGTCGTCGATGCAAAGCCATCTGTTCACTGTCTATTCAAGTTGGGTGGGGGTCTCGTCCCCCGCGGAATATTCTCTACCTATCACTATAACACGGATGAAACGCTGTAAAACCGCCAATCAGGACAATAACGATCGACTGAGGAAAATCGTTCTCTGCAACCGTTGTTCCGGCGGGTCGGTTCCGTAGCCGATTGAAAGTCGAGTTGTTATGCTATGCCCATGTATGATCGTTACAATTGGGTGCAGGTTACTCTGCGGATAACCATTGTCGACATCGCGACTCGATCGATGCAGCCATGCCGCATCGATTCGTCGAAAAATCATAAAAAACATCGTTGAAATGAGCGGAAAGGACGAAGACTCATGGCACGCAAAGTGACCAGCCGTAAGGAACTCCGTAAGCAGGTCGAGGCCGCCGAAGCGAAGGACGGGGATGAAAAGAAGAAGAAAGTCGCCGTACGCAAAAAGGCGGTCCGCACCAAACGGACCAAAGAGAAAACTCAGGCCCGCTTGCGCCTGGTATGGGCGATCTACAGTGGCACGATGAAAGAAGAAGCCCGATTTCCTTACGAACAGCGGGCCGAAGCCGAGGCGAAGATGGAAGATCTGCGTTCGAAGTCGAAGAAGTTGTATTTCATTCAGGGATTGAAAGAACCGATCCTCGAACCGCTTCCTGTTCCGAAAGAAAAAGAATAAGCGTCGATCGCCGATTCCGACTACGCTTAGCCTCCCAACTGACGCCGGAGATCGTCGACGATCTGCGCGAGATCCTGCATTTGCGTGCGCAGCGTTTCGACCTCCGATTCGAGTTGGCGATTCTGGTCGGACAACTTCTGACAGAGCGAATTCAACTCGTCATATCGGCTCGAATTCGTCGAGGCTCCGTCGGTCGCCGATCGTACTCGCGGCTGGTCACTCGCTGAAGGAACTTCGCGATCGTCATCGGCCTCGTCGAGCGAGCCTCCCTCCGAAGCATCGTCACCTGCGTGCTGATAAACCAGACGCTGGCCTTCTTTTTCGAGATACAGGTTATGGTCCACAAGCGTGCCGCGCCGTCCGAACGGACCGTCGGACTGCACGAGCTTTAGCTCCAGAAGTCCTTTCAGTTCGCTGCGCAGTTGATCCTGCGATTCGATCGCAGCCATGCGGCTGGCCCGCGTGCGCAACTCGCCGAGCTGCTGTTTACCGCGGAGCATCAATTCGGTGAGGATGGCGAGTTGCGGTTCGGTCAGCGTAAAGCGATGGCGCATGTAATGGCGATACCGCTGCGTGCGTCCCGTTTCGGTATGCACGACGGCGACAAGCCCCAGTTCGCGCAGTTCCTCGAGCGTCTCTTCGACGGCATCTTCGGTGTAATTGCTGATGGGATCCCGATTGTTTTTCTGATTTGCTCCGGTTGTCACCGCTTTCAACGTCAGCGGATAATATTCGGGAGTCGTGATCCCTTTTTCGATCAGCACTCCCAATACCCGGCGCTGCGACTTCGATAGCTGGCGAATGGGGGCCTGAACCGTGGTGGTCGTTTCCGTCATGTTCGCTCCGATGATTTTCGTGCTAATGTCTTTCGTTGCCCATGTTGTAAGTCAGCGCGTGCCGAACTGCAACACATGTTTGACCCCCAGCAGGCAGCCATGCGTCACTTGCTGCAAAAAGTTGTAGTCCAACGTCTCCCACGTGTCGTTTGCGGTGTGATAGTGCGGGTTCCGCAGAAAACTGGTGTCGGTCACCATAAGCGCTGGGTAATTTCGGTCCCAAAAGGGGCTGTGATCGCTCAACCGCGTCGGCGGAAACACCTCACCGTTGCCGGGGACATCCAGCCATTCGACCGGCAAACCCTCGGCTTGCGTGAGCCCTGCGCAAAAGGTCTGACGAAATGCCAGCGAGCGGGAATTCCCCACGACACCGATGAAATTGCCGGTCGTGGGATAGACCCCTTCGAGTCCGGGGAGGATCGTCTGGCTGCCGGGATGATGGTCGCAATACCCCAGCATCTCCAGTGAGATCATCCCCACGAGTGGAATCTTTTCCTCCGACATCAGCCGCGCGTGTTCCGCCCCGCCGAGCATGCCGCTTTCTTCCAGATCGAAAAAAATCAATTCCAGGTCGCAAACCGCATCGTCGGGCCAGCACGTCGGCAAAACGCGCGCGATTTCCAGCAATGCGGCGACGGCGCTGCCGTTATCATCGGCCCCCGGACTATGCGTCACCGAATCGAGGTGCGCGCCGACACAAACGCGCGGCCTGTTGCCCGGCGGATGAGCTGGATGGACGGCGATCAGATTGGTCCCGTTCAGCGA
>JBJXGP010000159.1:0-4659 GCA_046160425.1 Planctomycetaceae bacterium
CGGCTGGTGATTTATCACTTCGATGCCTATCGGCTGAAAGACGTCGATGAGTTTCTTGACCTCGGCGTCGATGAACTATTTCACGGGGAGAATGTCTGCATCGTCGAATGGGCTGACAAGGTTCTCGAAGCCTTCCGCGGCGACGTGCTGTGGATCAAACTTGAAATCACCGGACCGGAATCGCGCCGGATAGAATTGGCCGGAATTGGCGAGCTGTCGTGTGAAGTGGTAGAGCGGTTGGCACTCACGGCACGAACGGCGAGTAACCCAGACTGAATGTTTCCGCCACGGCCATGTTGGTCACTTTCCCGGCGTGCATATTCACCGCATCGACCAGACCGGGGATCTTGCGGCAGGCTCCGGAAAGTCCCAGGTCGGCTAGTTGCAACGCATAAGGGAGCGTCACGTTGCAGAGGGCATATGTGCTCGTGCGACCGACGGCCCCCGGCATGTTGGTGACGCAGTAATGCACCACACCATCTACGATGTACGTCGGATGGGAGTGCGTTGTAGGCCGCGAGGTTTCGAGGCATCCCCCCTGATCGATGGCGACATCGATGACGACGCTTCCCGGTTTCATCAACTTCAAATCGCTTTTCGTCACCAACTTGGGAGCCAGTGCGCCGGGGATCAAGACGGCTCCGATCACGAGATCCGCGAGAATCAATTCATCGCGGATATTATGCCGATCGCTGAACAGCGTATTGACGTTCGCCGGCATGATGTCTTGCAGGTAACGCAGGCGATCGACGCTGACGTCGAGGATCACGACGTCAGCCTTGAAGCCGGCGGCGATCTGTGCGGCGTTTTTTCCCACGACTCCGCCCCCCAGAATGACGATATGAGCCGGAGGAACTCCGGGAACGCCACCGAGCAGAATGCCGCGCCCTTCCTGCGGACGTTCGAGGTATTTCGCTCCTTCCTGAACGCTCATGCGACCGGCGACTTCGCTCATCGGCGTCAGGCAGGGGAGATCGCCCTTGGGACCGCGCAGCGTTTCATAGGCGATTGCAGTCGCCCCCGTGGCCAACACGCTTTTCGTAAGTAACTCGTCCGCGGCAAAATGGAAATACGTGAAGACCAGTTGACTCGGCCTCAGCATCGGCCATTCACTCGCTTGTGGTTCCTTAACCTTTACGATCAGATCGGCGTGTTCGTAGACTTCGTTTGCGGTGGAAACAATCTCTGCGCCGTTTTCTCGATACATGTCATCGGTGATCCCGCATCCCACGCCGGCTCCCTGTTGCACCAGCACGCGGTGACCGTGTTGCGTCAGTTCTTCTGCCCCGACGGGGATCAGGCCGACACGATATTCGTCTTGCTTTATCTCACTGGGGATACCGACGATCATCACGGGCCTCCTTACACGATGGATTAACGATTAACTCGATCAATCGATCCGACGAGACATGCGTCAGCCTGGCCGCCTTGCGGGTGCGGGGCAACAATCGATCGGGCAGATGTCAGGGTTGGGACCATACCTCCCGACTGCTTGTTTTGGCAATTCTGGATTCAATCGTTCCTGGATCAATTCTCTGAGCATTGAAATGAATAACGGATGCGTCCCCACGGTCCCCGCTCGAAACATGCGAATTTGCAGTTCTTCGCACAATAACCGGGCCTCTTCATCGAGATCGAAGAGGACTTCCATATGATCGGAGAGAAAGCCAATTGGCATGATGACGACGTTCTTCAAACCGCGATCTTTTAACGACCGCAGCGCATCGAGAATATCTGGTTCGAGCCAGGGGTCGGTCGGCCGGCCGCTGCGACTTTGATACACCAGACTCCAGCGATCCTGAGTAATTCCACACCGCTCGGCCACGAGGCGCGAGGTCTCGTTCAACTGCTGCTCGTATTGGCAATTGTCTGACATGTTCAGCGGAATGCTGTGCGCGGTGAAAAGCAAATGCACATTGTTGCCGTCAAGATCATTGAATTTGTCGAATGCCTGCCGAACTCGATCGGCATTCGCTGCGACGAAATGCGGATGGTTATAAAACGACCGCAATTTGTCGACCGTCGCGGCCCCCTCCTCTACGGCTTGCTGCGCTTGAACGATGTCCTGCAAATACTGTCGGCAACTCGAGTACGAACTGTATGCCGACAGCACGACTCCGATGGCACGTTGCCGGTTGTCCTCTTTCATCTGCTTCATGGTGTCGGGGAGAAGCGGATGCCAGTTGCGGTTTCCCCAGTAAATCGGCAGCGAGATTTGATGGGCGTCGAGTTCGGTGCGGAGCGCGGCGATCAACTCACGAACATGGGCATTGATCGGGCTGACGCCGCCGAAGTGATAATAATGCTCGGCAACTTCCAGCAGCCGTTCTCGCGGGACCGGCTTGCCACGAACGACGTTTTCCAGAAACGGGATCACATCCTCCCGTTTTTCGGGGCCGCCGAATCCGACGATCAGAATGGCATCATACTCCGACGACATGTATTGCGGCTTTCGTTGTATTTTCAATTGACGGTTCACCCAGGCGAGTGCATGCACGGCTGCGAGGCATTACGGTGGAATTGGGAATCATCCGCGGGATAAATACATCCAACAATCGGCGATCGAGCGGATTGGCGTTACGAATGTTTCTGCCATTTCGAAATCGTTTAACCATTTCTGCCGTTAAGTTTACAGCGTTGTATTTCTTACAGCACACGAATCCATCATATCCGAATTATCGCAAACCCGGCTTGACGGTTTTGGATGAATCAAGAGAATGGCCCGCCGCATTCCGTGGCAGACAAGATGTCCCGTCAACGAACAATACCGTCATCATGTGTGGAACAATTCCCTTTCATCGAGTCATCGATCCGTAATTTCTCTCGCTGACTTCAGAGATTACTCGATTTCGTATCGTCAGTACCAGCGTGGAGGTTTGAGTATATGGCTGATGTCATGATGACATCGACCGCTCGATTTCGCCGTCCGACAACCGCCGCCGTCAGCTTGCGCCGCCTGTTTCCCGGTGCCAGCTTTGTCGGTTGCGCCGACGTCACGGTCATCGATGCGACCGAGCAGAGTCACGAATGTCAACCGGGGGGATTGTTCGCGGTCATTCCCGGTTCAAAGGTAGACGGCTCCCGTTTTATCGGGGAGGCATTGCACCACGGCGCATCGGCATTGCTGGTCGCACGCCCCGTTGCCGGGGTCACGGTTCCCCAATGCGTCGTTCGCAACGTCCGCCGAGCATATGCCGAGTTGTGTTCCGCACTTGTAGGACATCCCTCACGAAAACTTGGAATGATCGGAGTCACCGGGACGAACGGCAAAACAACCACCACGTGGTTGATTCGATCGATTCTGCAAGCCGCTGGAAAAAATACAGGTTTACTGGGAACGGTCGAATATCATGACGGACGAGAATCATCCTGCTCGACGTTGACGACCCCCGATTCGCGTACGCTCAGCCAGTGGCTGGCACGCATGATCGAATGCAAGTCGAGCCATGCGGCGTTGGAAGTTTCGAGTCATGCCCTCGACCAGGATCGCGTCGCCGGAATTCAACTCGACACGGCCGTTATCACCAACATCACTCCCGATCATCTCGATTATCATCGGCACTTTGAAAGTTACGTTTCCACCAAAGCCCGCATCATGTCGCTGCTCAAACCCCAAGGGCGGATGGTCTTGAACGTCGATGACAGTTCGTGTGCGGAACTGGCCAGCCGCGTCCCCATCGACAAGACTTGCGTGACTTACGGCATCGATGCCCCGGCGGATGTTTCGGCGAAGGTGCTGCTGGAAAAATCGGGGGGAAGTAAGTTTCTTCTGCGCATTCACAGTGAAGAAATCGAAGTCTTCACCTCCCTGATGGGACGACATAATATTTCCAATTGCCTCGCCGCCGCTGCGGCTGTCAGTCAATTCGGTATCCCACTCGAAAAAATCGCCGAGGGAATCGAACATCTGACCGAGGTCTCCGGTCGATTGCAGCGGATCGAACTCGGACAAGCATTCGATGTATTCGTCGATTACGCGCATACCGAAGATGCCTTGCAGCGAATTCTGTCGGCACTCAAGCCCTTAACGGCAGGCCGACTCATCTGCGTGTTTGGCGCCGGGGGAGATCGCGATCGCACGAAACGACCGATGATGGGAAAGGCGACCGCTTCAATTGCGGATCTGGCCATTGTGACCAGCGACAATCCCCGGTCGGAACCGCCGATGCAGATCATTCAACAGATTCTACCGGGCTTCGCCGAGAGCAAGTGCCTGGTCCACGTCGAAATCGACCGCGAAAAAGCGATCGCGCTCGCCCTCCATGAAGCTCGTGCCGGAGATTGCGTCGTTGTGGCCGGTAAAGGTCACGAGACTGAACAAATCCTTGGCACGACGAGGCAACCGTTCGACGATCGCGAAGTCATTCGCCAACAACTCATCTTGCTGCAAACGGCGCCAGACACCGGCGCGATCGATGCGACTCGCATCGCGACAACCGATTCAGCTCCCCCAATCTCCTCTCAACTTCATACCAATGATCTTTGAACGCATCATTATGTGCGGTCCCCCTCTCGACTGAATGAAACCTCGGCCTGGCAATGGAACGCATTTCCGGCTCAAGCCTGATCGCAGCCGTGGGCGGTACCGGTAGGTGCCTTCCCAATGAGGATTTCGTATTCAACGCTATCAGTATCGATTCGCGGACGCTGCGTCCCGGC
>JBJXGP010000160.1:0-8328 GCA_046160425.1 Planctomycetaceae bacterium
AACGATCCGCCGGAGAGGGTCGTCACATCGAGAGCGTTGTCGAAGTTACCGGTCAAAGTGGTGTCGGTCGCGTCGATGAAGACGTCGCCACCGTTCGTGGCAAAGACCGCAATGCCGTCTCCCTCGGCGGCACCGGCCCCGTTGGAATTCATGAAGCTGCCGTTGTTCATGGTGATGTTGATCGAACCGTTCGTCGCGGCGGCCAATGACAGGCCGGTTCCGCTGGCGTTGTCGGAGACATTATTCAACAGGCCGTTGATCGTCGAATTGGTGGCAGAGAGGCGGATCCCTTGTTCGCCGCCGCTGATCGTGACCCCATCGATGTTCAGATTCAAATCTTGCTGATTGTTGTTGACGACGCTGATGGCACCGGGTGAAGGCGCGCCCGTCAGTGCAAACGTGGAATCGGTGATGCTGAGATTGCCGCGAATGTTTCGCAGATTCACGCCGTTGCCTAGATCGGTGACGTTGACGTTATTGACGTTGAGGCTTTCGATGGCAAAGGTATTCGTAATCGCATTGCCGCCGGCGGGCGAGATCAAATTCAAGCCGGAGACTTCGTTACGATTCGCGAGAGTGACGATGTCGCCTCCCGCTCCGGTCGTGATGAACGGCCGCGGCCCATTGATCGCCACGCCGGGGACGTCGATGACGTTCCCCAGGATGAGGTGGGGCAGCCCTTCGCCGAGCAGCCGCTGATCGTCGCAGAGGAAGAATTCGCTGACAAGGGGATTCATGGCGGAGGTGGTGCCGGTCCGAACGAACATAATGTCGGAGCACATTTTATCGTGCATGGACTGGAACGGATTCTCGAACGAACCGTCACCAGGATTGGGATTGCTGTTATCAACCCAGATGATGGTGAAGGGTGCGTTGGTATCGGGATTGATGACGACCGAAGTTTCTTCGCGGTTGAAAACGTTCTGCGCGATGCGGAAGTTCTGCACGACCTGATCGAACATGCGTTGATCGATTGTTCGCGACGGGAAGAACTGATGGCCGGTGCTGCCGTTGAAGGTAATCGAGACGCCGCCGGTCAGGTTTGTGCCGAAGCGTTTGTCTTCGCTGACGCCGACGAACAGGTTCATATCGGTCGAGACTTGAGCCGTCATTCGTCCGCTGACGCCCACCACGTCGGCGGGATCGGTCGTATCGTAGTAGTAGGCACCGATGAAAGCCTTGAGCCAGGTTTGCGTGGGGACGGGAGCGCCCAATTCCACGTCGCCACCCATGAGTTGTTCTTCAACGGCCCGCTGATTGATGTAGACCAACTGCCCGTTAATGAACGTGGGCGTCGTGCCTTGGCTGACGATCCCGAGGGGATTGTCCTGTCGATTGAGGGGGATATAGGCGTTCGCACGAAGATCCCAAGCGTCTCCCAGCAATTCGGCTCCGACGTTGATTTGCTCATAACGACTGCCGGTCATGCTGTCATCGGTGACATATGAGGTGTTGAAGCCCGCGATTTTTCCAAAACTGGGGAAGAAGTGACGTATGCCGGCACCGCCGGAGGCTCCGACGCGGGTCTGATCGGAGACGATCACGCTCGCCGTGCCGAAGATGAGATTATTGGGATCTCGCTGGAAGATGGGGGTGAATATCCCGAATTGGGAGAAGCCATCCTGGAAACCGAAGCGGTCCCCGATGTTCTGATTGAAGAGCAGGTACGACCCGTCGTTCCCCAGCGACACGCTGCCGCTGAAGTCATCGGTGGCGTTGTCACCGAGAGTGGGGTCGGAGAATATTCCCGGCTGTGCCCATACCTCTGGACTTTGCCAAGAGCAAAGTGCCAGCGCACAAAAACCGGCAATGAATGCGGTTTTTGTCCTGAGGGTTTCGATCAGGCGACAAGCCACGACTGATGCAATGCTACAAATGTTCATCGATTCTCGTTCCAAAGCGCGTGCTGAAAACGACGACTTTGACGGTTAATTCGAATATTCGGCTAATGCCGGATTCGTAATACAGTCAGTTTGTGGAAACTTTACATATCGGGAAAACTTTAACGCCCGCAAACGGCGACAAAGGGTTCTCGTGACCTGGACCGCTACAGAGATGTCTTTACGAATGTCTTTGATTAGGCAGTACTTGAGGTATAGGAGATAAGTAGTAGATGACGCGATTTGAGTTCTATGAGGGAACCTCAATCGCCAATGGCAGGATGAAGTCGATAAGGATTTGAAGTGATCCGAAATGAGGCGTGATGGAAGCCGTCGATTCAGAGGTCGTTGAAGTGTAAAACGTAAGGACTGAGTGAGGCAGGAATAAAGTCAGGAACTGACTGGAGTGGATGCGAAGAAGTGAGATGCGTGGCTTGAATTCGGTCTTGAAAATCGTGTCGCTCGTGCGTTTGTGCAATCGCTCTCTCGGCGGAGAGCCTTTGAAGCCGGAATGTTGCAGAGAATGCGTTTTTCGTCAAGGGGGAGAGCTCAATTCCTGAATTGTTCATTCCAGGAATCATGGAAGTTCATCGTGAATCGGCAAATCCTGCCGTTCGTCTTCCGATTTTCCAAATCGGGGACTGACATTCAAAGCTAGATATCACAAAAACAATTGCCGGTGAAGATCGATTTCCCCTCGATTTGTGGAAATATCATCGTCGGGGAAGATTATTTCAAAGGAAGGTCGATCGCTTGACCTGTCTCCCCGCTGCGAATGACGGCTTCGGTGAATTCCATATATTTGACCCCCGTCGGAAAGTCGGTTAAATGAACCTTTTCTTCACCGCGAATGGCGCCGATGAACTCGGCCTCGACTCGCCAGTCCCCTAGTTTTTCCGGATCGACATTGATTTCACTCAGCGGCAAGTTTCTGCGGCCGGCAAACAGGCGTTCTTTCTCGCCGAATTCGAGCTTGATCGTCCCATTGCTGCCATAAAGATGGATTTGACGGCCTGGCCCGCACAGATCGATACCACTGACATGATAAATGGCTCGTGCTCCATTCGCGAGTTGCGCCAGAACCTGCACGCTTTCAGGGACCGAAACTCGTCTTGGTTCCTGTTTACCAGGGACCGGCCGGGTCGGCTCAAAGATGGCCGTATGGGCGTACACTTTTTTGACGGGTGGCACCCAGCGCATAACCGTTTCGTGGATGATTCCCAGAGATAACGTATTGACGCCGCTGATTTCGACATCCTGACGCCAGTGCAGCAGTTTTGTGTAATCCCAGAACATGTCATCGACGCTGATCACGATGACTTCGCGGAGTTCCCCGATATAAACTCTTTTTATCATTTCGCTTACGTAATCGAGATGCTTCAACCCCAACGGGCTTGGGACAATCTGAGCCACCAGCTCGGGATGCGCCTCCGACGCGGCGAGCATCTTCCTCGCCTCGGCGACGTTGCGGGCCATGCGGGCTTCGGTAAGCACGTGCTTCCCCGCCGCCAACGCCGTACAGGCGACTTCGCAGTGCAGATTCGGCCAAGTTCCGATCATGACCGCATCGACATTCGGATCGGCAACCAGCGACTGCCAGTCGGGATAGACTTGGGGAATGGAAAACTCTTTCGCCACCCGTAGAGTTGATTCCGGGGTGCTGTTCACCACGCCGACGATTTCGACGCCCGATAGGGCTCGAAACCCGGGAATGTGTCGAACTCTCGTGTTTTCCCCCGCGCCGACGATACCGATGCGAACTTTTTTGACCGCCATACGCTGACTCATTTCATTCAAATATGATTTCAAGCCGGGCCGGCCCACTCGTCGGGTACCGATCCCCAGAATTCGTTTGCAGATGCGCGGGATATGCGATCCATTTCGACGACATCTTGACAAGCGACGACAGGTGATTGCGATGCGCTTCGACTGCCGAGATGCCTACGATGGGATGATGCTTCCGCCATTGAATCGAGCGATTCTAACGTGATTTTGTGGAGACTGCCATCGAAATCAAGAGAGAACTCGGCAGCTGCAGGGAAATCGAATCGCTCGATTTCGCAATCGTCAGCCGTTCACGCCGCCCGCCGCTGGAGTCCACCCGTCGCAGTATCACCCAGGCCGATGCGGCGCAGGATCAGCTCCGCTGTGCGTGCGGTCGCTCCGGTTTTCCCGTAACGCTGTTTGAGTTGCAACAGGTCTTCAACGGCGGACTGCCGATCGTGATTGGAATCCAGCCAGCGATTGAGGATCTCCGCCATGTTGTCCGCGTGAAAATCGACTCGCCTCACGAAGGGGAATTCGGGCAACACCGCTCGATTGGCCATTAAGTTGGGAAGCGACATGAACTTACATGTGAGTAACGCCTTCGCCAGCAAGTAGGTTCCCAAGCTGCCCCGATACATGACGATCGCGGGAGTCCCCCGAGCCATGATCTCCAGGCTGACCGACCCTGAAACCATCAGCACGCACTGGGCATTCTGAATGATTTCCGACGTTTTCCCCACGATGCAGGCCACGGGGAGCGGCATCGACTGCTGGAACAGCATCATTTCGCATATCTCACGATGCGATTCCCGATAATTCGCCACCAGAAACGTGACATCGGGGTGCTCGGCTTGGACTCGTTTCATCACTTCGATCATCGCGGGGAAATTCCGCGTCACTTCCTGTGTCCGTGAGCCGGGCAGAATTCCCACAATCCGATGTTGACGGGGAGACCAGCGCTGCAAAAAGCCCTGATCCAACTCGGTCCCGGCGACCTCATCGAAAAACGGGTGCCCCACAAACGAAACGGAGACCCCCCGGCTGGCATACCAGTCTCGCTCAAATGAGAGGCCGCTGATCACTTCATCGACGTACCGTTTGACCCGCTTGATCCGCCAGGGAGCCCACGCCCACAACTGCGGCGGGAGGTAATAAATCACGGGAATCCCCGCCTTTTTCGCTTTGCGGGCAATCCACCAGTTAAATCCGGGGAAATCGACCAGCACCACCGCATCGGGACGATGCTCGGCAAACCAGCATTCGGCCTGCTTGACCAGCCGGAAAAACTGCAAAATCAGCGGAATGACCTTCAAAAAGCCCATCACCGCCAGATTGGTCAGCCGAAAAATCGACCGACACCCCTGCTCTTCCATCAGCGGCCCGGTAAACCCCTCGCACACCAGCCCGGGCACGCGCCTTCGCATTTCCCGGATGAGCACAGCGGCATGTTGATCGCCGCTCGGTTCACCAACCGAAAAAAAAACTCGTTTCGACAAGGCCTGCTCCCTGGCCGGATGGATGCTTCATGCCAAATATGATCCCAACTGGCGGGAACAGTATTCGGAAGAGGTCGATCAGGTCAATATGAAGTCGGGTGGCGTCGCAGTTCAGCGGAATCGCTGAGTTGCCGCCTGGCTTTCCCCTCACCCCAAAATATCATGCACCACATTCCCGGCGATGTCCGTCAGGCGCATGTCGCGGCCTTGATAGGGGAAGGTCAGGCGTTTGTGGTCGATCCCCAAGAGATAGAGCATCGTCGCGTGCAGGTCGTGGACGTGGACGATATTGACGGCGGAATTGTAACCGAGGTCATCGGTCGCGCCGTATGTCAACCCGCCACGGACTCCCCCTCCCGCGAGCCACATCGAGAACGAGCGGATGTGGTGATCGCGGCCGATCGGGCCTTTGCTCGTCTGGGCCATCGGCGTGCGGCCGAATTCTCCGCACCAGATGATCAGCGTTTCATCGAGCATGCCGCGCTGCTTGAGGTCTTTCACCAGTGCGGCGGTCCCCTGGTCGACGAGTCCCGAACAGATTTTCATGAACTCGGGGATATTGTTGTGATGGTCCCAGTCGCGATGATAGAGCTGAATGAATCGCACGCCGCGCTCGGCGAGCCGGCGGGCGAGCAGGCAGTTCCCGGCGAAGGTTCCGTCGGCCCCCGGCGTGCCGTACATGTCGAGAATGTGTTTCGGCTCGTCGGAGACATCCATCAAACCGGGGACGCTCATCTGCATGCGAAACGCCGTCTCGTACTGGTTGATGCGAGTTTCGATGTCGGGATGCGAGAGCGTTTCGTTCCGCAGGCGATTGAGTTCCTGCACGGTCGAAACAACGTCGCGCTGTCCTTCGACGCTGACGCCGGGAGGATTCTTCGCGTACAACACCGGGTCGCCGGTCGAATTGAATTTGACCCCCTGATATCGGCTGGGGAGAAAGCCGCTATGCCAATGCCGCGTCGAGATCGGTTGCGGATTGCGTCCGCCGAACGACGTCAGCACGACGAAGCCGGGGAGGTCGCGCGTTTCGCTCCCCAGTCCGTAAGTGATCCATGATCCCATGCTCGGACGCCCGGAAATCGACGTCCCTGTATTCATCACGGTATGCGCCGGGTCGTGATTGATTTGATCGGTCTGCATCGAACGGATGATGCACATCTCGTCGGCGATGGTCCCCAGGTGCGGAAAGAGCGTCGTGATTTCCTGCTGCGATTCGCCGAACCGCTGGAATTTGAACTGCGGACCGAGACACTTCAACTCCTGCCCTTGCAACTGCGCGATCGGCTGACCTTTGGTGAACGATTCGGGCATCGGCTGGCCGTGCATTCGGGCCAGTTCGGGCTTATTGTCGAACGTCTCGAACTGCGACGGCCCTCCCGACATGTACAGAAAGATGACCCGTTTGATGCGCGGCGGATGATGAAACGACTTGAGCGTTCCACCATCGAACCCTTCGCGCAGGAGCTTGGGATCGATCCCCGTGGAACTGTTCTCGGCTCCGCTCGCGACCGGAGCGAACAGCATCGGATTCAACAGCGACGTGAGCGCCAGCGCGCCGAGTCCCCCCGAAGCCCGACCGAGAAACGCCCGGCGGTTCTGGAGATTCGCGAGATTCTGAATTCCGAAAGGGTCGCGAGGAGTCATTGCGTCATCAACCATGTTTTCACCTATCAATACCGCGTCACCGTTTCATTCAGGTTGTAAATCGTCCGCGCGACGGCGGTCCAGGCGGCGAGTTCGACGATGTCGATCTCCGCCGGTGGGGGACTCAGTCCGATCGTCAACAGTTCTTCCGCCGCCGTTGGGTTCTGCTCGTAGACTTTTTGCTGCCGCTGACGTATCGCCGTTAAAGCTTGCAACTCGCGTGCCTCAGGCTCGCGGGAAAGGACTTCGCGAAACACCCACCGCAGCCGTTCATCGATGGTCGATCCCCCTTCGCGAATCGTGCGTGCCGCCAGCACCCGCGCGGCTTCGACCGACGATGGGTCGTTGAGCATCACCAATGCCGAGAGCGGAGTATGCGAAATCGGACGTTCGGCGGTGCATTCCTCGCGGCTCGCCGCATCGAAGGCAATCAGCGCGGGATGCAGATACGTCCGCTGCCAATGCATATACACGCCGCGGCGATACTGCCGCTCATCGACGTCGGCGACGTATTCCCGAATGGGGAAATTAAGAAACGCATAATAACCCGCTGGCTGATAGGGACGCACACTCCCCCCTCCCAACCGGCGGACCAGCAATCCGCTCGTCGAGAGCAGCACATCGCGAATGTGCTCGGCTTCGATTCGCTGCCGATTCTGCCGGGCCAGATATCGGTTTTCGGGATCGCGCTCGAGCAATTCGGCGGAGGGTGTCGATGACAACCGATACGCCGCTGACGTCACCATCAGCCGAACGACGTGTTTCACGTCCCAGCCGGAATCGCGAAATTCGACGGCGAGCCAGTCGAGCAATTCGGGATGCAGCGGTCGATCTCCCTGACTCCCGAAGTCATCGAGCGTGCGGACGAGTCCTTTCCCGTAAACGATTTTCCAGAGTCGGTTCACCATCACCCGCGCCGGGAGCGGGTTTTCGCCGCTCATCAACCACTCGGCAAGTTCGAGTCGACCGACACGCGCGGAGACCGTTTGTGTGACAGGTTCGCCCGATAAGAACGCGGGGAATGCCGGCAAGACGACTTCACCCGTTTCGTCGAGCCAGTTGCCGCGCGGCAGAATGCGCATTGTGCGCGGTTCGACGGCGACAGCAGGGATCGTATGCCGCACCGACTTCAATAACTCCTCTTTCTGTTGCTCCAGTGTTTTGATGCGCTCGGCGTTCTCGTTCGACGATCCGGCTGCTTTCAATTGAGCCAATTCGTCGTCGAGTACGGCCAGTTGCTGGGCCTGTGTTTCGGTCGGCACGGGAAGATCGGCGATCGGTTTGCCGACGCCCTTCTCCCGCAGGTCGGCGAAGAACGCGGCGAGGCTGTAAAAATCTCGCGATGTCATCGGATCGAATTTGTGATCGTGACATTCGGCACAGCCGAACGTCAGCCCGAGCCAGACCAGCGACGTCGTTCGCACACGGTCCGCCGCGTACTTGGCGAGATATTCTTTCTCTTGCGCGCCCCCTTCGATGGTGGTCATCCCCAGCATGTTGTAACTCGATGCGACCTTCTGCCACAGTGTCGAACCTGG
>JBJXGP010000161.1:0-4187 GCA_046160425.1 Planctomycetaceae bacterium
CATTTCTCGGGACCGCATTTGCGGCGTTCGATCCGAACGGCGCAGCTCAGCAGAATATGAAATTGCAGACGAGAGTCGATCGCCTTTCGGATCGCCGAGGTCTCCTCGCCGGGTTGGACAGGCTCAATCGCGATGTCGACCGTTCGGGGCTTATGCACGGGTTGGACCAATTTGAAGAGCAGGCATTCAGCCTGGTGCTGGGTAAAGCTCCCGATGCATTCGACCTCAGCAAGGAAGATCCTCGCACCGTCGCCCGTTACGGTGGCGGCATCGCACAGCAGATGTTAATGGCCCGCCGATTGTGCGAAGTCGGGTGCGGCTTCGTCACCATGCACACCGGCGGGTGGGACATGCACGGCAACATCAAAAGCGGCATGGATAATCTCGGTCCGGATATCGATCATGCCGTCGCGACTTTTGTCGAAGACGTCGCTCAGCGCGGCCTCAGCGATAAAATTCTACTGGTGATCTCCGGTGAATTCGGCCGCACGCCGCGCATCAACGGCAACGCCGGCCGCGATCACTGGGCTCCCTTAAGCACTTTGGCGCTGGCAGGGGGCGGGCTGAAGATGGGACAAGTCGTCGGCGAATCGACGGCGAAAATCGAAGTCCCGAAAACAACGCCGATCACGCCGCAGGATCTCATGGCAACGATCTTCCATGTGATGGGGATCGACCGCACGATTCAATTCCCCAGTCAGGCCGGGCGTCCGACCAACATGATCGAGACCGGTAAGCCGATCGCCGAGTTGATCTGAGCGGCGGCAAAATCAGTCCGAAAAAGCAGCTTGAATACCGCGCATCCCTTCTGTGACTCCCCGTCGCCGCAGGGATGTGTTATTTTATGGTGAGCTTTTTCCGCCGCATGATGTTCGGTTAACGTCGTATTTCGAATGTCCATCAATCACCATTTCCGAGATTCAAATGTTGCACCATCTCAATTCCCATCGTTCGCGTCGATTCACTTTGGTGTTGGTCCCGGCATTGTTCGCAACGATTTTTCTGAATGTTGCATCCCGGGAGGGAATGGCGGAGAACCCCGCACCTTCGAAGTACCTTGATGTACCAGCCGAGTTCAACGTCACGTTCGAACCGGCGGAAAAAGAAACCGAGATCCCCGAGCACTTCCGGCTTGCGTCGCATGAATTCCGCACCGATGCGGAGTTGCTGCGTACCAGCGGGCCGGTTCGCATTTTTCGCGTTCGGTTTCCCTCACCCGTCGAAACCGAGATCTCCGAAAACAACACCGTTCATGCGGAGTACTTTCAACCCGCAGGGCCGGGACCGTTTCCCGCGTGCGTCGTGCTGCACATTCTCGGGGGGGAATTCCCCTTGTCGCAGATGACCGCCAATGCGCTGGCCCGCAAAGGGGTCGCCGCACTGTTCATCAAGATGCCGTTCTACGGCGAACGCCGCAGTCCCAATTCGCCGCGGCGCATGATTGCCCGCGATCCGCGCGAGACCGTCGCGAACATGACGCAGGCGGTCCTCGATATCCGCCGCGGTGCGGCATGGTTGTCGTCGCGGCAGGAAGTCGACAAGAATCGACTGGGAGTCACGGGGATCAGTCTCGGCGGGATCATGTCGGCCCTCTCCGCCGTGGGAGAACCCCGATTCCAGCACGTCGCCGCGTATCTCGGCGGCGGCCAATTGGGGGAAATCCTGTGGGACATGGATCGCCCCGAAGTCGATCAGTTCCGCACAGAATGGATGAACAAAGGGGGCACGCGCGAATCGTTCCTCGAAATGGTCGCGCCGGTCGATCCCGCGAAGTACGGGCACTTGCTCAAGTCCCGTCGCATTCTGATGGTCAACGCCCTGCACGATGAAATCATTCCCAAAGCAAGCACCCTCGCCCTTTATGAAGCGGTCGATCGCCAGGCCGAACTCGTCTGGCTCGACGCCGGTCACATCACTGCGGCGGCATTTCTATACGGTGAAACCGAACGCATCACGCGTTTCTTCACGACGACTGATACAAAATCAGAAACCGCACCGGGTGAAAACGAAGACAAATAGCATCATATTGTAGGAGTACAGCCTTCAGGCTGTCCGTCGGGTGACACTGGCGACGTGTCCGCCAGAGCGATGAAATGTCACTTGACACTTGGCGCAGCGGAGCTGCGAAGACTTGCGTTCCCAAGCGGAGCTTGGGAACGAGGCAAACGAGCCAAACGAAGAATTTATCACACGAAGTCACAAAGACACAAAGTGAAGGAAAAACAAATTCGTCAGAATTCATTTTCTATTGCTTCTTCCTTCGTGCCTTTGTGACTTTGTGAGAGATTCATTTTTTCAAATTTACGATATTACGAATTTGGCCATTCAATACACATCAACAGGGAGAAACCTCATGATCCGCGGCGCGATCTTCACTTCGCTGGTGCTTTTATCGTGGCTGGTCCAGGCCGATTCGGCTTGGGCGCAGTATCCGAAAATCAATCTGGCCTATGGCTATCAAGTCGATCCCGAATGGCCGAAGAAGCCATTGCCGCACCGCTGGCGTTACGTGACCGGCGTCGCCGTCGATTCGCAGGACCGCATCTGGATCGTTAACCAGATGGATCCCCCCGTGCAGTGCTACGATCGCGAGGGAAATCTCGTCGAGGCGTGGGGAGACGGGCAGTTCGCTTTTCCGCATTTCCTCCGCGTCGATGCCGACGACAACATCTGGGTCGCCGATTTCCGCAAGCACGCCGTCCGCAAGTTCACCCAAAAGGGCGAACTGCTGGTGACGCTCGGTACCCCTGATGAAGCAGGTGACGACGAAAAACATCTCAACGGCCCGACCGACGTCTGCATCGCCAAGAACGGAGACCTGTTCGTCACCGACGGCTACGGCAACAATCGCATCATGCACTACAACGCCGAAGGAAAATTCATCAAGACCTGGGGTTCGCTCGGCCAGGAACCGGGGCAACTCAGCCAGCCGCACGGCATCACTATCGATTCCGAAGGGAAGCTCTACGTCGCCGAGCGAAACAACTGCCGCATTCAGGTCTTCAATCAGGAGGGGGAATCGCTCGACCAGTGGCGGCATCTCGTCAACCCGTGGGGGCTGTGGATGACCAAGGACGACGAACTGCTCATCAGCGGTTCGGCCCCGGCGCGGTGGAAAGAAGAGTTCGGCAACCTCGGCAACCCGCCGAGCAATCAACTCGTGGTGAAGTTCGATCTCACCGGCCGCATGAAAGAGCTGTGGGTGCTGCCCCTCTCGAAGCCGGGGACGATGAACCCTGGTGAACTCGACTGGGTCCACGCCATCGCCGCCGACAAAGACGGCAACATCTACCTCGGCGACGTCGCGGACGAAAGCCCGTTCCATCGGATTCAGAAGTTCGATCGCCTGGTGCCGGAGAAATAAGTTACGCAGTAAAATACATCGTCTCGTGAATGTTTCTCGTCGCAGCGTGACCTCGATTGGTGAGCAATGGTGGCTATGCGTTTCTTACAACCCGGCTGTCTGTAGATGACAATCCAACCGTTTTAAGATGAGTTTTACCGTTTATCGAGAGGAACCGACTGATGTATACAGCGGCCTTGAGATGCTTTTCAATTGTGGTGTTGCTGTTGGCTTTGACGGGGTGTGGTTCGAACTCGAAGCCGCCTGCCCGAAGTGACAACTCGCCGATTCTTCAGACTGAAGAGACCAAGGCCGAAGTTAATGCCTCAAAATCGGAAAAGGCCGTTGAGATTCCAATTCCGTCAGAGGAAGAGTCCATTGCAGCCATCGAGAAATTAGGAGGCAGAGTCGATCTGTCAGAGGATGGCAGTAATGTGGACCTGAGAACCGCCAATGTCAGTGACGCCGTACTGGTTCATCTCAGAGGGCTAACCAATTTGCAGGAACTGAACGTCAGTGATACCAAAGTCAGTGATGCCGGGTTGGAGCACCTGATGGGGTTGACCAAACTGACGCATTTGTACCTCAACTTTACCCAAGTCAGTGACGATGGACTGGAGCACATCAAGGGGCTGACCAATCTGGTGACGCTGGTCCTCGACGGTACACAAGTCAGTGATGCCGGGCTGAGGCATCTCAATGGGCTGACCAATTTGCGGACGCTGTATTGGACTTACCCACAAATGGTGGGCGCCTTGAGAAGAGTGTAAACTCTGAGACAAGGAGCAGACATCATGAGTGGTTCACGACGGTCGTATACGCTGGAATTCAAACGCGAAGCGGT
>JBJXGP010000162.1:0-7239 GCA_046160425.1 Planctomycetaceae bacterium
CGCAATTTCGAGTTCGCGGTCCAGACGATTTTTTCTGGCAATATCCATCGTTACAGATCTCTATTCCACATCATCGGAGGGAGTGTATTACAGACCCCGCGAAACGCGTCCGACGGCGAGTTTCACGATTGGTCACAGAGTTGATTTTGTTGAAATAATGGGATCCCACCGAGGGCGGCTGAGTTCTCATGTCGGCGTCGATCCACTATCATTCTGCGCAACATTCAAAGCCGTAAGATGAAAGCGACATCCAAACGATTTCGACAACCGCAGTACGGCGGTCTCATCGAGTTGAATGTGAGCCGATGGATTTTGAAAATGACACGGCGTATTTTTGCATCCGGACCGATTCAGATCAACGTCGGCAGACATTTTTCGTGATGAATGCCAAAAGTGGTTGGACAGTTTTGCTCTCTTCATCCGAAAATCCGCTCTTTTATATGTACTTGCGTTTACGTTCAGTGTCTTGCCATATGAATTGAACTCCATGACCGACTTCTGGGCCATCCGGTTACTGATGTTGTATTTCGCGGTGGCAGTCATCGTGATTGTCTATCAGGCCCGCCGTTCTCCTCCGGGTTGGAATATCTGGTGGATTTACGTACTTGAACGATATTACGTCCCACTGGTTTTTAACTGGCGTTCGAACAAACGCTGTCCGTTTCCCGATGATCGAGGCGCATTGATCCTCGCGAATCATCGGAGTCCGGTCGACCCGTTACTGGTCTGGATGCAGCATCATCTGGGGGGAGAATCTCGCAGCATTCGCCCCATTTCGTTTTTGACCGCGCGGGAGTACAGCGAAGTCGGCGGGTTCATCGGTTGGATCTGCAAGAGCGTCAGCACGATTCCCGTCGAGCGGAACGGTCGCGACATGGCACCTGTCCGCGAAGCGTTACGACGCCTCAAAAACGGAGGATTGGTCGGAGTTTTTCCCGAAGGGGGAATCAATAAAGGGCCGGGCTTGCGCGAAGCGAATCCCGGTATCGCCTGGCTGGCGTTACATTCCAAAGCTCCCGTCTATCCCGTGTACATTCAGGGTGCGCCGCAGACGGAATCGATGGTCCAGCCCTTTTACACGTTCAGCCGCGTCCGCGTGGTGTTTGGCGACCCCATCGATCTATCACCCTACTACGGCCGCAAGATCAATACGGAATTACTGCAGGAAGTGATCGACCACATGATGCGGCAGCTCGCCGCCCTCAACGAACCGGCATGACGTCAGAATGCATCTATCAGAATGCATCTAAACGGGAGCGTGGCCGTTCACGGGTAATTCCAGCGATTGCGATTTCGAGGTAGGCTCTTCTGCCAGCACGGTATCGACGAGAAAGTTCAGAAAATCGCGGAATTCGATCGGTTTGATCTCGTCCGCCAGCGCTGTCGCCTGCAACCGAAATTCGTCGACCATGCCCCGGCTCTTTTCGAATACGCCGCATTCGAGAAACAAGCGGCGGAATCGTTCGGGCCGCTCTTGCAAGGCAACTCCATCCGCGTGTGGGTGCTCGATCAACTCTACCAATTCGCGCCGTTGTACGGGGTTTGCAGTTTGCAAGGCGAGGGCCAGCAGCAACGTCGGTCGCAGCGACTTGGCATCCTGACCCGCCACGAGTTTGTTGTTATGGTCGCCGGCCCAGTCCTTCAAGTCGTTCAGAATCTGAAAGCCGATGCCCAGATGACAGCAGTATGTCGAGATGACGTCTTCGTATTCCTCGACGGGTCCGGCCATGCGAACTCCTGCAAACAGAGCCGCTTCGAATGCCGGTGCGGTCTTGAGGGCATAGATTTGCAGGGCCTCGGCGGGAGTGAATTCGGCGGTAGGTGTCGCCTGCCAGGCCATTTCTGCTCCTTGCCCATCGCAGAGCTTGATATGCGCGAGGGCCATTTTGCTGAGGATGTCACCGGACACGTCGGATCCGAACTCCTGACGGGTCGAATTGACGAGTTGATAGCCGAGGCCGATCAGGTAATCGCCGACGTTGATCGCCATGCCGACGCCGTGCGTCCGGTGCAGCGTTTCGCGTCCGTAGCGATAAAGGTCGTCGTCTTCGATATCATCGTGGACCAGCGATGCCTTATGAAAGGCTTCGATCGCCATCGCACTCCGGCAAACCGCGGGGGAAAACGACAATTGCGGTTCGCCGGGCTGGATGGTGTTGCCATATCCGCCGGTCAGGGCATCGTAAGCGGCGAGCGTGATAAACGGTCGAAATCGTTTGCCGCCGTTCATCAGCCAGTCATATGCGAGGTCTTCCGTCTGTCCCAGGGGCGAGCGAGCCTGCGCCAGGGTTTGAGTGCGAATCCGGGGCAATAACGCGGGGAAATCGGTGGTGAACAATGCATTGGCGGCACGAATCAAGGGGAGATAACTGATCGTGCTTTGCGCGGATGAGGGAAGATGCTGATCGAGAACGCTCCACACCCACGATTCATCCAGAATGCAATGACCTCGTTCATCTCGCTGCATGGGTATGGCATACGACGGTACGCCGGCCAATAAGACCTGATCGACCGATTTTTCCAGGTCGTTCAAACCGGCGATTCCCAGAATCGCATCGACCGAACCCTCGACGAGGATATTCAAAATGGCGGGAGCTCGATCGGCTTCCAGAACCTGATAACCGAGTTGTTCCGCCCGCGATTTGAACAGCGCGAGTTGATGGGTCAGTCTCGTCACGTTGTAATCCAACTCGGCGTCAACGCGTCGATCGTCGTTAAAACCGGCTGCCCGCGCGGATCCCTGTTTTGAACGGCCCGGCAACAAGAGCAGACGCCGTGAGAAGGGGATCGACAAAAACGATTGCTTCCAGAAGGCATTCCCGATCATTACCATCGTAAAACCGAGGTATTTCTCAGGGAGTTCCAATAGATTCAGCAGGCAGCGGCCATGATATTCAAGTTGATGTTTCGTGAAAGGATGTCGTTTTTCCAGGGGGATGACATAGTCTTCGGCCGCGAGTTTGAGCCGATCGCGAATTTCCTGGTTTTCGGGAATGACCTTCAGGGGGTTGGTATACATCCATCGGCCATGATTGTGGCCGGCTGCCTCGTCCTCCGGCCGTTCGAGTTGCTCACGAACGGCGGAATTCGCTCTCACCCCCGGCTGGGATGGGCCGAGTTCCGAATCGTGAGGTTGAAGAGGGGCGATCGACACAATCAACTCCTTGGAATCAGTTCTAAAGTCCATTCGCAGATGGGCTTGAATCTGTCGGTTTTGCCACGCCGTGATATCCGTCGAGCAAGGGCTGCGATTTCATCAGCAAAATTCATCACGCATTGAATTCCGATGGGAACCGAACTTCAAATGTCTCGATCCACGTTCGCCACATTGTGAACAATTTCTTCGGAAAACAACATCCATACCGGAAACATTTTAGGCCTCGATGGCGACTTTGGTCCGCCATCCTTTTTGACCGGGTCGTTAACACGGTAGCAGAATCTCCCAAAATAGAAACCGAACGAACTGGGGATCTCAAGGTCGTCTTCCCGTTTTCAAGTTGGAAACGATGCAATTTTTAGGTCATGATGACGACATAACCGCGAACTCGGCGGCCCATTAACGAGGAAAATGATTCGTTTTTCGGGCGTTCGGAGTTTGACCGGTTTCATGGATGAGTCAGTCCGGCTGCTTGTCGGTGTCGCGAGTAGTGGTGGATTCATATTTACCGTCGGGAATACCGCTTGCAATGTCTCCGAACGGGTTTAGAATGAAATGTATCATCTTTCAGCTTCGATACGAATCCCATCCCCATACCCTCGTCAAATGATGAAAAATTAAGGTATGGGTTCCTTGGTTGCCTTCCATGAACCGTTTATGCTGCATGGACTTGAGATAGTGGTCGCATGACTTTGACCAATCTCAACGGCTGTCCAAATCGCGACGGTTGTCGGTAGATCGGATAAACGATCGGTATCAGATACAACACCCCATCATAAAAAATCGACGTCATGCCTGGTGATGTGGTGATATAAAGAATACGGAATTTGCCGTTCAATGCCTGCGTGAGCCGGGTACGGCGCCATTCCCGACCTGTAGTTGGTCACTCTCTTGAAATTCAATCTCCCGAATCGATCTCTTGAATATCCGAGGTCCACATGTCGACGAGCAAGAAATATCTCAGTTTGGAAGAAGCGGCCCAAATGCTGGGGATCTCTCCCAAGGATTTGACCAGAATCCGCGAAGAGGGACAGATTCGTGGATTCGCCGATCGGGGGACTTGGAAATTTCGTCAGGAAGACATCGACAAGTTGCGCCGGATGCGCCAAGCCGATTCGAGTCCCGATGTTCCTCTGATGACCGACGGAGGGAGCGGAATGGGTTCCAGCGTCGTCCTCGGCGGCGATGACGAAGACGAATTGGGTGCTCAGCCGACTATTATCCGCGGCAGCGCCCTGGACGACGACTTCGAAGGGGGGACTTCGGACAGCGACGTGCGACTGATTCTCGACGACAGCCTGGTCAATACCGGAGACAGCGAACTCGACGTCTCGCTGAGCGTGTCGGATTCCGACAGCGACGTGCGGCTCACTGAAGATAAAAAGAAAAAGCCCGCGCCCAAGTCGCTCGATCAGAGCGACAGCGACGTGAAACTCGTTGGCCGCGACTCGGATAGCGACGTTCGTCTCTCCGGCGGCGATTCCGCTCTTCAAAGCGATAGTGATGTCAAACTGGCGGGGCGGGATTCCGACAGCGACGTCCGGCTGACCGATGAGGGCGGCCCCAAGAGCGACAGCGACGTCAAGATTTTCGACGGTGATGAAACCGATATGGCGGAAGACAGCCGACAAAGCGACGTGAGAATGCTCGATCTCGACAAGACGTCCCTTGAGGGGAACGACTTCATTCTGTCTCAGGACGGGAGTGGGGTCTTGTCGGACGATGCCAATGATGCCGAATCGACGTCGATCTTTTCCGAAGACAGCGGCATCGCCTTGTCAGCCGACAGCGGCATCGCTCTCGAGCGTACTGACGACAGCGGCATTTCACTGGTCAACGACGACGAAGACAGCGGCATTTCTCTCGTCTCAGACGACGACGAGGGGATCACGCTCGCCGAAGACAGCGGCATTTCAATCCAGCCCGCCGCTTCGAAGTCCAAGGGAAAGAAGCCGAGTTTGGACGATTCGAATGCAGAAGAAACCATCCCCATGATGGCGACTTCGGATAGCGGCAGCGACGTCGAAGCGACCTCGTTCGATGTCCCCGCACTGAGTGCCGGCGACAGCGCGTTCGATCTCGACGCCGGTGATTCATCTCACGATACCAGCGTCATCCTGTTCGACGACGATGAAGATCAGGACTTTGCCCCCACGAAGCCGAAAAAAGCGGCTGTGGGAAGCGATGAATCGGTCGCGGAAATGGAAGAGGCCGATCTCGAAGTCGACGGCGAAGTCTTCGACATGGATGAAGGGGAGGAACTCGACGTCTTCGATGCGGGAGACGAGGCGTTCGAAGACAACTTCCAGTCCGGCACCAGCCACGCGGATTTCGCCGTGCCATCGGTAGGCCGCGCAGCGGCCGTTGAGGTCGAGTGGAGCAAGCTCGATTTTGCGGGAGTGTTGTTTGCGACAGTGCTCGCGTCGGTCTGCACTCTCGTTTCGTTCGATCTGGTCCGCACACTGTGGCACTGGGGAGAACCAAACCCCGTCGCTGGCCCGATCCTGACCGCATTAGCCGGGTTGTTCTAAGAGTCCTCGATTGAGTGCCATGATTGTTCTGTCGTAACCCGACGCGTCTGCGATTAGACTCGGTATTCTACGAGCCACGAGCAGCCAGATGTGTGATCTGAATATCAATCAGATCATCGCGTGGATAATTAGCTGATCTTCAGGCTGGCGATGCCGATCAGCGCGAGCAGTGCGGAACCGATCCAGAATCGGACTACGATCTTGATTTCGTGTTCGCCGCGAAACAGAAAGTGATTGTGCAGCGGGCTGCATGCGATCAATCGCCTCCCCGTCGAGCGAAACCAGAGCACCTGAAGTATGACGCTCAAGGTTTCGATCACGAAAATCCCGCCGACGACGATCAACAAGACTTCCTGCCGCGTCACGAGTGCCGCCAGCCCCAGCAAGCCCCCGATCGGCAGCGAGCCGGTATCGCCCATGAAGACCTGAGCCGGATAACAATTGAACCAGAGGAACCCCAGCATGGCCCCGACCATGCTTCCGAGTATGACCGCGAGTTCTCCCGCTTCTGCGAGATACGGAATCCCAAAATAGTCGGCCATCACCAGGTTCCCCGCCATGTACGCGATCGCGGCGAATGCTGCCCCGGCGAAGATCGCGCAGCCGCTCGCCAGGCCATCGAGTCCGTCGGTGAGGTTGACCGCATTCGAACTGCTCACCAGCACGAGTATTCCCCAGGGGATAAACATCCATCCGAATTGCCAACTGAAATTGCCGATCGGCCAGATAAACGTCAATCCGTTGGGTTTGTCGTATTGCAGGTAATAGCACCATACGGCCGTGACCGCGGCGATGGCGCATTGCGAACCGAATTTTTGGGGGATCGTTAACCCGTTGCGGGACGTGCTGAGCTTGATCCAGTCGTCGATGGCTCCCAGAACGCCGAACGCGAGGGCCGTTACCAGGCCGATCGGGACGTATGCCGTGCTGAGGTCTCCCCAGAGCAGACCGGAGATGACGATCGATGCCACGATAAAAATTCCTCCCATCGTGGGGGTCGAATTTTTCGAAGCATGCAATTCGTTCAAGCGGGGGGAATCGCTGCCGATTCGTTCGCGGAAATGCTTTTTCAACCAGCGAATGGCGGCCGGGCCGATGAGAATCGCCGTGAGAAACGACGTCATCGTGGCGAGAGCGACACGCGCCGTCAGGAACACGCGCGAGTCTCCCGCTGTGTGGAGTTCGACTTGCTCGAGAAGCGGAGCGATATGGTGCAGCAACCAGATCAGCATGGGTCTTCAGTTATCGATGGGGAATGTGATCGCGACGAGAAATTCACCGGACCGTCGCATAACCGTCGCGGTGAGACCAGGCATCGAGAAATGTCGGCGGCTTATATATGAAATCCGAACTTGAGCGATAGTCGAATTTCGCCGATTTTGTCGACGCTTGCGTTTATATCCCCGTAAAAAATCTACGGGCGCCGAGAGAGATCCCTCGGCGCCCGCGAATAAGATTCCGCTACGAAGCGGCGATTGGAGTGATCGACCCATTAATCACTGTTTCCAATGCCTGTCGTGCTTCCGACCGGTAAAACCGGACAGTGCTTCA
>JBJXGP010000163.1:0-2859 GCA_046160425.1 Planctomycetaceae bacterium
ACCCAATACGGACTGACCGGCGCACTCTTTTCCCGCGACCGTTTCCGTCTCGAACGGGCGCGCCACGAATTCCACGTGGGTAATCTCTACCTGAATCGCAAGTGCACCGGGGCGCTCGTTGATGTCCAGCCCTTTGGTGGATTCAACATGTCGGGAACAGATTCCAAAGCCGGCGGCCGCGACTACCTGCAACTATTCCTGCAGGGTAAATCGATCACCGAGCGGTACTAGAACCTAGGTCAAGGTTTTGCGAGCCGCGAACTTCAGTTCGCGCGGAGTTGCGAAATCAGTCTTTCGCGACAGGAATATACAAGTCCCGACCCTTGGGACACGTTTGTAGTGCTAACATCTGACGTGGGTGGTGGAGAAGCGGGACACGAAGTCCCGCTGGGACTTGAATCAAGGATGAAAATGAACTTCATCAAGCGAGCTTTGTTATGGGTTGTTCCAAAGTTGCCGGCGCCTCTCTGGCGATGACGGTTCTGATCGGCTCTTCCCTTCATGCGGAGCTTCCGCCCCTGATTCCCCGCGAAGTGTTTTTCGGCAACCCTGATCGTGCCAATCCTCAGATTTCGCCGGACGGCAAGCGACTCGCGTATCTCGCCGCCGATGAGGGCGTGCTCAACGTCTGGATCAGGACGATCGGTCAGTCTGACGACCGCGCCGTAACCAAGGATCGCAAACGCGGCATCCGCATGTACTTCTGGGTGCCCAACAACGAGCAGATCGTCTACATCCAGGACAAGGACGGCGACGAAAACTGGCGCCTCTACGCCGTTGATATCAAGACCAACGCCGAGCGCAATCTCACGCCCTTCGACAATGTCCAGGCCCGTATCGAATCCGTCGATCCAAAATTCCCCGACGAAATCCTCGTCTCGATCAACAAACGCGATCCGCAGTTTCACGACGTCTTCCGCATCAACGTCCGCTCCGGTGCCATGACCGAAGTCGCCACCAACGACCAGCAGTTCATCGGCTGGGTCACGGATCACGATTTCAAGGTTCGCGGCGGGGCGAAGATGTCCCCCGACGGCGGCATCGTGTTCCATGGCGGTGAAAGCGAACAGTCGAAGTGGAAGCAGCTTGCGGCATGGGGTCCCGAGGACGCCTTGACCAGTGGCCCGGTTGCCGTCGCGCCCGGCGGCAAGTCCATGTACGTCATCAGCAGTGTGGGCAGCAATACCGGAGAACTCCGGGAGCTGGAATTTGCCACCGGCAAGGAAAAGACCATCGCCAAAGATGACGAGGCCGACGTTTCCGAATTGTTCATCCACCCCGATACTCATGCCGTTCAGGCCGTGGGCTTCAACAAGGCCCGGCGAACCTGGAAAGTGATTGATGAATCCATCAAGCCCGATTTCGACGCGATCGCAAAAATTCGCGACGGCGACTTCAACATCGCCAACCGTGACCGCGCCGATAAGACCTGGCTCGTTACCTTCGATGTCGACGACGGTCCGGTTTATTACTACGCCTTCGATCGAACGACGAAGAAGGGACAGCTGCTTTTCGCCAATCGCAAAGCGCTGGAAGGCTTGGCCCTCTCGAAAATGAAGCCGATCAGCTACAAGGCCCGCGACGGTCTCTTGGTGCAGGGCTACTTGACCCTCCCCAACGGCGTGGAGCCCAAGAATCTCCCGCTCGTCCTCAACGTGCATGGCGGCCCTTGGGCCAGGGATAATTGGGGCTACGACGGAGAGGTGCAGTGGCTCGCCAATCGCGGCTACGCCGTTCTGCAGATCAATTTTCGCGGATCAACCGGATACGGCAAGAATTTCCTGAACGCCGCCAATCGCGAGTGGGGCGGCAAGATGCACGACGACCTTGTCGATGGCGTGAAATGGGTCGTCAATCAGGGCATCGCCGACCCGAAACGAATCGGAATTTTCGGCGGTTCGTACGGTGGCTATGCAACATTGGTCGGGCTCACCTTCACCCCGGAACTGTTCGCCTGCGGCGTAGATATCGTTGGGCCCAGCAACCTGATCACGTTTCAGGAAACCATTCCGCCCTATTGGAAACCGCTGGAGCCGATTCTCTGGCAGCGCGTGGGATGCCCGGTGAATGACGCGGAGTTCCTCAAGTCGCGTTCGCCGCTGTTCCATGTGGACAAGATCGTCAAGCCGTTGCTGATCGCACAGGGAGCCAACGACCCGCGCGTTAAGAAATCTGAATCGCTGCAAATGGTCGATGCACTGAAGAAGGCCGGCAAGGTCGTCGAGTACGTTGAATATCCCGACGAAGGCCACGGTTTCGCCCGCCCCGAAAACCGCCTCGACTTCTACGGTAAGGCCGAGCATTTTCTGTCGGAGCATCTCGGCGGTCGAAGTCAGGACACACCCAAGCCCGCAAAGCCATCAGACGCGGGATAGAGCACATAACAGTCAAGTGTAGCGAGCCGCGAACGCAATTTATCCGCCTATGGCGGAGTTAGCGCGGACTTACAGCCGATTTTCCCGTTCGCGCTGAGCTTGAACTCTATGCCTGATCGTTAAGTACTCTAATTGCAGCTCTACGGCCGATTGATCGAACGCAAGTGAAACGGCGGAACCGGTATCGATTCGATACCGGTGACAAGCCATGTTTCGTTCGATGGGGCAAATCGTACCCGCCAGCGCGTCGGCACTGACGACGCAAATCCATCCGCCGTCCGAACCTGACAGGTTGCCCCAATCGTTGCAACTGCCTGCTTATTGGAATCTATCACGACCTCAGTGCTGTGAATGCGGGCCTGGTCGATGCGAACGTCGCTCAGAATGACGGTGGCTCGCACGAGGAATTCATCCTTGGTCATCGCTTCGGATTCAAATTCTGGAGAGAGAATGCGTCCGATGGATGGAACGTCTCCCTGATCGA
>JBJXGP010000164.1:0-5090 GCA_046160425.1 Planctomycetaceae bacterium
TCGATCCGTAGGGGTTAATCGTCTGATCGGGAGTAAAATCACCGTTCGTATCGAGTTGGACCGTGTAATTGGTCGTGCCATACACGGTCGAGTCGGCGACCTTGCCGGAGATCTCGCCATATACGCCGCCGTATGCATTGGGGTTCGTGACATTCCAATTGAGCATATTGATCGACGGAGCGGTATTATTGGGGGGCTGCAGATCGACCATGATCGATTGCCATGAACCGTACAACTCGTCTTTGGATCCGGCGACGGTTTCGCGAGCGCGCACTTGAAGATTATTTTTTCCGAAGGGGAACCAATACGTGCTGCTGAAAAACGAGTCATTGGGAGTGAACGAACTGTCGACCTTGCCGTCGAGATCTTTGTCGATTTCGATGGCATAGACACTTCCGGCGGGGCCGGAATCCATCATCGTGCCGGTCAATGTCCCGTTGGCTCCGCTGTTCTGATAATCCTGGATTCCATAGGAATACGACAGCTTTGAGACTTCCGGTGCGGGATTGGAACCGCCGCCGCCACCTCCTCCTCCGCCTCCTCCCGACGAACCCCCCTCATCAAAGTTGAAGTTGATCTGATACTTGCCGGTCTTGGCTTCGAACTTTTTGGTATCGGTCACCGGCTCGTACATGGTATTCCCTGCGGCCGAAACACCAATGTAGAACGCTTCGGTCGATGTCGCTGCAAAAGCGAGATACGGGTCGGCTCCGCTCTTTCCGGTTTGCGGATCGGTTCCGTTGTCGTTATACGCGATCTCCATCCCTTTGGAGTTGAAGATGCGCAGCACGAAATCGGTTGCGGTCAGACTTCCTCCGCCATCGAGAGCGGCGGCGTCCATATCGATCTGCAAGGTTTGCCCTGACGTCATGTCGACGCGAAAGATATCGACGTCGGTCGCGCCGTGCGGTTCATCGCCGATTTCGCCATCCCAGGTGACGGTTTTACCCGCACCGATGGTGATCAATTCGGCTTTGGTGAGCGTATCGCCGACGGGTGTCCCCGAGAGCATGGCCCGCTGTTCGAGGACTTCGACGCACGCCGCCTTGTGACGATGCCTCGCCGGTTTTTTGCGGCGAGATCTCAACCATTGATGATGGCGAGTGCAGGTCCACCTGAATCGTTTTAACCAGTGAGTGATGACCATGTGCAGAGTACCCGTAAAGAAGTGAAGTCGAGTCGGGAATCACATAGAATCATACGAAGGTACATGTATTAGTTACTTGTGAGTTACTATTCAACTAAAAAATCATCGATTTATTAAAAATATCCAAAAGGTTTTTTTCGAGTCAGATTCCAGCATTGCACGAAAAGCGCAACAACCATTGATGGCCCAAACTAAATTGCCTACATGATGCATACCTGAACAATCTTGCGACGGAACTGTTGACGAATCATTATGAGTGAACACATAATGTTTGCCGCTTCAAAAATCAGTGCTCACCTGATCTCATGGTGGCTGCCGGTATCCAAACCTTTCAGAGGAATCACTCACGATGCCCACGAAACTGTCGAAGCCTGTCTCTGCATCCACAAAACCCACATCGACTTACGATGAAGTTCCTTATAAAAGCCATCCTTTTCAGCAGTCGCATCCCAGTCGGCTGGCAACGATTGCTCGCCTGTTCGGACTCGAAACGGCGCCTATCACCGCCTCCCGTATATTGGAGCTTGGTTGCGCGTCCGGCGGAAATCTCATCCCCACTGCGGTGCATCTTCCGGAAAGCACCTGCGTCGGTGTCGATCTCTCGCAAGTCCAGATCACCGACGGGCAAGCGGTCATCGATCGACTCCAGCTCAAGAACATCGAACTCAAACACCTCAATCTCAACGATTTTCCCGACGAAGCCGGCGAGTTCGACTACATCATCGCTCACGGCATCTATTCGTGGGTTCCCGATAGCGTGCAGGAACGCATCTTCGAAATTTGCGAGAAACATCTCTCCGAAAACGGCGTCGCCTACATCAGCTACAACACGTACCCCGGCTGGCATATGCGGGGGATGATCCGCGACATGATGTGTTACCGCACCCGCAACATTTCACAACCGACCGACAGCGTCCGGCAGGCACGCGGACTCCTCGATTTCCTGGCGCAGGCGGTCCCCACCGAAAACAATGCCTATGGCATCATGCTGCAGAACGAACTGCGCGTCCTCTCCGATAAAGAAGATTACTACCTGCTCCACGAGCACCTCGAAGAACACAACGATCCCGTTTACTTTTACCAGTTCAACGAGCGGGCCGAATCGCATGGCCTGCGATACCTGGGCGAAGCCGATTTCGGAGCGATGTCGCTCAATCATTTTTCGGAAGCAGTTCGCGCCATGTTGCGGGCAGTCAGTTCGAACGCCATTGAGATCGAACAATACATGGACTTCGTCCGCAACCGCATGTTCCGGCAGACGCTGCTCTGTCGCAAAGGAGTCAACCTCAAGACTCAACCCGATCCGTTCAGCCTGCTGGGGATGAGCGTCTCTTCCGGAGCACGTCCCGAACAGACGCCGGTCAACCTGCGGGCCAACGACCAGACGAAGTTCCGCTTCCGCGACTCGGTCATGGTCACCAGCGACGGATTGGTCAAGGCCGCCATGCTGCAACTGCAAGAGGCCTGGCCTCGCAATATTCCGTTCCGCAACCTGCTGGCGGTCGCCGCTTCGCAACTCACGGGAGAACCCTCGGTCGTCGATGCGCGCTCAGGCTCGCGCGAAGCGCTGCGGCTTGCCGAGCCGATGATGCGCTGCTTCGCGACCGGCGTCGTCGACATCAGCGTTCAACCGTCGCTGTTCACGACGCAGGTCAGCGATAAACCGCTGGCGAGTCCTTTTGCCCGCATGCAGGCGACGACCGAAAACCGCGTGACGAACGTGCTGCACGAATCGGTCTATCTCAATGACTTGCAGCGTCAGACGATCATGCTGCTGGATGGCAATCACACCCTCGAACAGATCGTCGACTGCCTCATTGACGCCGTCGAAGAGGATCGTTTGATGCTGCACGACAACGCGCAGCCGGTGAGCGATCCCGCTCGTCTGCGTTCCATTCTCGCCGATCGCATCCCCACGGTCATTCAGGAAATCGCGAGAGTCGCCTTGTTGATGAATTGAGCTGCTTACAAGTACGTCGGATCAACGCATGTCAACTTCGCCCGCTATATCCGATCCGTCCGGGTGTCTGATTCTCGTCCCGGTCGGACATCACATCGAACCGGCGTGCGATCAGGCGTTGCAGCAACTCGCCGCGCGCGGGTATCCCGTGCGCCGTGTCTACGGATACGCGGCCATCGATCAGGGACGCAGCCAGATGGCGAGCGATGCCCTCGCCGAGGGTTTCGCCGAATTGATGTGGATCGATGCCGACGTCGTCTTTCATCCCGATGACGTCGATCGCTTGCGTTCGCATGGCGAGCCGTTTGTGTGCGGAGTTTATCCCAAGAAAGGACAGCGCGCGCTCGCCGCGAATGTGATGCCGGGGGCGGAGGAAATCGTCTTCGGTCCGGCGGGACAATTGGCCGAACTCGCGCACGTCGGCTTCGGTTTTGTGTTAACGCGCCGCATCGTTTACGAAACCGTGCGGCAAAGATGCGATCTTCCGGTCTGCAATCAAATGTTCGAGAAACCGATCGTCCCGTATTTTCTCCCGCTCTTGCAACCGACGGATAAAGGCCCCTGGTATCTCGGCGAAGACTATGCGTTCTGCCAGCGGGCGAGAAATTGCGGGTTCCGCATATTCGCCGACACGACGATCCGCCTCTGGCACGTCGGCTCATATCGCTACGGCTGGGAAGACGCCGGCCTGGAACTCGAACGCTACGCGAACTTTTCGTTCCGCTTCGCAGCATCGCCATCTGACGGCGATGTGCCTCCCCAATAGCGGGAGCTTTATCGACTGATCGACGGCGTCATCGAGGGATTTTGTAAATCAGCTAATCATCGGCAATCCGATTTCTTGGAGATAATTGAATGTTCGATCGTAGTAGTCAGGATTTCGTGTGGGGTCTTCACGGTCACCTTCTGGGACAACAATTACCATTCCTTGTCTCGCTCTCGTGAGCAGGACTCGATATGCATTTTTCAAATACGCCTGCCTTTCAGGCTTTCGGATTCGATTCCAGCGATCACCGCAAAAAGACCAATGTCCCCAACCCGTTTCTGTGAGCCGGAAGTCAGCATCCCATGTAACGCAGGTCCAATCCAATTCCAGTCCCTGAATCTGAAACTCCGTTGCCACGTCCTCCAAATAATATGACGAACGCACATCTTCCTTGGCTCCGAGGAACCAATGAATGGGATCGACCTTGGTTCTTACGTCAATTGCATGTGGTTTAAGTCGTTGGGCTTCGGAAGAGACAACGATTCCATATCGTTCTGATCCACGGGCACGTTCTTTGATCCAGCGCTTCGCCTTTTGAAGATCTCGCGTCGTCACGATGGGATATCGTCCAGACAGTTCCGCATAAACATCACGGGCTCGTTCAATATCGATATCCAAAAGATGCTTCACGAAGTTTGAAACGTTCTCAGCGCGAAATGATCGCATCGAGACTGATAAGTGAAGTTCATCGCGAAAGGTAAAGTGACCATGTTCACGAATTTTTGAGATGGCGTGTCCTGCGGCGTACTCGTTGTCAACCATTCGTGATGATATAAAAAGATGCCAACCAGGATACGAGCGCAAAACAGAATCAATCCATTCACCGATGCCCGCTTCACCTGTATTGATCTCTTGACCTCCGCCCACCAGACAAATTACGACGGCCCAGTCGGAGTGGCGATCGAGACACGAAATCAAGAATTCTGGTTCTGATTGATTGAACCCAGACCGTTTTTTCTTTCGCAGCATGAAGTTTGTTGTTTGTTCACAATTCCATGCTCTCTGGGCTTCGTCAAAGATGGCGACGTGCTCAATCGGCGGACGCATCGAGTCAACGAGACATTCGTCGCGAAAGTGATGGACATTCTGAATTGACCTGCCTCACGAATTTCGGACACTCGGAAGGAAGATTATAATAACCTTTCTTTCAAGGAGTGTCACACATGGCCAAAGGGAAACGTTACGAACGGGATTTTCAATTGAACGCGGCTCGGCTG
>JBJXGP010000165.1:0-4010 GCA_046160425.1 Planctomycetaceae bacterium
CCGCCCTTTTCTGAATTGCAATGAAGTCTTCGACGCTTTTCTTGCGATCCAAGCTTCTTCGCACGAACTCAGGGACGTACCTTCAGTCGATTGAAGCCATACAGCAATACAACGGACCAAATTATAGGTCCATTTTTTGAATTTGACATGTTGTCGTTCGCACGACGAGCAACAGCGGAAAAATCATAGCAGATCTGCGGTCTGACTGTTCAATTTCGTCAGAACAACTCCGAGATCACCTTGCCGTCGGGCAAGAGCGGGATAGGTCGCCCTTGAAGATTGACGGCATTCTGGTTGGGATCGATGCCGAGGTGCTTGTAGAGAGTGGCCAGAACATCGCTGGGACCAATCGGTCGATCGGTCGGAAGACCGCCGTCAGCACTCGAAGCACCGATGACCTGTCCCATCTTCAGTCCGCCCCCCGCCAGCAGCACACTCCCCAGTCGCGGCCAGTGATCGCGGCCTCCCGACGGGTTGATTTTCGGAGAGCGGCCGAATTCACCCCATACGACGAGCAATACATTGCGACAAAGTTCGCGCTCGCTAAGATCGGTGATCAAGGCGGAAAGCGCTCGATCGAGAGGGGGACCGCTCCAATCCATACCGACGTTCGGTCCACCCGGACTTGGTTGCGGACGATTTTCCCGCGTGACGCTGACATGCCAATCCCAGCGGAGTCCTTCGGGAGCCGTATTCAGCGTCACGAACGTGACTCCCGATTCCACCAGTCTACGGGCCAGAAGCGCCATTTGTCCCCAGCGGTGACTTCCATAACGGTCGCGCGTGGCAGTCGATTCTTCGTTGAGATCGAATGCCCGGCGGGCCTTTCCGGTCGTCACCAGTTCGAGCGCGAGCTTGGCGAAATGATCGATTCCACCCTTCGCCTGCATGGCATCGAGTTGCCGCGGCAGACGGTCGAGTTCCGTCAGGAGCGACTGTCGATCCTGAATCCGGTCGAGAGTCACGTCATCCGCCAGTTTGAGACTGCTGGAGGCCGTTTGCAGCCGCTCATGCTGAAATTCGTAGGGATACGGATCTTGCAACACCGAGAACGGCGAATGCGATACGCCAAGATAGCCCGGTCCCATCGCATCGAACAGATGAAAATGCATCACCGGTTCTTCGGTGAGCATGACGTAACCCGGCATACCGGGTTGCCGCGGGCCGCGAAATCTCGAGGCGATCGAACCGACCGACGGATAGGCATTGCTGTTATCGGGTTCTTTTCTGCCGGCGAGGCACCAGCGCGTGACGCCGAAGTGATCGTCGTAAGGATGCGTGAAACTTTTGATAATGGCCGTCTTGTCGAGCACGCCCGCCGTGAGAGGCATCATGTCGCAGGTCAACGCTCCCGGCAGATTCGACGAGATCGTCCCATAAGGGCCGCGGATTTCAATGGGGGCGAGCGGCTTGGGATCGAAGGTTTCGAACTGGCTTGGTCCGCCCCCCAGCCAGATTTGAATCACCGAAGTGTCGGGGATAATTCGACCTTGCTCCGCTCCCTGCGCTCTTAATCGCAGAATGTCGCCGAGAGCAAGCCCTGCACCGCCGGCACAGAGACTGGCCGTCAGGAATTTCCGCCGCGACGCGGAATTAACAGATGTTAATGAGGGCATTGCAGAAAATCTCCTGGTGACAACAACATCCATCGGTTTCAAATGCAAATTCTACCCTGTAACATCGCGAATCGATCAACTCAACAATCCGTGAATCGGTTCGCCGTAGTAGATATGGTGCGGGCGGTCGAGGTCATCGTACCAGGCCGCGGTGTCGGGAAGGCCTAGACATTGATACAACGTCGCCGCCATGTTTTCAGGCTTTTGCGGATCGGCCGCAGGAAATGCGCCGATCTTGTCAGAACTGCCGATCACCCTGCCACCTTGCACGCCACCCCCCGCGAAGAAGACCGACTGCACTGCTCCCCAGTGATCGCGACCGGGGAGTTTATAGTGTTGCGGCAGATGCGAAACTTTGGGAGTGCGCCCGAATTCACCCGCCATGAAAATGAGGGTACTGTCGAGCAAGCCGCTTTCACTCAGATCATCAAGCAGTGCCGAGATCGCTTTATCGGTCGGCGGGAAAAGTTTGTCCTTCAAATGCGGGTACATCTCGCCGTGGGTATCCCACGTTTCATTGTTGCCGAGATTGACCTGGACGAGGTTGACCCCCGCTTCGACCAGCCGGCGCGCCATCAGCAGAGACCAGCCGAACGAATTGCGTCCGTAACGGTCCTGAATTTCAGGTGCGGCGTTCGTGACGTCGAGCGATTGCTGCACTTGGGGATCGACCAGCAACGAGAGCGCGGTCTGACGATGATTGTCGAATGATTCAATGTCAGCGAATCGATCGAGTTGCCGTCGTTGATCTTCCACGACGGAAAGGAAATTGACGCGATTCCCCAGTCGGTTGTGAGTCAGTCCTTCCGGAAGAATAAGACTCGGTGCCTGAAACGTGCGCTTCGACCAATCCGAATTCGTACGATCCTGGTGATCGAAACCATATTCTGTGTATGCACCATATGACATGGGGTCGTAATTCGACGCCTCGATGAACCAGGGGTCGTTCTGCGAACCCATGATGCCGCCGAATTGCCCGGGGAGGATTCGTCCGCTGTAATGCACAAGGCGTTCGGGGAGTACGGCAGCAGGGGGAAGATTATTTCGCGGCGGTATCAACTTTCCGACGATCGATGCCAGACTGGGCCAGTCGGTGGGTCTTGGCATGGAAGGATTGAATCCCGGCGGAAGGTCCGTCCGTCCGGTCAACATCATGTTGTGCCCATCCGAGTGCCCGTTGGTGGGATGCGTGAGCGACCGCACGACCGACCACATCTGACTTCGCTTCGCCAGTTCGGGCAGATGCTCGCAGATTTCGATTCCCGGTGTACTCGTCTGAATGGGGTGGAAATCGCCACGGATATTTTCGGGAGCATGCGGTTTGGGGTCGAAACTCTCATGCTGGCTGAGTCCCCCCGACAGGAAGATATAGATCGCCGACTTCGCCGTCGCGGGCATTTCGCTCGCGGTGGTATCAGCCCGCAGCGCGCGGAGATGATTCATCCCCAGGCCCATCAATCCCAGAGCACCGGCCTGCAAGGCGGTCCGGCGTGGGAAGACCGGATGCGAATAATTGATGACAGGTCGCGTCAACATCGTATGACTCCCTGAAGGGCCGACTCTCATCGCGAATTGTCGCGCGAAATACTCGTTATGTTAGTCTACCTCATTATTAGATCGACATCAATGCATACGTGAGTTTACCACAAGTATATGCCCCCTCGCAAGATGCCGCCGATATGGAAGTTATGGCGAATCGTCAATTCGGCACACATGCCTATTTCCTGTAGGGTCACACACTTTTCGTGATTTTCAGCAACTGGAAGGCTCCGTGGCGGAACGTCGGTTGAGTTTCCCCGTGCTCATTGAGAATTTCGACCACATATTTCCTCTCTCTGGCCAATGAGAGAAATGAGATCGACTTTTCGCGTCCCGGGTCGCCGATCCAACAGGTTCCGTCGTCGGTCATGATCGCCGAGAGGAACTCTAAAATGGGCAGGTGGTTTCGCTGCTCGTACAATACTTCGCACGCCACGAGGCTCGCACAACGAAAAGGGGGTGGATTTCGCCAATCGTGAACGAACCCGCGGCAAGACGTAAAACCGTTGGCATGCGAGTTGTACAACGCCACCTGTACTGGCTCATCACGGTAGTCGCTGAAGATCACTTCACATCCCGCGGCGAGCAGGCCCAATCCGACCGCACCGACACCGCACCCGAATTCGATAATTGGATCGGGCAAACACAGTTTGTCGGGCTGGCTCATCCGTCGATAAAAAAAATCGGCCATCTTCAACGAGATTGGCCAAAGATACGCCCAATACGGCATGTAATCGTCGAGGCGATTTTCAGCGAGAACCTGAGGATCTTCGAGAAACGCATCGGGAACCGCCGGCAGAGTCAACCGTAGCAGCTTCTCACCGACGAGTAACGTCTTCTCCGACCAACCCCCAG
>JBJXGP010000166.1:0-13057 GCA_046160425.1 Planctomycetaceae bacterium
GGTGCGGAGTTTCTTGTGATCGGGGTCGAGCAGTTTATGATACACGACCTTCGCCAGCACGTTTTTCTCTTTGGCGAGGGCGACGAGTTGATCGAGCTCCGACAGCGTCAGGACCGAGGGTTTTTCGACGAGCAAGTGAGCACCCGCCGCGAGAATCGCTTTGCTCCCCTCGAAATGACGATCGTCGGGGGTCGCGACGCAACCGAAATCGATTCCTCCCTCGAGCATCTGTTCGATGGCGTGACTGCCGTGATAATTCTGACAGGGGGCGATGCGATCGGCAGCCGACTTGAGATAGGCGTCGGCCCGTTTTCCCGTTCGCGAGGCGACCGCCGAGAGTTCGACGGCGACGTCACCGTACCGACGATCGTACATCCCCGCCGCGTGGGTCCGTTCGAAAAACGGGCGATAGGTCTCGTCGAAAATCATGCCGATGCCGACCATGCCGGCACGGAGTCTGTGAGTCGGAATGTGCTTGTTCATAGGGACATTTAACTCGATCGTTTGCAGAAAATCCAGTGGACCGGACATGCAGTCCCGCACGAACGCAACAATTCGGGGACAAATTGCTTGCGATCGCCGGATTACACAATAAGTTCCCTCTCTGAGCTTGAAAGTTATCCCCGGCCAATCAAGAATGAACCCGAACCGACTCACATTTCAGGGTATCCCTTTAACCTGGACCAGACGATGCCGTTCAACCTCATACAAAGACCTGCAAAGACCTGAAAGGATGCCATGTCCGACCGTCCCGAAATCATTTTAAGTGCCTTTGCCGATGAAGCCGCCAACACCAAATCGGTGGTCGAGCAGATGTCGGCGATGTCCGCGTTGGGCTTACGGTATTACAGTCCCCGATTTCTGGACGTTGACGGCGCAGGCAAGGTTCAGCATGTGGTCGACCTGAATAAGGCCGATACGAAAGCCCTCAAAAAACTGCATGCCGATTATGGGATGTCGGTGACGAGCATCGGTTCGCGCATCGGAAAAGTGAAGCTCGTGGATGTCGATGACGGCTCGCACAACCGCTTCGTTCCGTTCAAGAAGTATCTCGATAACGACGTCGCACAGACGATTGCGCAAGCGGTCGCCCTCGAAACGAAGCTGGTCCGCGGGTTTTCGTTTTACCATCCGAAGGGAGAAAAACCGCAGCAGCACGTCGCGCAGGCCGTCGATCAAATCGGAAAAATCGCCGAACAATGCGCCGCGGCCGGTGTGGTATACGGACTGGAAATCGAGCCGAATCTCGTCGGGGAGACCGGCCAGTTGCTGGCCGAACTGGCTCGCAAGATCGATCACCCGAATCTGGTATTGGTCTTCGACGGCGGCAACGTCGCCGCCCAAAACAAGAATCGTTTGCAGGTTCTCGACGAATTCAAGGCCTGCGTGAAGTACGTCGGCTGGGTACACATCAAGGACTACACGATCGACAAGTCGCTGGAATGGACCGGCGTGGTCGATGAAGAACGGTTGAAAAATTTCGTCCCCTCGGACGTCGGTGACGCCGGGCACGAACTCTTCCTGCGCGAACTTCGCGAACATATTCCCAAAATCGAAAAACGGATGAAGAAGCTCGGCGCGCCGGGAGTCTTTCTCGAAGCCGAACCGCACCTCAAAGGCGGCGGACAATTCGGCGGGTTCAGCGGTCCGGATGGCATGGGAGTCGCCGTGCGGGCCTTATGCCGCGTGCTCGATTACGTCGATATCGGATATCGCCTGCGAGATTTCGATGATATCCGCAAGGCACGCGGATTTTAGTTTGTATAATGGTTTCCACTTAGCCCCCGGCGAATTGCCGGAGGGATTCATCATGAATAGAAGGTGCGTCATGACGCACACTACGACGAGAACTCCATGCAAAGTCCTACGTTCAAGGCCGATCTGCTCGAACGAATGCTGATCTGCCCGAAATCCAAAGCGGCATTGGTGCAGCACGGCGAGGCCCTGATCTCAACCGACCCGGCGACTCGCATGAAGTATCTCATTCGCGACGGCATCCCTGTGATGCTGGTGGATGAAGCGGTCGAACTCTCTGAGCTGGAATGGCAGCAGATCATGCAGCAGCACGGACGAGATACACAGGGCCAGCCCAATCATTGAGCGCGACCGAAAATCACGTACTCGTTCCAAGGACCATATGATGCAAGCCGTCCCACGGAAAATTTTCTTCGGTCTGCTATGCAGCTTCGGATTCGTGCTGTTTTCGGGTTACGAATCCGATCTCGTGGGCAAGATTGAGACGCACTCATCGTCAAAGTCAGATGACAGTATCGCTGCTACGAATTTCGCTGATGCGGAGTCACCATTCGCAACCGAATCGAACGACGTGCCAGCCGTCGTTGAACTCGCATTCGCCGACAAAAAGCCGCGATACGAACGCCGCAAGCGGCACGATCCGAACGGGATCGGCAAGTTTTACATGGGGCGCGAAATCGCACACGTCATGGGGTTTCAGGCGGCACCGTGGCTCGAACGATCGGAACGCGAGGAAGAAGAACGCCTGACATTGCTCATGAAAGCCCTCGACCTGCAACCGGGTCAAATCGTTGCCGATATCGGCGCGGGGAGCGGCGTCATCACCTTGATGATGGCGGAGCAAGTCGGTACGGAAGGAAAGGTTTTCGCCGTCGACGTGCAGCAGCAGATGCTCGATCTCCTCAAAAAGAAGCTGAAAAAACACGACATCCAGAACGTGGAACTGGTGAAAGGGACGGAAAAGTCGCCGAAGCTCGAAACCGAATCGATCGACATGGCCTTGATGGTCGACGTGTATCACGAATTCGAATTTCCTTACGAAATGCTCAATGAGATCTCCAAAGCTCTCAAACCCGATGGAGTGATCGTCTTCGTCGAATACCGGCTGGAAGATCCTCAAATCCCGATTAAACTCGTCCATAAGATGTCGGTCGAGCAGGTGAAGAAGGAAGCGGGGCAGCCGGAATTCAATCTTCGGTATCGCGAAACGATCGATGTCCTGCCGCGACAGCATATCATCGTCTTCGAACGAGACGATGAGACCGCAGTCGAAGCGAAGAGGTCTGATGAACAGAAGAATTGAACCGCAGAGTCGCAGAGCACACAGAGACCCACTGTGAGAATAATGACACAGATAGACGTCTCACCTGCATTGATCGATACGATAAAAGGAATCCTGAATGGCAATGGGAAAGAAATTATCCGGAGTCGTGCCGATCATTCCGACTCCGTTTCGCGAAGATGAATCGATCGACGTCGATGCCTTGGCGGCGAGCGTCGACTTCGCCGTTCAGTGCGGAGTGTCGGCGTGTTGCCTTCCGGCATATGGCAGCGAATTTTACAAGATGTCCGAAGCCGAACGCCGGCTCGTGATCGAAACCGCGATCAAAGCGGCCGCGGGACGGATTGCGATCGTTGCACAGTCGAATCATCCCTCCGCAAAAAACGCGTCGGCGCTGGCAAAGCTGCATACCGATCTCGGAGCCGATCTGATTTCGTTCGCCATGCCGCGACAGTTCGGGCTGACGCTTCCCGATCAGATCGATTATTGCCGGCGGATTTGCCGCTCGACGACGCTTCCGGTCCTGATTCAGGATTTCAACCCCGGTGGACCGACGGTCGGAGGGGAATTCGCCCGCCAGCTCGCCGATGAATGCAGCAACTTCAAGTACCTCAAACTCGAAGAACCGCTGATGTCGGCGAAAGTCGAGTCGGTCCGCGCTGCGACGAATGACCGCATCGGCGTGCTCGAAGGCTGGGGAGGGATGTATCTGCTCGACCTTATTCCCAGCGGTATTTGCGGATTGATGCCGGGCCTGGCATTCGCCGATATCCTTCAAAATATCTGGAAGCTGGGACTCGACGGCCAATTCGAAAAGGCAATGAACCTGTTTCAGTACGTCCTGCCTCAACTTGTCTTTTCGCTGCAGAATATGGAACTCTGGCATACGCTGGAGAAACGGCTGCTGGAAAGTCGGGGGGTCATCCCCTTGTCGAGTACGTTCGTGCGACGACCGACGTGGACGCCGGATGCCCATACGCTGGAACACGGACTCAAAGTCAACGACTGGGCTTTGCGGGCGGTCAAGTTGCTGGCCCAGATGTGATCGGGCCACCCGCTTGCGATGAGCTACCGATCCGGTTATCTTCATCGCTTCTGCTTGGATCGCGCTGATTTTGCGCGTATTGTCGTTGTGGTCGAATCGCATTCGATCCCCGTACCGCCTCCCCCAACCGTGACGACCAGTCAGGTGCCATCATGCAATCGAGTAACGCCCGAATCGGTATGATTCTGTTCGTGATCTACACGCTGTTCTATTCCGGTTTTGTCTTTCTGAACGCGTTTTATCCGAAAATCATGGAATCGACGCCGATCGGCGGGCTTAACCTCGCCATTCTGTACGGCATGGCGCTCATCGTCGCCGCTTTTGTGATGGCGCTGCTGTACGGTTTCCTCTGCCGGTCGAATCCTCCGCAGTCAACTGAGGAGAAGCATTCATGAATTACCAACCATCGATGGTGGCCGTCGGTACGTTCATCGTCTTCGTGATGGTGACGATGGGGCTCAGTTTTTATCTGGGGCGGAACGCGAAGTCCGCTCAAGGTTACTTTGCCGCACACGGCCAGATTCCGTGGTTCATCAACGGCGTCGCCTTCGCCGGCGATTATCTCTCCGCCGCTTCCTTTTTGGGGATCTGCGGGATGATTGCCTTTAACGGGTACGACGGTTTTCTGTACTCCATCGGTTATCTCGCCGGGTGGATTGTCGCGTTGTTCGTCGTGGCGGAGCCGATGAAACGATTAGGGAAGTTCACCTTCGCCGACGCATTGGATGCCCGTTTTCAATCGCGGGGAATCAAATTGGCCGTTGGCATCAGCACGCTGGCCGTGAGTCTGTTTTATCTGATCCCGCAGATGGTGGGTGCGGGAGTGCTCATTCAACCGCTGCTCGGTTTTCCGCATTGGGTGGGAGTCGTGTTGGTCGGCACCATCGTGATCTACATCGTCGTCTCGGCGGGGATGGTCTCGACGACTTATGTGCAATTTCTCAAAGGATCGCTCCTGGTCTTATTCAGCGCCATCCTCACGGTGCTGATTCTGATCCGCGGATTCAAGACCGAAGAAACGGCGCAACACGTGTTTCAACGCATTGGCCCGTTTCCCAAAGCCAGTCTGACTGCAGCAATGACCTCGCATGCGGCGTTTCGCGATTCAGAGATTCTCCCTACCCCTGCCGGCTGGGGAAAAGCGCCGTACCTGCTCAGCCGCAATTCATCCACCCACGAAATCGCCGTGTGGAAGATCATGCCGACGGGCGATGAGGGGGTAGGTCAGGTCGAGCTATTCGAAGGGCAAACAAAGACCAAAAAGCCCGACGGAAAAATACTCGTCAACGGCCACGTGCAGGGTATCAAAGAGGGTGAAGCCGACCTATACCCCATTGGACATCTCAAATCGTTGCCCCCGGGCATTCAAGCAGGGACTCCCCTTGGACCGCTGGAATTCTTGAGTACGCTGCAACAGAGTGAAGTGGTGTTGTGGGGAAAGGAAACGCTCAAGGATGACCAGGACGGAGAGACGACGGTCTACTTTCAAAAGATCACTCAAGGCAAGGACGTGCTTCGTCCCGGCGCTCACCCCGCGTTTCAGGGAATCCACAGCGACAAATTCTTCGACAAACTCAACTTTCTCTCACTGATGCTTGCGCTGTTTTGCGGAACGGCGTCGTTGCCGCATATTCTGATTCGCTACTACACCGTCAAAGACGAAGCCAGCGCGCGAAAGAGCACGATCGTCGGCATCGGGGCCATCGGCTTCTTTTACGTGCTGACGCTATACCTCGGCCTGGGGGCGATGACCAGCGGAGCCCTCGACGTCACCAACGACAATATGTCGGCCCCGCTGCTCGCCAAGAGCATCAGCGAATGGCTGTTCGCGATAATCTCAGCGATCGCGTTCACGACCGTATTAGGGACCGTCAGCGGGTTGATCCTCGCCTCCGCCGGCGCGGTAACTCACGATCTGGCCACGCACGTGTTGCGCATCGAAATGAACGATTACGAAAAAGTCCGCTTGGCCAAGTTCGCTTCGGTCGTCGTCGGCGCGATTGCCATTGCCTTGGGAATTCTCTTCGAAAAAATGAACGTCAGTTATCTCGTCGGGTGGGCCTTCAGCGTCGCGGCCTCGGCGAATCTGCCATCGCTGGTGATGCTGCTCTTCTGGAAAGGGGTCACCCGGCAGGGGGTCATCGCCGCCGTCGTCGTGGGGATGACGTCATCGCTGGGATGGATTCTTCTGAGTGCCGATACGTTCAAAGGCGTGTACGGCCTCCCTGCGGAATCGGCCTACACACCGTTCAGCCAGCCGGGAATCGTGACGATTCCCCTCGGTTTTCTGACGCTGATTCTCGTCTCGCTGATGACGGCGAAGAAAGCGAAAGCAAGTTAATTGCGGCCTTAAGGCAGACTGAATTGATGCCCTTCGGGACGGATGGTGAGCACAGGGCAGGGGGCCTTGCGGACGACTTTCTCCGCCGTGCTGCCCAACAGCGCGTGTGCAATGCCGGTTCGTCCGTGTGTTCCCAATACGATCAGATCGATGTCGGCCTCTTTGGCATAGCGGACGATTTCAACGAACGGGGTGCCGACTCGCACTTCGCGGACGATTTTGAGTTGAGACGCCGACTTCGCATCCGGCCACCGCGACAGCGCATCTTGAGCCGACTTTTGCATATCCCGCAGGTAATCGCCCGGGGGGAGAAAATTCATACCGGGTTCGGGGACCATCGCCATCACATCGATGCTGATGTGCAGCAGATGCAGTTCGGCACCGAACTTCTCGGCGAGATCGCAGGCATAGTTTTGTGCCGTGCGGGCATGTTCGCTGAAATCCGTGGGTAACAAGATCCGTTTGAGCGTAATCATAGTGAACTCCTCGTTTCTGATTGGACGGTCATCATTAACGGTCGTCATCGCAAAAGATCGAACGACCGTGCGATCGCTATGAACCGCGTCGATGCAGTTCTTCTCATTTCGATCGAGTCAGCAATCTATGAAATTTGCTGGACTATGCGACGATTTGCCTTTAGCCAGGCTCGGCGCGGCCGCACACTTGACGACTGCACCACCTGAATCAGAGTTCCCGGCGAGAGAATGGATTACTGAATTATCGGGTTCTCGCACGAGCGTGAAAAGTCACACGTGCGAAAAATCACTATGATTTCTCGAAATCCATTGGGGAGCATTTCCTTTACGCCCGTCAAAAAGCGGGCCAATGCATCCGATTCAGAAGAACCGTTTCCAGCCGATTCGAGACCTGCGGCATGGACATTTTTGCTCTTCCGCCTTAACTTGCACCATCATGCAGTCAATCGAACGATCACATTTTCTCAATCTGGCAGCGGTCTTCGAAGGGGGCCTCCTCCTGGTCGCGATGTTTCTGGGATGGCTCATGGATGTCAATCCCATCGAGCATCTCTATGCCGACGTTGACGGGTTGCTCTGGGGAGTCATCGCCACGGTTCCGATGCTGATATTGCTGGCGGTTTCTTTCCGCATACCCATAGACTCGCTGCAGGCCATCAAGAAAATCCTGATCGATACGTTGGGCGCTCCGCTGGCCGCCTGCCGCTGGTACGACTTGTTCCTGCTGGGACTGCTCGCGGGCGTCACGGAAGAAATCCTGTTTCGGGGATTTCTGCAAATCTGGTTCGAAAAAGGAGGCATGTGGTCGGGTTTGATTTTTGCCAACGTGATTTTCGGACTCGCCCATTTTGTCACGCCGACATATGCCCTTCTCGCCGGTCTCATGGGACTCTATTTCAGTTGGACCTTCACCTGGCAGGAACCGCGAAACTTGCTCGTACCGATCACTGCGCATACGGTTTACGACTTCATCGCCTTCTGGGCGGTCGCACACGAGTACCGAACGTTAACCGCAGCCGGAAAAGCATCATCGACGCCGAAGGAACCATCAGCGACGGTGGACGATCCATCTGTGAGTACGGAGCCTGTATCCTCGATCTCCGAAGATCCACACAATGCCCCAAACGATGATGATACGCTCGAATAAACACCAGCCCATATACTCGAAGTGACCGGCGATCAATATCATCTCGTAACGGCCTCAACACTGCATCCCATTTCGCCCATTCACCCGATATTGTTACAGCCGCGTCAGGAGTCTCCGCTTGATCGATTTGAGGTATCTGCTTAGAATGCCGCCCCCCTCAAGGGGCAGGAATATTTTAAGAGACATGAACCTTGCCAAGCCGACTCAAGGACGAGTTGAACCGCGTATCATCTGCGTGCCGTTGGCCGGACGTTAAGGGCATACGCTGCGGAAAAGGGAGCAGGGACGTTCCATGGGTGCGAACAACGAGCAACCGATGTTGTCGTCAGGTCTGCGCACCCTCACGGGACTCATTTCACGCAATCCCCGGATGACCCTGGCATTGGTCATTGTCAGCGTTTGCGTCAGCGTGACGCATAGTGCAATGCATCTCGAGTTCAAAACGCGACGTGCCGATCTGATCGATCCGCGCGCCGACTTTCATCAACGCTGGCTCAATTACACTCATCAGTTCGGTGAAACCTCCGACCTGATCGTCGTCGTGGAATCGGACAATCAAGCCGACATCCACGAAGTTCTCGACGAACTTGGCCGGCGGATGGAAAAAAACCGCGAACTCTTTCAGAACGTCTGGTATCGGCAAAATACCGAAGCAGTGAGCCGCAAGGGTCTGCAACTGCTCACGACCGAGCAATTGCAGGATGTCCATCAGCAATTGACGATTTACCGGCGAGTGCTGCAGGGGGAGTGGGATCTCGTTCGCCTGACTTCTCTCGTCCCGTTGTTGTCGTGGCAGATGGAACAGAATCAAGCCCGCTCGCCGCAACAGCAACAATATCAATCAAAACATTGGGAACACGTCCAACTGCTGGGTCGAAGCCTGAACGAGTTTCAGGAAAACCCCGAGTCGTTTATTCCTCCCTGGCCGATGGCGGGCTCCATTCCGCGCGAAGCCTTCGCTCAGGCGGCCCACTCCGATTACCTGATGAACGACCAGGGGACGATGGGTTATCTCAAGGCGACCCCCGTCGCGACATCAGAGAGTTTCAACGGTCCCGAACAGGCGATCGATCGGCTGCGGACCTGGATCAACGAACTCAACGAAGTCTTCCCGCACGTCGAGATCGGGCTTACCGGAATTCCCGTGCTTGAATCGGATGAAATGCGCCGTTCGCAATTCGATTCGATGATCACAACCGGCATTTCCATGGCCGGAGTTCTGGTGCTCTTGCTCGTCGGCTTCCGTGGAAAAAAACATCCCCTGTTGTTGATGTCCTCTCTGGCCGTTGCTTTGGCATGGACGTTCTCATTTGCGACGTTGACCATCGGCCATCTCAACATCCTCACCGTTTCATTCACAGCGATTCTTGTCGGCCTGGGAATCGATTTCAGCATTCACTATCTATCGCGGTACTTGCAGTATCGGCATGAAGGCGAAGCCGTCAATACCGCTACCGTCGAAACTGTGGGAAACGTCGGCCTGGGGATCGTCACATCGGCATTAACGACCGCGCTGGCATTTCTGTGCGCGACGTTGACTCCGTTTTTGGGCGTCGCCGAGCTGGGAATCATTTCCGGCGGCGGGATCATGCTGTGCGTGCTCGCCACCTTCATCATGATGCCGGCGATGCTCGCCTTGTCGGACCGTTCGACGGCTGAGCTTTCAGTTCCCACACCCATGGCATGGACGTGGCTGCGAAAAATCAGTTATGCGTATCCCCGGTTGACTCTGTTCGTCACGATGTGCTTCATCGGCGGGCTGATTTCGCAGATCGTCAAACACGAGGATGGTGAATTCTCGTCGCGGGTCAAGTACGATTACAATCTGCTCAACTTGCAAGCCGACGGCGTCGATTCGGTCAAAGCCTTGAAGCGTTTGACGGAGCAATCGAAACACCAGGTTCTTTTCGCTGTTTCTCTGGCCGACTCAGCCGACGAAGCGCGCGAACTGGCGACGCAATACGCCGAGCTGTCGACGGTGGATCATGTGGAAACGCTGGCTATGCGCATCCCGGTCAAGTCGCAGGAGAACAAGAGCCCGTATATCCATCAGATTGCCGAAACGCTGACGAACCTCCCGCCGGCTCCTCCCAATTATTCGCCTCCCGATCCGGCGGAATTCGGCTCGGCCGTCGAGCAACTTTGGAAGGTTCTCCGCAAACTTCGGTCACGAGGAAGCATCGCAACCGCCGCCGATTACGACCGCTTTCTCGATCGCTTCGAAGAAATGGACCTGAACGCTCAGATGAAATTCCTCGCGGAGTACGAAGCCCGCATGATCGGCTCGTTGTGGCGTCAATTGCAAATCCTGCGGGCGAGCACCGACCCGCGCCCGCTGACGCTCGCGGATTACCCCAAGGAACTGCGCGATCGATTTATCTCCGCCGATGGAAAATGGCTCGTGCAGATTTATCCTAAAGCAAACATCTGGGATTACGAACCGCTGCATCGCTTCGTTACCGACGTGCGCGAGGTCGATCCCGAAGTCACGGGGACTCCTCTTCAAAATTATGAAGCGGGCCGGCAGATCCGGACGAGCTACGAAAATGCCGCGTATTATGCGCTGATCGTTATTTTCATGGTGTTGTTGTGGGACTCGATGTCATCGGTCCATAGTTGGGGAACGTTGATTCCGCCGGCCCTGGTGATCGGCATCACCGTCGTGATCCTCAAGCAGCGCGGAGTCGAACTGCACGTGGGCGTCGCCGCGGGCGCCTGCCTGGGTATGGTCGCGCTGATCGCATTGATCTGGGACTGGCGCAGCGTCCGCGATGCCTGCCTGGCGATGTTGCCACCGGTGCTCGGCGGCATGATGATGTTCGGCATCCTGGCGCTGCTGCACGTCGACTTGAATGCCGCCAATCTGATCGTCTTGCCGCTGATTCTAGGGATCGGCGTCGACAACGGCGTGCATCTCATCCACGAATTCCGGCACAATTCCGAACAGCGGTTTATGCTCTCCCCCAGCACGACCAACGCGATCATTCTGTCGGCGACGACGACCATCGTCGGTTTCGGCAGCATGATGTTCGCCGCGCACCGCGGACTCTACAGTCTCGGGCTGGTGCTGACCGTGGGGGTCAGTTGCAGCCTGTTCGTCTCGCTGGTTCCTCTCCCCGCCATCTTGCGGCTGATTTCCAGTCATGGAACCGCAGCGGAAGCCGATGAGGAAAACGACCTGCTGAAATCGTCGGACGATTCGCCCAAGAAACGCGACGAATCCGACCAGGCCAGAAAAGCCCGCCGCGCCCAAGCGGCGTAAATCCCTATCGGTATATCATCCATCCACCGTCAGGCCCGCGATGGGATCGGCCAGATAGACCGGGTATGGCCGGTCGGTCGCATCGTGCCAGTGCGCTTCGCGGGGAATGCCGAGGGCCTGATAAATCGTGGACGCGAACGATTCGGGGGTCTCTCGGTCGGTTGCCGGATAGGCCCCCTCGGAATCCGATGAACCGATGATCGTTCCGCCCGGTATGCCGCCGCCGGCGAACAGCACCGACTGCAACGGCCCCCAGTGGTCGCGTCCCGGATATTTATAGATCGACGTGGCGATGTGCGTGATCCGCGGCGTGCGGCCGAATTCCCCTGCCATCACGACCAGCGTGCTGTCGAGCAAGCCGCTTTCGTGCAGATCGTCGAGCAGTGCGCTCACCGCGCGATCGGTCGGCGGGAACAGGAACTCTTTGAGATTGACGGTGTTGTTGCCGTGCAAATCCCAACTGCCGAAGTTGCCGAGGTTGACCTGCACCATGTTGACTCCCGCTTCGACGAGCCGACGAGCCATCAGCAACGACCAACCGAACGAATTGTCGCCGTAACGTTCGAGGACTTCAGGCGGAGCTTTGCGGACTTCAAACGCATCGCGGACTTTGGGATCGGTGATCAGCGAGATCGCCAGTTCGCGATAGCGGTCGTACCCGGTCGTGCTGGCGACGCGATCGAGATCGTTGCGCTGCTGTTCGATGAGCGACAGGAGATTCTGCCGCTGGCCGAATCGCGATGAGAGCATCCCTTCGGGGAGCGACAAATACGGTACCTCGAAACGGAAATTCTCGCGGTCCGAGCGCGCTCCCTTGTGCAAATCGAACAGATATTTGGGAAACGCACCCGAATACGAATGATACGCGTGCGGCTTGTCGGTCGTTTCGATCAACCACGGTTCGTGTTTTTCACCGAGCATCCCCGCGAATTGTCCCGAATAAACTCCCGAATTCGAATGATACAGTTTCTCGGGAAGAATTACGCTCGTCGGCAAGATGCTTCGGGAAGGAGTCATCGCTCCACCGATGGCAGTAATCGACGGCCAGTCGGCCGGCAGCGGTTTGTTCGCCACAAACGTCGGCGGAAGGACCGACCGCCCCGTCAGCATGATGTAGGTTCCTCCATCATGGCCGTTATTCGTATGCGATAACGATCGCAGCAGCGACCAGTGCTGACTTCGTTGAGCCAGCATCGGCAACCCTTCGGTAATGTCGATTCCGGGCGTGTTCGTGGCGATCGGCTTGAACTCGCCGCGGATTTCCGCGGGTGCCTCAGGTTTCATGTCGAAGGTATCGTGCTGCGAGGGGCCTCCCGTCAGGAACAGATAGATCACCGACTTGGGAGGCTTGATCGACAACGCCGGCTCGGCTTGTGCCGCGGCACCCCGCCAGCCGAGGAGATCCGACATCGACATCCCCAGTAACCCGATTGCACCGGCCTGGAGCATCTCCCTGCGGAGAATGGGATGTTGCGGCGTCTGCGGATTCACTCTTGCCATCGTCAAGTCCTTGAATTTTCTACCACTGTGTATCGAATACTCGCAACGAATCGATGTCGTCGTTCATCAAAAATCGCCCGCTTAGAACAGTTCCGAAATTGGAGTTCCATTTTCAACCATGTACCGCGGCCGGCCATTGGGATCGATGAATTGCACGTCGAGGTCGATGCCCATGAAGGTGAGCAGCGTCGCCATGTAGTCTTGCGGGGAGACGGCGCGCGACACGGGATAGGCTGCGACGCCGTCGGT
>JBJXGP010000167.1:0-2896 GCA_046160425.1 Planctomycetaceae bacterium
CGGATATCTTGAGAAATCAGAGGCTCGAGAACTCGGCAATCTGATTCAGAGTGTATGGATACCCCCTCGACCTGCACCGATACCAGAAGCTTTGACGATCAACACCCATTGGCCCGACAAAAAGACGATTCACTTTTCTCACGATGAGTTAGTTGTCACTTCAAAGGGAACCGAAAAGCGTTATCGCTGGGAGGACGTCCTGGAAATTCAGATTTGGCGAATGAATTCGTGTAGTCATGATTTTCAACAACTCTCGATCGAGCTTCCAGACCAGAAATTGAACCTTCTGAAAGGACACGATCGATCGGGACAAATCACTGGTTTCATCTACGCGATTTCGAAAATCGACCCCGGTCGTATCCACGATTATTCACTGCGAGGAAATCCAAGAACCTTACAAGAATTAGAAGCCAGAATCACACGCGAAGCATTACGCGGGAAAGAGACAAAGCAAATGGCTTATTGGATTCCCCGATGCATGTATGGAATGTTATTGCTGATACCTGTGCTGTTCCCGTGGCCGAAATGGATTATTCAATTGGTTTTGTATGCACTCTTTGCGTGGGCAGTACATTGGTTGGCGCGAAACACCGCGCAAGAATCCGAAAAGCGAATACAAGAACTTGAAAGCCGGAGAAGTGACTTTCTTACGGAAACATCACCCGCTCCCGCCAACTAAAAACCGTCAGAGGGCAAAACGCTCCTCGATATAAACGAGTTTCCCTAACTCGGCTTGACAGGATTTCCCAAATCCGGTGAAGTCCGCAGGGAAATTGCTTAAAACACATCATGCACCGATGTCGAAGTTCTCAAATCGCATTTCATCAACTTCCCTGGGAGCCGACGATGAACGGTCGACGCATACTCTTCCTTGTCAGTGTTTTTCTGTTGGCTGCTTTCGTAGCTTATGGCAAGGATGAGGATCCGTTCGAGGAATTTGCAGCACGAGTAGCGGCAAACGAAGACGCCTCAATTACGATTGAAATCCGACTGGCTCGATTTAATGCGGGCAGAGCGGATGGTACAAAAACGAAGATTGGAAAGCTCATTTGTGCTGCTGTCTACGCGGGTGGAACTCAAATTGAGGTCGATTGCAGCAAAAACCCGATTGCTGAACGTGGATTCGCCAAGAATGCCACATACAACCACGGCGATAGTCGTGAACCGCGTGTGAATATTCTGGGAACCTTAGAATTTCGTCCTGAAGAACGCGTGCAACACCCGAAAATTCGCCCCGTGATCATTCCGATATCCGTCGAATTTGTGCTCGTTGATCCCGGCAAGGCAAGTCGCGACAACCTCTTTCCATAGCGGTAGCCACATCATGTCGGGTGGCACTGCTGGCTTGCCCAGCAGTGTCTTCAATCATTGATAAATAATCGACGAAGCAGAAGCTCTCGAAGACTTGTGTTCCCAAGCGGAGCTTGGGAACAAGAAAAAACATCACCCGCTCCGGCCAACTAAAAAACCGTCAGAGGGCAAAACGTTCGCCGATCACACGCGAAAATGCGGAGAGAAACTTGAGCCGAGGTCTCGGGCGGCGTCGGGGCGTGGCTGAAAGGGCCTTCGTTGCGAGGCGAACCTCGAAACCCCTCGGCGATTTCTTTCACGCACCGTTGTCGAGCGAGGTCATCGGCGGAATCCGTCCTCTGCAGGGCATCGTCTGGTGTTGCCGCTGACCAGTTTCCCATGCCTCGGCTGCAAGCAGTCGATGGCATGAGTCTTGTCAGCAGCCGATCGATCAATCGTCCGCCCCCCTTCGGCATCGTGGTCGGATCAGCCTTGCGGCAGATCCGTAGCGTCGGTTTCCAGCCGACAGTTTTGGAGCTTGGTGCGGGATTCGAACCCGCAACAGCCAGATTAGCAGTCTGGTGCTCTATCCGTTGAGCTAACCGAAATCGATGTCCCCCGTTCAGATCCCATGTCCGGAACGGATACCGCCAAATCCGTCGCTTCAGCGAGAAACGAGCGGATGGCATATACGCCGCTGGTCGAGTGACATCAACGGAGCATCCATCAGACACGGCGCAAGCGTATGGGTTCGCGCAGCGGTGTATTCAGTATTCGGTTAGCCGCGACGCGAAGGATTTTCGCAGCGGAGCGCTTTTTGATTGTTGAAAATCACACTGGCGGACAAGCCGCCAGTGCCACCCTACGCGCGTCATGTAGCAGGCGTCAGTTCTTGAGAAAGGCGAAGCATCATTGGCTCCCATTGCTCATCGCGCACGCAGGTCGCCATGATCACGAGCGTTTTCTGCGGCAATTTGCCGTGACCGACATAGACGGGGGGGGAGCCATTTCGCAAGCGGCGGCAGACATCGAATGCCGTCCGGCCGAGTCGAGTTTCGTCGAGCAGGATTTCCAGATACGGCGGAGATTCTCCATCTCCCTTCTCGATCAATTGACATTTCACAGGCGCTGCCGACAACTTCTCCGCCACGCGCTGCAACTGCTCGCGATACTTGGGGACCAGCGAGAGATAAGCTCCGGACGTGAACAGATCGAGAGCCGTCAGCAGCGCGACGATCTGCTCTTTGGCGACTTTCATGCTACGGCAGAAGCCGTGACGCGGCATGCCGTTCAATTTTTCTCGCGGGATGAAGTCGGCAGGAGGAGACCACAACTCGGGGTGATCGTCCATGTCGAGCAACTGCAAGACGGCTGAGGCGATCAGGTCTTTGCGTCCACAGAGAATCCCCGTCGACTGCGGTCCGCGAATCGATTTGCCTCCGCTGAATGCGACCAGATCCGCTCCGCTCGCCGGGATCGACTTGAGATTCGATCGGGGAGGGAGTTCGCCCGCGGCATCGACGAGAACCGGAATATTTCGGGCGCGAGCCATGCTCACCAGTTCGGCGAGATCGGGCCGGGAGGTGGGGGAGTAACCGTAAACGAT
>JBJXGP010000168.1:0-13009 GCA_046160425.1 Planctomycetaceae bacterium
TCCCAAGTATCAGCGTAATTATCTCAGCAAGATGCGGGCGCATCTGCTCGAACCCCCTCCCCCGGTCAGCGATATCCGCCAAGATGTTCCCCCGGAGGTCGTTGCCATTCTCGACCGCATGCTCGCCAAGGAGCCCGAAGACCGATACGCTTCTGCGGCGGATATCGTGTATGCGCTCGAACCGTTCTGTGCGGGACATCGCCTGTACGAACTGCTGGGAACCGGGGATCGGCCCAGTTCCGGTTTTGTCACGCAACCGGTCAGTCACCCGTCTGGAAGTCTGCCGTCGCCACAGCGTTCTTCCGTCGCGCCGGCGTCGCAGCCCCCATCGGTCTCTCAGGCTGTGCCGGCGACCGCCTCACCTGGAGCTAGAATCGCTCTGATCGCATTTGGTCTCGTGGGAGCGATCGGCATCGGAGTCTTGCTGTCGCAACTCATCGGAAAGTCGAATACCGATCTCGCTGCCACGGGAACACTCGCGAATGCTTCAATCACCGGAACCGATGACAGTTCGAAGGCCGCAAATCAAGCGTCGCCGCCGAACGGCGCGGGAACGAACGAAGAAGCGAAGAAGAATGAATCGGCCACGAAGGGGGATGGCGCTTCGATGCCGTCGACTCCTTCTACTTCAGAGGGGCAAGTGCAGCCGACGATCAAAGCCGTTGCCGATACGACGATTCAAGAGAAGCAGCGTTACAATGTGAAAATTCGCGTGGAAAACGAATCGCAGGTCAAAGGGAAATATCAATTCGCATTATCCGCCGATGCGCCGGATGGCTCGTACGTGAATCCCGAAACAGGTCAGTTTTCCTGGACCCCCGGAGAAAATCACGGCCCGGGTGAATTCGACATCACGGTGCAATTGAATTCGCAGGATGAGTCGGTCGCGGATGCCACGGTGAGTTGGACCGTTAAGGTGCAAGAGGTCAATGATCCGCCGGTGCTGGAGCAACCGCAAGATCAAATCATCGACGAATTGACCACGTTGGAGTTTATCGCACAGGCCAAGGATCTCGATGAACCGGCTAACGATATTCGCTTTGAATTGACCGGAGAAGTTCCCGAAGGGGCGGTGATCGATCCGAAGAACGGCGCGTTTTCGTGGAAGCCGACCGAAGCTCAAGGGCCTGGCGAATTCAAATTCACGCTGCAAGTCGTCGATGACGGTGAGAATTCCCGCCGCGATTTCAAGGCGTTCAGCGTGCAGGTCATGGAAAAGAATCTTCCCCCCGCATTCTCGTCTGTAGTGTATCAACGTGCGAGTGAAGAAGGTGTCGGCCTGTTGGGGCCCGGTGAAACATTGAAGTTGTCGATGTCCGCGAAGGATGACGATTTGCCTCCGCAGAAGTTGACCTATCAATTAGGAGAAGGCGCTCCGGAACGGATTCAATTCGACGCCGAGACCGGTGAGTTGACGTGGAGCATTCATCCCGATGACGTCGGAAAAGATTTCAAGTTCGACGTGCTGGCCATTGAGACCGAGGGGGATGAACCGCTGACCGCTCGACATTCGCTCTCGTTTCACATCGAGCGCTACATCGAGAATTCGATCGGGATGCGGCTGGCGTATATCCCCGCTGGACGATTCAAAATGGGAAACATGTCCGGTGAGGCCGAATTACCGGGCCTCCCCGGCATTGAGGATCTCATTCCTTCAAAGGAGAAGGATACACCTGAGCCTCCGACGCCGTTCAATCCGATCAAGTCCAATGTGCCAGCCTCCAAGCCGATCCCCAAGATCCCTGAGTATCCGAAAGACGAACGCCCGGTGCGCACGATTCGCCTCAGCCGCGATTTTCATATCTCCGCTTATGAAGTCACGCAAAGAGAGTATCGCCTGTTGATGGAGGACAACCCGAGTTACTTTTCGACGCTCGGCGAAGGCTCGAAAAAGGTCGGCGATGAACTGACCGATCATTTTCCCGTGGAGTCGGTGACTTGGACTGACGCCGTCGAATTCTGCCGGAAGCTGAACGAGCTTCCCGAAGAAATTGCCGCCGGTCGAACGTATCGACTTCCGACTGAGGCCGAATGGGAATACGTTTGCCGCGCGGGAAAAGACGCCCCCTACTCCACCGGTGCGGCGCTCTCGTCGAAGCAGGCGAATTTCAACGGAACGGCGTCGGTGCAAGGGGCCGAACCGGGTCCGTTCCTCGAACGCACGGCAGCCGTCGGTTCTTATGCGCCGAACGACTGGGGTGTATTCGACATGCACGGGAACGTCGCCGAGTGGTGTCAGGACTGGTATTCTCCCAAGGCCTATGAAGACCCGGTCTTCGAGGATCCCGTCGGCCCGCAACCGGAAAAACCGGAAGACGAAAAGGCTCTCGAATCGCGCGTGATCCGCGGCGGAAGCTGGAGCGAACTCGGCTTCGAATGCCGATCGTCGCGACGATATCGCATCCGTCCATACGAAAAGAGCCGACTGGTCGGTTTCCGCGTGATCTGTCAGATGCCGCAGGCCGAACCCCTTTCGTCAGCCGAGAAGTCGGATACCGCGACAGTGGGTGAAGGGACATCGAAAGAGAATCCGCCGGATAAGCAGTGACCGCGATCAGCGTTCATTCGTTAGGAGCGTGTTCGCTTCGTTCGTTTTCGGCCTGACGTCGCGCGACCTCGGCATTGCCAGGATCACACCGCAAGTGGGGTTTGAGCCGTTCGATTGTTTTGGGGCCGATGCCCAATACTCGCGTCAAATCGTCGATACTTTTGAACGGGCCGTTGGTTTTTCGGTCTTCGACGATTCGCAAAGCCAGTCGTTCACCGATTCCTTCGAGTTGCATCCATTCCACCCAGGTCGCGGTGTTGATGTCGAGATGGAATTCCCACTCGCGCTCGGGATGATGAACAAGTTCGACCGTTTGCAGAGACCACCGGCTGGCTTTGAGGGCATGAGCGAGCATCAACAGGAGCAACAGTCCCGCGATGGATCCGAGAAATATCTGATCCCCGCGACTCAAGCCGAAGCATCGCGATTTTTCCGGGGAGATATCGTTGGCTAAAGCGGCGTCATTTGCCGGAACAGAAGACGACTCGTGACCAGGTTCGATACCGTCATCAATCCGGTCGGTCGACGAAGCCGTGGAAGAATCGATCGTCGCCGAACCGACGTGCGATTCTTCATCGTGCCGAGGGTGGAGTATCCCGTCGCTCATGCCAGCTTCCAGCGCGTGTCGGATGCCTCAACGGAGTAGATCTCAGCATCATACTGGAAGAATGCACCTTACGGAAAGTCTGCAATATGCGGATTGGCGATCGAGGAACTCGCCGGCGAGAAAATTATTTCTCATCCTTGACGGGGAATTTTTCGTACAGCGTCACCCGGACGGTTTCACCCGGCTTCAGTTTTTCGCCGGGTTTGGCGGATTGAGCGTATGCCGTATAGGACTGTTCCTTGAAGGTGGCGGGATCTCCCGGAATCCACGCGGCCTGATATCCGGCGGCTTTGAGGGCTGCTTCCGCCTTTTTGAAGTGCATCCCCACAACGTTCGGCACGAATCCCTTTTTGATCGTCGGATTTTGGGGAGCCGGTCGTTCGCCGTTGACCTTCTGAATCGTCCCGCGATCTTGAAGAGCCTGTTCCGGCTTCAACTGGTCATTCTCATTTTGCAATGGTTGATACCCGCGCAGCGGAGGATCAAATGGATCCTTCACGCCAATGATCTCCTCGAACAGCGACGGTTTCTTGTTGATTTGAATATTATCGAATCGGTAAACCGTTTCTTCATTCCCGCCGGGATGAACCAGCTTTACGGCGATCGGTAAATACGTTTCTTCGTTTAAGAGTACGGTCGCTTCGGAGTAATTCGCCGCATCCGCTTTCCAGAGGGGCTTGGCCTTCACCAGAATCTGTCCTTTGTCGGGCGCAGGCAACAATTCCAAATGATAGCGCTTCTTGGCGACGTCGGCGGGCATGCCGAACAGAAACGGCAAGGGGCCATCCATGATATTCTTCCCCTGCATATCTTCGGGAAGAGGAAACTTGGAATAGGTCTTGTCGATCTCGTTCACCTCAATGATCACTTTGCCGTTGCTGATCCACATTTCAGGCATGTCGCCTTCCACGCGGTACGGTTTTCCGTCTGTCCCCTTCTTCTTACTGACGGTTCCCTTGGGGATTTTTACGGATTTCAGATCGATTCTCCCTCTGTCGGGTGCCACGTAATAAAAGTTCCCTTTAGCCCGTTTTTCGATTTCCCAGGTCGCATCGTAGGTAAAGCGATGATGCACGCCTTCGAGACTCTTGATGTTGCTGGTCTGCTTTTCCCACATCATCAAAAATGTTTCGAGTTCCGGCGAGAGTGGCTCGACATTCGCGGCTTGAACATTTTCAAGCTCGGCAGGGAGCGGTTGAACTCCTACGGGCCGTGGAGGTTTGTTCGCCGGACGAGAGGGATTCGGTGACGTCGTTCCCTTGACCGGCGGGGCAGTGCGGGGGCGCGTCTGGCAATGTCCGACGTCGTGAACCAGAAGGATCAAGCCCGGCAAGGCCAGCAGTTCGATCCATCGTCGCAGTGAGTTTCTCGTCATCATGACGATCGACATCCTTTTCGTATGACCCGAATCCGAACGCCAAAAACGCCGGTGTAAATTTCGGGAAATTACCCGTACCGATTCAGTTGGGAAATCGTCGACTTGAGATGGAAAATTCCGTGATTGATGGCAGGCATGTCTCGCGGAAGGGAGCCGATTTTAGCAGCGGTTAGAAATTCAATCTACCCCGATTTGACCCGGATTGGCGGGCGATCTGGCGAGTGTAAAATCTGCACGCGGGAGTCGATTTCCGAAGTGTGGGAACCGAAATTTTCCGCTTGGGGGAAAAGAACTTCCGTCAATTCGAAGGATCTGATAAAAAGCTCACGAAATCGAGCAGAACATCGACAACCAGAGCCAGATTCCGTCGTCGAATTCTGTATTTGACCTGCTGTCTTGCCGCGACCCACGGCGTGACACGGGAGGAAAGGAATCCCCGCAGTGACAGAAACCACCGAACAGAATGTGATCGACGAACCTGACTTTCTCGAATCGAGCGTGCCGCGAAATCCCCGACGTCGCCATAAGGCGATTCGGTTGATCGGCCTCTGGTGGCGAATCGCCTGCTGGAGAGTCGGTTTGACTCTGCGGCAATTTCCGGGATGGACCGCCGCGGCGATTTCCGGCGGCATCGCGGTACTGCTGTCGCTGATCTTGTTGTTGATCCACCTTTTCTGGTCCCCGGTGATCCAAGTGCCGGCAGACCCGGTCGCCGGTGATGGCTCAGCCGGAACAACGCAGGACGAATCGGTCGTCGATACAGTCACCGAAGGGACGGATGACGATGAACCGTTTGCGGTGAAAGTGCATCCCGAATCATCCAACGGGGATGGTTCCCAATTAGATATGGACATCGCGACGGCTCGCGCGCGCGTTCAGCGTCCCAATCTGGAGGAACAGTTTGCGGTGACCTCGAATGTTTCGAGCGTGAATCGGGACCAATTTCCGAAAACGAACGGTACGGGTGACTCCGGGACGGTCGACGATGATTCTCCGTGGAAGGTTGCCGGCACTCGGACTTTCAGTGAGGATTCTCGCGACGGCGAATCGGAATTTTCCGACGATCTGATCTCTGCTTCGAAAAAAACCGATGCGGAGGGAAATGAAATCGAACGCGAGCCGAACGAACAATCTCTCGAACCGAGTTTGATTACATCCAGCGATGTCGTCCGTCCCTCGGTCCGGTCGATGCAGGAAATCAGCCTGATTCTCGAACCCGTTCTGATCGAAGAGACGCCATCGCCGGACCACGAGCAGCCGGCGTCAGAAAAAAGTTCCACAAGCGCCAACGGCTGGAAAATCCGCAACATCGGTTCGTCGTCGGTCGATGAACTTCGCATCGAGAAAAAAATTCCCGATGGATTCAGCCTGCGAAAAGGCGAAGTCGGAGAAGACCAATCGTTGGAAGAGTCTGGCTGGCATTTCGCCGATCTTCCCGTCGACGGTATCAAGATTCTAGGATACCAGATCGAACGCAGTCGTTCGGCGAAGGATGACGTCTCCCCGAGCGCAGATCACAACTCTACCCGCGATCTTCAAAGCGTGTTGTCGACGGTCCGTATGCATCTGACGGCGGCCGTCGGGGCCGTCACGAAAGTTGGCGGTTCGCAGCTTAAACTGACGTGGTCGATTCCGAAAAAGATCGCGCCGGGGCGGTTGTTCATCATCGATTACGAGGTGCAGAACGTCGGCTCGGTCGCGGTCCCCAATGTGCGGATCGAAGCCGATCTCGATGAGCGGTTGGTGCATCGTTATGGACAGCAAATTTTCTACCGGGTCGGCACATTGGCTCCGGGTCAGAAATACCGCTGTCAGATGTTTCTGCAGTCCCCCGAACCGGGCACTCGGCAGCAACAATTGCGACTGGTCGGCGGGACTTCTGTCTTTCAGGAAGAGAATCTCCCCTTCGAAGTTCACCCGGAATAAGCTATTCCTCCGCCGAGTTGATTGAATCGGCACCCGATTGTTGCTAAAAACGGTCAGTCGTCGAAAGTTTCTTGAAACTGCCGTTCGGCGCACGATTTTCTGAACTTCCCGGAGTGGCGAGGTGTCCGTCTTTCTGCCCCGGCGTGCATTGAAAAATTCCGAGACCGGCGTTGACTCCGGATCACTGGCGGGTGCGACGTTTTTTCGTCTGCATGGCTTGATCGGAACAGTGGCGGATCCAACGGACAATTTGACAGGAGAGTACGAGAATTAATCAGTCCCCCATCATATCCGATCGATCGGCAGCCGACGCGCGCAGCCTGGAACACGCCTGCTTGTGCGCACAGGCGGCGGATGAGTTTCGCGGGAAGGACATCGTCATTCTCGACCTCCGCAAGATCACGCCGGTTTTCGATTTCTTCGTGATCGTCACGGCGGGGAGCCCTCGGCTCATGCGATCGATTGCTGAAGAATCCGACCGCCTGTTGAAACTGTCCGGTTCGAGGCGGTTAGGGGCCGAGGGGCACGATTCGGCGACGTGGATTCTGCACGATTATGGCGACGTCGTGTTGCATATTTTCTCGGCAGAGGCGCGAGCCAATTACGACCTCGAACGCTTATGGGCCGATGCGCCGCAGGTTCCCTGGCAATCGCTGGCACCCTCCTCTGGAACGACAACTGATTAGCCTTCATCATGAATATTCTCGCTCTGTTGCAAGACAGATTTCGGCAGGCATTGCTACCGCTGGTCGACGATCCCCAACCGTATGTCGAAATGGTGCGCCCGTCCCAGGATCCGCGGTTCGGCGATTTTCAGGCCAACTGTGCCATGCCGTTGATGAAGAAACTCGCCGCGAAGAGTTCGCGCGAAGTCGCCGAGCGGATCGTCTTGCAGCTTGAGTTATCGGATATTTGCGAACCTCCGGAAATCGCCGGTCCGGGTTTCATCAATTTGAAAATCAAGGACGACTGGCTGCTCTCCGAAGCGAACACGCTTATCGCCGATGAGCGATTGGGGATTCCGCTTGCAAGTGACGCACGGCACTTCGTCGTCGATTACTCGGCCCCCAACGTCGCCAAACCGATGCATGTCGGGCATCTGCGGAGTTCGGTGATCGGCGATGCCTTGTATCGCATCCTCAACTTTCTCGGGCATCGCGTCACCGGTGATAATCATATCGGCGACTGGGGCACGCAGTTCGGGATGATCATTTATGGGTATAAGCATTTTCGGGACGAGCAGGCTTACTCGCGCGATCCGGTTCGCGAATTGGCCCGACTCTATCGACTGGTCAATCAGCTTTCCGATTATCACGAACTCGCGACGAAGATCCCGCAGTTGCGCGCGGCGATCGAGCAGTTGGAAACGGACATCCAGACTTGTGAAAAACAACTTGCCGGCATGCCGGTTGCGGATAAGTCCGACAAAAAATCCGCCGAAGCCGTCAAAGACTTGCAGAAGCAACTGCATAAATTGCGAAACGAACTTGCGGAGGCGAAGAAAGAATACACCGCTTGCGAAGAGAAGCGCAAGAAGGTCGATGACGATCCTGCACTGTTGCAATCCGCCATGACTCACCCCGCCATCGCCGTACAATCGCGGGAAGAGACCGCGAAACTGCACGCGGGGGATGAAGAGAACCGAAAGTTATGGGAGCAATTTCTTCCGCGATGCCTGGAGGCGCTCGAAGGAGTCTATTCGCGCCTGGGGATCGAATTCGATCTCGCGCTGGGTGAGAGTTTTTATCAGTCGTTACTCGCGGACGTCGTGACCGATTTGACGAAAGCCGGGATTGCCCGCGAAAGCGAGGGGGCAATCTGCGCGTTCGTGGAGGGGAATGAGGCTCCGTTTATCATCCGTAAGGGAGACGGCGCTTTCACCTATGCTACGACCGATCTGGCGACGATTCGCTATCGGGTCGAAGTGTTGCGCTCAGATGTGATACTTTACGTCGTCGATGCCCGGCAGAGCGAACATTTCAAGCTGCTGTTCGAAACCGCCCGCAAGTGGGGGTTCCAACAAGTTGAGTTCCGTCACGTGAGCTTCGGCACGATTTTAGGGGAAGACAAACGCCCCTACAAAACTCGATCCGGAGACACCGTCGGCCTTGAGAGCCTGCTCGATGAAGCGATCATCCGTGCCCGAAAAATCGTCGACGAAAACGACAACGCACGGGAAACTCCCGAACTCGACGACGCCACGCGAGCCGCGGTAGCCGATGCCGTCGGTATCGGCGGAATCAAATACGCCGATCTGAAGCACAACCGCGACAGCGATTACGTTTTCAACTGGGAAAAAATGCTCGCCATGACCGGCGACACCGCGACCTACATTCAATATGCCCATGCGCGAATCAGCGGTATCTTTCGCAAGGGAAATCGGGATGCCGAGGCACTGCGAAGTTCCGGCAATCGGATTCGATTTTCACAGCCGATCGAACGGGAATTGTCATTTCAGATTTTGCGATTCGCCTCCGCTTTGGATGATGTCCTCGTCGACTATCGTCCCCATTTATTGGCGAATTACCTTTACGCAACGGCAGATGCGTTCACTCGATTTTATAACGAGTGCCCCGTCCTCTCGGACAAAGTCGACGAAAATGTGCGCGTCAGCCGGTTGCTTTTGTGCGATCTGACCGGCCGCGTGCTTTCGCTCGGCTTGAGTCTGCTGGGAATTCAGCCCTGCGAAAAGATGTAGTGCTGAGCATCGCCCGGTATAGCACACCATCGATCAATGTTCGGCGGTCGCGCGGACGTTTTCGCCCATGCGGGCAAAGATCATGCGCCCCGCGCTGCTTTGCAGCACACTGGTGACGATGCAGTCGATTTCTTTGCCAATGAGGAAGTTCGCCTGCTCGCAGACGACCATCGTGCCGTCGTCGAGGTAGCCGACCCCCTGGCCCGGGGTCTCTCCTTCGCGGATGATGCGTATCCGCAAACGTTCGCCGGGCAGGTAACGTGGACGGAGCGAGTTCGCCACGTCGTTGAGGTTGATGACATCGACCCCTTGCACACTGGCGACTTTGTTGAGATTGAAGTCGTTGGTGACGCAGCGTCCTCCCAGCTCTTTGGTGATGAGCACCAGTCGTTGATCGACCGACAGACCGTTTTGATCGACGGTTTTCGAAGTGTAAACCTTCACGTCCACGGCGGGGTTGTTCTGCAGTCGGGCGAGAATATCGAGTCCTCGGCGGCCTCGCGTGCGGCGAATCTTATCGCTGCTGTCAGCGATATCCTGCACTTCATTCAGAATGAAATCGGGAACGATCATTTCAGAATCGAGAATCTTCGTATCCACGACGTCGGCGATGCGGCCATCGATCAGCGAACTGCTGTCGAGCACGAGCGGCCGTCCCCCTTTGAGTTCACGAGAGAATTCCACATAAGGAATCACGAAGCGAAAATCGTCCTTCGTCTGCAATAAGAGCGATATGCAGAGATAGGGAAGAATCAGGGTCGTCATCATCGCCACCCAGACCCGCGCGGGGGAATTATGGATGACCGGTTCCAGCGCCTGGAGCAGCATGTGACTGAGCAGGAATCCGATCAGCAGGCCGAAGTAGGTCGCCGAAATGACTTCGATCCGCTTGCGGCGGATGAACATGTCGGCCACGACGACCAGACTCGAAATGGCCAGCAAGCCGAAGAATGTAACAAAAGGGTATTCTGCGACGAACGTCGGGTGGTTTGTCGAGGGGCTGACGTAAGTGGCAATCGCCCCGGCGCACACCAGGATATACAAGATTCGAATAATAATGAGCAGCATAATGAACGTCGTCTATGATGTTCCGTCGATTCAACCCGCTCCCTGTGAGCCCTACAGGAGGTCGCAAGACAAATCACGTATGACTTGCCTCGCCTGGCCGAAAGATTGGAATGGTTATGTTCGTTCAATGTGATATGCCGTAGGGGCTGGCATCGCCATTGAATTTCACTTGCAGTGTGCAGTATCGTACCTTGTGAGGCTGACTTTTTCCAGACCGGTGCATCGCCGATCCCCAAAGTATTCATACCTTACGTGAATTGCATTACCGAGTTATGTACCGGCTCATCGGCGAAATCGAATGTCACTCGAGTCATTCGCTCTGGCTTTTGACAAGTCGAACATCGCGGAGGAAACGGATGACGACTCACCGTATTGTTATCACAAGTGATTGATTTGGCAATGGTGAACGAATGTAATTTTTTTGTCGTCAACATCAGCTTGTCATATATCTTGAAGCAAAACTTCGCTTCAGTCATCTCCGCCCGCTCGAGCTTAACTCGCCGGACTTCGAGCTAGTAGTTCGTAAAGCGACTGCAATGACTGAGGGATGACTTTCACGTCGCCGATAATCGGCATGAAGTTTGTGTCCCCCTGCCAGCGGGGCACGATGTGCCAGTGCAGATGGCCGGGGACTCCGGCACCGGCCGCGCTGCCCAGGTTCAATCCCACGTTAAAACCGTCGGGGTTCATCAATTCCGACAATCGGCCGATCCAGTATTGCAACTGTTTCAGGCAGGCCAGCGATTCATCATCGGTGAGATCTCCTAAGTCCGCCTTGTGAGCGAGCGGGGCAATCAACAAATGGCCGTTGTTGTAGGGGAAGCGGTTCAGCACTGTCAGAGTCAGAGGGCCGCGATCGATCACCCAGTGCGTCGCGTCATCGTGCGGCATATCGCGATATCGACATAAGAAGCAGCCCTCGCGCACGCTGTGATCATCGTGCTTGACGTAAGAGAGTCGCCACGGCGCCCAAAGTTGATCGGTCATTGAATATCCTTACGATTCCGCGTGCGAACGATCTTCGAAAAAGAAATGAAGCGGTCGGGTTATCGGGATGCGGCATCGGGAATCACAATCCAATCTCCCGTTTGCGGCGACGTCTTTCGATCCGAGCCGTTTTCCTCAAGCAGGCGGTCGACGGTAACTCCGAATTGTCTCGCGATACTTTCCCAACTCTCTCCCGCTCGGACTTGATAATTGCGCGACGAAATTGACGTTGTCGTACTCGATGGATTGATGACCACCGTTGCCGGAAGATGCGGCACCTGATCGCGCGGCGCAGCCCCCGTCACGGGTGGCGTCAACATCGGACCGTTTTGCTGCGGACGATGCGACCGCTCACCGGCGGGATCAACCAGCGGCGATTGGCAACCGGCGTATAACAGGCACGTCGCCGCTAAGAATCGGACTTTCGAATATCGCCAACGCATTTTCGTTTCCGCAGAAGAATTGAGGCTCTCTTCATTATTTATGGTGGCACTGGCGGCCAGCAGCCCGTTGAAAAATGATCAAATGCTGAAATTCATGAGCCGGGTGGTTTATCCACCCGGTCTTTTCCCAACGATTATCAACCTCACTCAGTGAATCTCGAATCGAGATTTCGACAACACGGGGGGCAATCTTCTCGTACCTCGTGTGACCAAGCCGCATTTTAAGAGTTCGGACCGGTCTGGCAAGAGGGATCCGTTTCCCGACGGACCGGCGAGGGGTGGGAAGGTGACTGACCCGCTTTCGATTTTCTTCGGAACAGCGATTTCACCGCGCCCCACCAATGACCGCGAATGAGTTGTTCGGTCCACGTCAATTTGTGGCGGGAGAAATTACTCCAGACCCCGGCGAGGTAAGGCTCGTACGATTCGGACAACGAAGCATAAAATCCCTTGTGGTTGATCGTGTGGGCGGCGTCAAAGTAATGCTGCACGATGTGCCGGTTGAATAGTCCTCCCGCAACTTGAATCCCTTTGAGCGTCCCCTGAGTGACGTTCTTCATGCGGTTCAGGCTCTGCATCGTGATCGCACTGGAAACGGAGAGCAGGCTGACGTTTTCCTTCTGCGAGATCGATTGCAGCTCTTTCCAATAGTTTGCGAGTTCCGCTTCGGGAAGAATTTTGCGGACGTCGGTCGACATCAGGGCTTCGCGCGTTTCATTGAGCGTGTGACGCAATTGATTGACCGACAGCGGCGGCGTATCGAACAGTCCCGCGGCATGGCCGGAGGATTTCTGAATCGCCGTCAGCAGGTCATCCGCGTGATGGATCGTCGAATGTTCGTCGATCAGCCCCTGTGCCTGGAGTTCGCGGGCGAGTTCGGCGAGATACGTTTTCGACCCGTAGGCGACGTCGCTGACGATGGCCAGCATCCATAATGGGGAAACGTGCAGCGTGGCCAGCCCCGCCAGGTCGAGAAAGTTGCCGACCGCTTTGCGGGCGAGGTAATCGTCCTGCGCCGGTTGTGCGTTGGGATCCGCCGTGGGTTTGACGCCGCCGACGTCGTTGGTGAGAAACCTGAGCGAGTTCCTGACGACCAGTTCGTAGGTTTTCGCGATCTGGAACCGCTGCGCGGCTTCCCAGTCGATAGCATCGACGAACGCGACCACCTCCGATGGAGTGGCGAACGGAGAGTGCATGATGCAGACTTCGCCCGCGACCACGCACCGCGAAAAAATACCCCGCTCCGAAAGCTCGGACGCCGGCAGAATCGAATCCAATAGGTCCTTGCGGACAGATTCACGGTCCATCGTCTGAGCCCTGAGGGCCACCCCTGGGATCGCGCAGAGGAGCGCTG
>JBJXGP010000169.1:0-16056 GCA_046160425.1 Planctomycetaceae bacterium
TCTCATCAGGGACATTGCTCGTTCCACGCACTGTTGCGTGAATATGACATAAGCGATCCCGTGTTGCAGCGTATCGCCCGGATCATCGATGAAGCCGACACCGTTCAGGAAGTCACCGTCGAACCGACCGCGCCGGGTTTGGATTTGATCTGCGAAGGATTGCGGCTGACAAGTCCCGACGACGCGACCGCATGCGAGCGCGGAGCCATGATCTACGATGCGCTCTACGCCAAGCTCGCCAGGGAGATGCGACTCGTACCGAAGTAAAGCAATGAAAAGCCTATCGTTCTGCCATAGTCCGAACAATCATTGTCAACTCAAACGCAGGAGACATCATGAGCGATCTCAATCGACGCAAGTTTCTGTTTGTCTCTTCCGGAGCAACGATGGGCACGTTTGCGGTGCCGGGGCTGACTGATGCCGGAGACCGTTCCGGAGATAAACTCGATTTTTCCGCGAGCGGGCTGGTCACGGGAATTCCCAAGCCGCTCAAACACAAATCGATTCCGGGTTTCCTGAGTGCGGAGCAGATCGCACCGCATCATACCGCTCACTACGAAGGTGCGCTCAAAGGCTACACCGGAGCCGACGCCCGATTGGAGGAAGGTATCGCGTCCGGTAAAGCCGTCGATGCCGCTGCGTTCGGCGCACTCAAACGCACGATCAACAGCCGGGGCAATAGCGTCGTCTTGCACGAAATGTATTTCGACGGGCTTGCACCGCTGGTTGGCGAACCGGCTGCCGACATTCGCAAAGCCATTGAAGACCGCTTCGGCACGCTGGAGAAATGGACCGCCGATTTCATCGCGAGTGCGAAAGAGGCCGCCGGCTGGGCCATGCTCGTCAGGCATCCCATCAACGGCAAGCTTTACAATGTCGTCAGCGATGAGCACGCGATGGGATTGCTCTGGATGGCCGTGCCGATCATTGTCATCGACACTTACGAGCATGCTTTTTACATCGATTACCAGAATCGCAAAGCCGAATACGTCGAGAAGTTTATGGAGCATATCGACTGGAATGAAGCCGAAGCCCGTTTTCGCTGGTCATCCCTGTAAGTTGATCTGAGGCACATCTGCATCTGTAAACGAGTGAGAAAGATTTGATGTCAGAAGAACTTACAGAAGTTCCATCATCGTTGGCAACGCTTGCTCCGGCAACACCGACGTATTCGCTGTGGCAAATCACCGCGTATTTCTTGAAGCTGGGGACGCTGGGATTCGGTGGACCGGTGGCACTGGTCGGATATATGCACCGCGAACTCGTTGAACAGCGCCAATGGATTTCTGAAGCCGACTACAAGGAAGGTCTGACGTTGGCGCAACTGATGCCCGGCCCATTGGCGGCGCAACTCGCCATCTATCTGGGTTACGTCCAATATGGCGTTCTCGGCGCCACCTTGGTCGGCGTCGCCTTCGTATTGCCCTCGTTTCTCATGGTGGTTGCCATCGGTTGGGCGTATCAACTTTATGGGGGTCTGTCGTGGATGCAAGCCGTCTTCTACGGCGTCGGCGCCAGCGTCATCGGGATAATTTGTATCAGCGCGTATAAGTTGACGCAAAAGACAATCGGCAGAGATAAATTGCTCTGGATGATCTATCTTATCAGCGCGGCAGCGACGATCATCACCGAGTCAGAAACGGTCTGGCTGTTTCTCGGCGCTGGGGTATTGACGTGGTTTATCAAGACTCCGCCCCGGCTCAGACGGGCCACTCCTTCTTTGAATGCAGATGACACAAAGATGGGGATGTTCGTTCCACCTCTCGCCATGCTTTCCGGCATTCCGCCGGCGACCTCGAACTCATTGCTGACAATTTTCCTGTTCTTCACGAAAGCGGGAGCATTTGTTTTCGGAAGCGGCTTGGCGATTGTCCCTTTTCTCTACAGCGGTGTCGTTAAGGAGTATGGTTGGCTCAACGAGCAACAATTCCTCGACGCGGTCGCCGTGGCGATGATCACACCGGGGCCTGTGGTGATCACCGTGGGATTCATCGGCTATCTGGTGGGCGGCCTCGCCGGTGCAACGGTTGCCGCGGTGGCGACATTCCTGCCCTGTTATCTATTAACGATCATTCCCGCCCCCTATTTCAAGAAGCACGGCAAACGTCCGGGAATTGTCGCGTTCGTCGACGGTGTAACGGCAGCGGCCATCGGTGCGATCGCCGGGGCAGTTCTCGTTCTCGGCCGGCGCACGATCTTTGAAAATGGCGCGACTCTGGAAATACCGAAGGTCGTGCTGTTGCTCATCACAATCGGTTTGCTGATCAAATTCAAGAAACTGCCTGAACCGATCATTATTCTGGCAGCGGCGATTGTCGGTCTGATTGTGTATCCGCTCACGCATTCATAAGGTGGGAGCGCGTGAGCGCAACGTCGCCCCGGTGATCATCTCGCATTATGTAATGCCGTCGTGGAAAAAAGCAGGTTGGCTGAGTTTGGCGCAACCTAACACGGGCGAATTGATAGCCAGCATTCCATCCCGAATCAGCCAGCGAAATTGGAACGCAAACTCGCAGCCAGGCCGTGTTATCGCTTCGCGAAAACACGGCCACCCACCATAAACGGAACGTGACGCATCGTTGAGTGACGAACGGAATCGTTACTTCGACTCGGCTTCCTTCATCGCTGCCCGATATTGTTGCAGCGAGGCAAGGTAGTAGAACAAACCGGGGATCGACATCAGGACGGAGATCACGCGGAAGGCGACTCCTGTCAGGATGCCGTTGGCTTCGGGGGCGCCGGCGAGGTTGTAGCTGAAGCCGATGGCTCCTTCGAGGACGCCTACGCCGCCGGGGATGAAAACCGCCATCACGCCGGCGACTTCCGCAGCGGGAATGAGTTGCAGATGGGTCACGTAATCGGGAAGGCCCTCGGCGGGATTCACCGCCAGTCCGCAGAGATAGAACGTCGAGAGCATGCCGACGTGTCCCAGCAGACTGATCAGCACGCTCCACACGATCACGCGCGGGCGCGACTGATAGAGCATGATTCCTTGAACCAGCTCGGCGAGAATGCGTCCGACGAACGGCAACTTGAACAGCGGATTCCACCACGTCGAGCGGGTCAGCGCGGGGATCATGATCACGATCAGCCCCGCGAGGCCGGCGAGACTCGCTCCCCAATACACGACCTTGAACGAGTTGAAGACGGTCTCCGACTGCGCATGCCAGTCGCGCGGGATCAAACTCGCGAGACCGCCGACCATGAACAACGCCAGGAGACCCAGCAGGCGATCGAGAAAGACCGTCGCGGCTACGGCCGCCCGCCGACTCGATTGACCTTTGGCGACGAAGACCGCTTTGACCAGATCGCCCCCCGCGGCCCCCGGGCCGAGGTAGTTGCACAGATAGCCGACGAACCCCAGGCGGACGGCATCGCGAAAGCGGACGTCGAAATCGAGTCCCCAGATCAGCAGCCACCAGCGGAGAAACGTCAGCAGCAGCGAGACTCCGCACAATAGCAGCGCGCCGATCGCCGCCGTCCAGTTGATTTGGCGATTTTTGAGTTTGACGATGTCGTCGCCGTTGCGATGAATCAACAGCGCAATGATGAGGATCCCCGCGATCCATCCCAACCAGGGGACGAACGGCTTGATGCGCTGCCAGAATGTACGCCGACCCGGCTCAGGCATGATGTTCCTTGAACGTTGATCTGAACTTATTCTTTAGGATTACGATGTGCCTCTTGTCGCTGCGCGACACCGGTTGGCAAGCAACCGGTGCTACCCGCTCTCTTGTTATCGCTACGAGTTGACTCGCTCCGCTTCGGGAAGCCCTGCACGTCGCGGCTAACCTCAAATGCAGAATGTCTTACTCCCTATCTCCCCAGCACCCGATCTCCCCATCACATTTTGGCATCGGCGACTCCCGCAAGCGTGTGGATCGCTTTCCACTCGGCGGCCGTGACGGGCTGGATCGACAGGCGGGAACCGCGTTTGAGCAACATCATCTCTTTCAATTCTTTGCAGTCCATCAGCGATTCGCGCGTGATCGGTTGCGGAAAAACTTTGAGCAGCCGGATATCAACCATGTACCACGCCGGATTTTCAGGCGAACTCTTGGGATCGTAGTGCCCGCTCTTTTTGTCCCACGCCGTGTGATCGGGGTAGCCCTCGGCGATGACTTCGGCCGTCCCCGTGATGGCGAGGGGGTCGCAGTTGCTGTGATAGAAAAAGACCCGGTCGCCGACGTGAACGTCGTCACGTAACAGATTACGGGCCTGATAATTGCGAACGCCATCCCAAAACGTGGTCTGCTTCGGTTCGCGTTCCAGATCGTGGATGGAATATGCCGTCGGTTCCGATTTGAACAGCCAATATCGCTTCGGCGCGGGATTTGTCTTTTTCGCGGTCGCCATGTGGTACTTACTCCTCTTGATTCGTCTCGCCGTCGGTTACTGGAGGGAAATTTCGCGCGTTGTCACTCTGTCACTTCGAGAAGGCAGATGATACAAACGGCATATTGTTCGGTTCGATCGCTTGAAAAAACTATATGTTGCCATGACCCGCTGAGTTGCGTGAAAGGGATCCGAAAGATGAATCGCCAGGAGACCATGCGGCAGTTGACCGGTTGTTTTATACCAGTCCCGACGTTGTTCCAAGAGAAAACGCTGGATATTAATCTCGAAGGGATGCGAAAGCATGTCCGCTTTCTCTGCGACAGCGGGTGCAAAACCGGAAATACCTGCGTTCTGGTCGGGGGCGGGGCGGGTGAATTCCATTCGCTCAACACCCAGGAACGCTTGCAGATTCTCGAAGCGGTCCTCGACGGGGCGGCGGGACGGTTGAAAGTCGTCTTCGGCGTGCAGTCGACCAATCAGCGCGAGATGGTTCATCTCGTCAAAGGGGCGGCGGAACGGGGAGCGGTCGCCGTGCAGATGGGTGCTCCGTTTTATTCTCCGCCGACGGAGGATGACATGTTCGACTGGATGAAAGCCGCCGCCGACGCCGCCGACATCGGCCAGGTCTTCTACACCACGTACTGGACGGGGTTCAATACGTCGCTGCAATTTCTCGAACGGCTGACGAAAATCGAACAAGTCGTCGCGATCAAGTGGGCCTCGAACGACTTCGTGCTGTTCGAGCAGGGCCTGCGAAATTTCGTCAAGCATTTCCTGTTCGTCGACAATCAGCTCGAGTTCGTGAGAACCCACATGTACGGCGGGCGCTCGTTCAATCTGCATCCCTGCAACATCGCGCCGAAGTGGGGCCTCAAGTTCTGGGAACTGCTGGAATCGAAAAAGTACCTCGAAGCCCAACAGGAGATGACCCGCGTCGTTTCGCCCTACTACGACCTGTTCGCCGAGATCTCGAAAGCGACGTGCGGCGAAGGGACGTTGGACAAGCTCAGCATGGAACTGATCGGCCTCGAAGGTGGCCCCTGCCGCCCGCCGACGCGTGACGTCCGCGAGAAATTCCGGGGGAAAGTCCGCGAGATGCTGGTCGGTTGCGGTGTGATTTCGTAATTAATATCTTGCTGCAAGGCATGAATATCAATGATGTTGCAGTTATTTTCCGAGAATCGTCGATGCGGTTGAATCGTGTCGTGGAATGTTTCCGGAGAATGAAAAGCGTCTCTGGAGTTTGACGCTGGAAATGCAATCGCTTGCTTTGTACAATACGGAGCTTCGCCTTGCGGCGGCCAGACCGAAAAGTGTGTCAGAGACAGAGTTTCGAACAGACAGTCACGAATCATGCCAAATACAAAAACCGCCAAGAAAGCCTTGAAACAAAGCACGAAGCGTCGCCTGGTGAATCGCTCTCAGCGATCGACCCTGAAGACGTTGGTGAAAGATGTCCGCACGTTGACCCAGGAAGGGAAACTCGATGAAGCCACGACGGCTTTACGTTTAGTTTCCAAGCGTCTGGATCAGGCCGGTGCCAAGCGACTGTTCCACCCGAACAAGTCCGCCCGCCTGAAGTCCCGCCTCGCCAAGCTGGTGAATTCCGCCGCAACGAAGGCCCCTGAGGCGGAGTAGTCTATCCTCTTGGGGACAAGGAGCTGACGCTCCCCGCTCGCCTGACGGATTCTTCAATACTCATCCCACGCCGAGTCGAGCGAGGCGATGTAATTCAGCGCTTCATCCACCGTCGCCGTCTGCACGCCGATCTTGCGGCCGCGCTGGTTGAGGCGGGCGAGTAATAACAGGTCTTCGAAGTGTTCCGACTTGCGGACGCTCGGGCGGATCTTGCGCGTCTTCAAATACTCGCTCGCATCGGGAAGATGCTCGATCAAAAACTTCGTGCGCGGCGTCAAGAACCGGCCGATGACTTCGAGAGCGGCGGGGATCGGTTCTCGGCGATCGATGGCGTAGCCGACGTCGTGCAGCAGGCAGGCGAGCAGAAATTCTTCATCGTAGTCCTGCTCGGCGACTCCCAGTTCGTAGACCTGCAACGTGTGGTATAAGAGGTCCCCTTCCGGATGCTCCGCGCGATCGACGTGTACCGAACTCAGGCGGTTGAGCAACATCCTGAAGAAGGCGATGACATCGGGACTCAACGTCCCGGCGTCGGACGGCACAGGCTCGACCGGCTGCATCGGCGCGTCAGCCTGCTGAAACCAGCCCGTGATCAGGAAGATTTGCGAGAGAATCTCGGCTAGCGTCGGCAGGTCGCTCGATTGGAGTTTGCGATGCGTCAATGCCGTCGCCGCCTGCTTGCTCGAGGCGATGAAGTCGGTATCGGACCCTCGAAGAATCATGCGGGCCGTTTCCGCGGCGATCAGCGTGCGAAGGCGATGTTCTTCAGTGGGAGGTGGTGAATTATCTGCGGCGTCGCCTAGGGAAATCGACCTCTTGTCGCTGCGCGACCCGGACACAGAGCTGTCCGGGCTACCCTTATCGGATGGATTGGGTTCAGGGCCTGGTTCGTCGGGATGCATTTCAATACCCGGCTGATTGCACGCCGTCGTTAAGGGGTTCGCTCGAGGTTCATCACACTGGCGGGCAAGCCGCCAGTGCCACCCGTTTCAATCGGCTGATCGATTCAACCGGCGCTTAGAACAGTTCCGAGATGTGGTGTCCCTCTTCGATCATCGCGACCGGGCGGCCGGCGCGGTCCTGGAATTTGAGGGTGTAGTCGATCCCCAGGGCGTGATACACGGTCGCCAGAATGTCGCTGGGCTTGAGCGCTCGTTCGATCGGGAACTCGGCTTTTTCATTCGTGGCGCCGATCACCGTTCCGCCGCGGAGACCACCACCGGCCATCAGCACCGAGATCGCATCGCCCCAGTGGTCGCGACCGGGAATTGGAATCCCCGGTTGTCCGGTGTTGATGCGGGGCGTGCGTCCGAATTCACCCATCACCAGGACCATCACCTGATCGAGCATGCCACGCACTTCGAGATCGTCGAGCAGTGCGCTGACCGCCATATCGACGTGCGGCAACTTCATGCCGTGCGTCTCTTTGATGTTCGAGTGGTCATCCCAATGGGGCATATCGACGGTGACGAATGTCGCTCCCGCTTCGACGAGCCGGCGAGCCATGAGCGTGTATTGACCCCACGGTCCGGGGCCGTACTTGGCGCGGAGCTTGGGGTCTTCTTTCTCCATGTTGAACGCTTCCTGGGCCTTGCCGCCGAGGATCATCGTCAGCGCATCCTGCTGATATTTGTCGATGGCATTCATCATTCCGCTCTGATCGACGCTACGTCTCAGGTTGTCGAGGCTTCCCAACAAGTCTTTTCGATGGTCCGATCGTTGGGGATTGGCATTCTTGAAATTTTCAAGACACTGCGGGTTGTCAACTTTGACGTTGTACGTCGCACCGAGATAAACCTGCGTCGTTTCGACATTGAACGGGTTATACGCCGGCCCGAGGTAGGCGGCTCCCTGATAACCGGGGAAGAGATAAACGCTTTGCGCCGCCGGGAGGCCGACGTAAGCGGGCATCCCTTCTTTGTTCGGTCCTTTGACCTTAGCGATGTACGAACCGACGGAAGGAGACTTCTGCGGCAGATCGACCGAGGTCGAACCGAATTTTCCGGTGAGCATCCAGTGGGCTCCGGCGAAGTGGTCGCCAGTCCCGTGATGCACCGAGCGGACGAAGGCCATTTTGTCGGCCATCTTCGCGTGCAGCGGGAGGGTCTCAGAGATGTGAATCCCGGGAACGTTGGTGGCAATGGCTTCGAACGGCCCGCGAAATTCGACCGGTGCCAAAGGTTTGGGGTCGTAGGTTTCGAGCTGGCTCGGTCCGCCATCCAGCCAGATCAGAATGACCGACTTCTCGTTCTTTTCGGCTTCCCCCTGGGCGCGCATCCGCATGATGTCGGCGAGCGTCAGGCCGGAGAGCCCGAGAAACCCCGCTTTGATGGCGGATCGCCGGGATATCCCCTGGCAATTCCGACCGGCGGTTCCTGTGGTGACTTGCAGCATATCAGAGACTCCCCTCAACCGGAGAATGGAATGTTTTTCGCTGAAACCCGGCGCACTTCTATTATCGACTCGAAACGGCTCGAGGCTTGCTAACATATAATTGCGGACTGATTTAAGTTTACAGTTCCGCGTGGGAAGTATCAATACCTTCAGCTTCGGCGCGCATCGCCGCTTCGATGGTATTAACCCGGTTTCGGAGTCGAATGTTCGCTGCAAATCAACTTGCAACAGCAGGACATCCGCCGGCATACTTGGGTTCTTCCGGTGATATTGCGAAAGGTCGCTGCTCGGTTTATGATTTGTAAATCATTGTCAGATTTGAGGTTGCAGAGTCGATCCTTCTTCCTTTCACTCATAACGTCCATCTGACGAAGGTCTCGCACATGAAAATCACGTTTCTGGGTGCCGCGGGTGAAGTGACGGGGAGTCAGCATCTGCTCGAATCGGACCGCGTTCGCCTCTTGCTTGACTGCGGGCTCTTTCAGGGGCATCGTGCCGAATCGCGGCTCAAGAACGAGAAGTTCTTCTGCGATCCCAAAAATCTGGATGGCGTTATTCTCTCGCACGCCCACATCGATCACTGCGGCAATCTTCCCGGCTTGTACAAGGCCGGTTTTCGCGGCCCCATCTTCTGCACCGAGGCGACCGCCGAAATCGCCGAGATCATGCTCGAAGACAGTGCCGGGATTCAACAGGAAGATGCCCGCTATCTCAAGCGGCACTGGACCCCCGGCGGACCGAACGCCGAGCCGTTGTATACCCAGGACGACGTCCGCCGCTGCTGCAAATTATTCGAAACGCTCAACTACCACGGATGGCACGAACTCTCACCCGACGTCAAAGTCAGGTTTCATGACGCCGGACACATTCTCGGTTCGGCGATCGTCGAGTCGGAAATCAGAGACGGGAATCAGCGAAAACGCATCGTCTTCACCGGCGATCTGGGACGACGACAGACCCCCTTGTTGCGCGATCCCGACATCGTCGAAGGTTGCGATGTCCTCATTTCAGAATCGACCTACGGCGACCGCGTGCATCCACCCGTCGAAGATACCAAGAAAGAACTCATCCGCATTTTCAACGAGGCGCATGCGCTGGAGGGCAAGGTCATCATTCCCGCGTTCAGTCTCGGCCGAACGCAGCACATCCTGTATTTTCTGAACGAACTCGTCAACGCGGGGAAAGTGCCGCGAATGCCGATCTTCGTCGACAGCCCGCTCTCGAGTAAATTGACGAACGTGTTTCGTCGATTTTCCGACATCATGGATGAGGAAGCACAGAAGACGAGCGAGCGCGATTCCGATCTGTTCGGCTTTCCGGGACTGGTCTTTGTGAATTCACAGTCCGAAAGCATGGAACTCAACAAGCGCAAGGGACCGTACGTCGTCATCGCCGCCAGCGGAATGTGCGAAAACGGCCGCGTGCGGCATCATCTCAAGCATGGCGTCGGCGATGCGAACAACACGATCGTGATCATCGGCTTTCAGGCGCAGCACACGCTGGGCCGCCGATTCGTCGAACGCCAGCCGCGCGTCCGCATCTTCGATCGCGATTACCCCGTGCGGGCGAAAATCGAAATCCTTAACGGACTGTCGGCCCATGCCGATGCCCAGGATTTTCAGTGGTGGTTCGAACAACTCTCGCGGAACGGAGGGGCGCACCAGACATTTCTGGTACACGGAGAAACCAAATCCGCCCAATCGCTGGCGGAGTTAATCCACGACCTCTGCAACACCGACCCGATCATCCCGCAGCGGTTGCAGTCGTTTGAGGTGTAACAGCCCGTTGAAAAATGGGTGGCACTGCTGGCTTGCTCAGCAGTGAAATGGTGGTTCATCGGAAGAACACGGGTGGACAAGCCAGTCGCAGCACGCGAAGTTCGACCTTCGATCATTTTTCAACCGGCTGCTCAGGAGGATTTTCCGTCCGTGGATTTCGGCATCCCCTTCCACGCTTGTTAAGCAGCCCCCCATCTGGCAACAATCTGCATGAAAATATGCGGATAGCCCAACATTTGACGAGAAAAAATCATATGGGTGCCCCGGCCGAAATCCTCGACTTGATCAAGCGCTTCGAAGAGCAGTACGAAAGCTATCGCCAGCCCACGTACAACGAAACCCAGCTCCGCCGGGAATTTGTCGATCCCTTCTTCAAAGCGCTGGGCTGGGATATCGACAACGAACACGGTTACGCCGAAGCCTATAAAGAGGTGATCCACGAAGATTCCCTCAAGATCGGCGGCTCGACGAAAGCTCCCGACTATTCGTTTCGCATCGGAGGGACGCGAAAGTTTTTCGTCGAGACCAAAAAACCGGCGGTCAACATCGGTTCCGATGCCAGCCCTGCCTTCCAACTCAGGCGCTATGCGTGGTCGGCCAAGTTGCCGCTGTCGATTCTCACCGATTTCGAAGAGCTCGCCGTCTATGACGGCCGCGTTCGCCCCGACAAGATCGACAAGGCATCGACGGCGCGCACGCTGTACCTGAATTACAAGCAATACGAAGAACGCTGGGACGAGATCGCTTCGATCTTCTCTCGCGACGCCATTCTCAAAGGCTCGTTCGACAAATACGCCGACTCGACGAAGAAGAAACGGGGGACGGCGGAAGTCGACGACGTGTTCTTAAGCGAAATCGAGCAGTGGCGCATTGAACTCGCCCGCGTGCTGGCGATGCGCAATCCGGAGTTATCGCAGCGCGAATTGAATTTCGCCGTGCAGAAAACCATCGACCGCATCATCTTCCTGCGCATCTGCGAAGATCGAGGGATGGAAGCCTACGGTCGGCTGCAAATGCTCCTCAACGGGCCCAAAGTTTACCCCCGGATGTGCGATTTATTCCGACAAGCCGACGTCCGTTACAACTCGGGGCTGTTTCACTTTTCCGCAGAAAAGCCGCGGCATGAAGAACCTGACGAATGGACGTTGTCGCTGAATATCGACGACGGGGTGCTCAAGGAAATCATCCGCAAGCTGTATTACCCCGAAAGCCCCTACGAATTCTCCGTGATCAGCGCGGATATCCTGGGGCAGGTCTACGAGCAGTTTCTGGGTAAAGTGATCCGCCTGACATCGGGTCATCGTGCGATTGTCGAGGATAAACCCGAAGTCAAAAAAGCGGGGGGAGTCTTTTACACTCCCAAATATGTCGTCGAATACATCGTCCAGAATACCGTCGGCCAGTTGCTCGAAGGGAAGTCGCCGAACGACGTCGCGGCCCGCACAAAAACATGGAAGCCGATCAAGAACGGCAAGCCGTTATCGGTGCTTGACCCGGCGTGCGGCAGCGGTTCGTTTCTCATCGGCGCGTACCAGTTTTTGCTCGACTGGCATCGCGACTGGTATCTGGCCCATGATCCGCTGCAGTTCAAAGACCGCATCTATCAGACGCGCAAAGATCAATGGCGCTTGTCGACCGCCGAGCGGAAGCGCATTCTGCTCGATCACATCTATGGTGTCGATATCGATACGCAGGCGGTCGAAGTGACAAAATTGTCGCTGCTCTTGAAGGTGCTGGAAGGGGAGACGAGCGAAACGTTGCGCCTATTTGCCAAAGAGCGGGCGCTTCCCGACTTGGGCGATAACATCAAATGCGGCAACTCGCTCATCGGCCCCGATTATTATCGCGGCTCGCAGCTTGAACTCTTCGATGACGAAGAACGCTTGCGAATCAACGCGTTTGACTGGCAGAGCGAATTTCCCGCGATCATGAAATCCGGCGGATTCGATGCGGTGATCGGCAATCCGCCGTATATTCCCATCGAAGTCATGACCGAACAAGAACGATCGTATTATCAACAGAAGCATGCCGAGCTTGAGCGGAAGTTTGATTCGTCGGTCGTATTCATCTTGTCGCTGCTGAATCGGTTGAATGCAAACGGCCTGCTCGGATTCATTTCGTCGGTTACCTGGCAAACTGGCGAAAATTTCTCCAAACTTCGGCGAAGATTGTTTTGCGACGGCGGCGTCGTATCGCTCGTTAACTTACCGTTTGATGTCTTTAAGGATGCATATGTCGATACTGGCGTGTATGTATTGTCACATCGACCGATAAACGAGTATCGAATTTTTCGTTTCCACAAGAAAACCAAGATATCGTCGCTTTCCGACATTAAGTACACTCGCGTGCCCACCAGACAGATTTCTGCACCCGACTTCAAGATCATTCTCGATCCTGTCGCACACAAAATCCTAAAGCGACTTTCAAATGACACAACCTTCACTCAACTTGGCGAAATAACAATTTCGACTCAGGGATTAGCCGCTGGTCGATTTTCTCGAAGCAGAACAGCTAAAAACAACAACTGGTATCCGTTCTTGAATAAAGGGCAGGTCTATCGTTATCTTTTCGAGAGCGATGAGATCGAACACGTCAATATGAACTCTCATGGTTCATTACGCCGTTTTTATGAAGCATGCCCCAAAATTATTATTCGTAGAGTCATCAACCGCCAAGATCGTCTGATGACGGCATTCACGGACCAGCAAATGGTATTCAAAAAAGATATCAATCCGTTTATCCCGATTGACGCGAAGTTTTCCCCGTTTCTCTTGCTGGGCATTCTCAATAGCAAACTGGTTTCCTATCTGTATGTGAACACGTCGTCTATTGCCACGAAAGATGACTTTCGCCAGACGACGCTTGCGGAATTGCGCCGAATCCCGATTCCATTTTATGAACGACAGCCCATTCAGCAGAACATGCTCGTGAGTCAAGCGAAGCAAATGATCGCACTTTGTAATAAGGTTGGCAGGGCAAAGACATCCCACGAGCGCACCGCACTCAAACGCCAGATCGATGCCCTCGACCGCGAGATAGATCAGCTCGTCTATCGACTCTACGGCTTGACCGATGACGAAATCCGCATCGTCGAGGAAGCGACCGCTCGCTGAACTTGCCCTGCGCTCAAGTCATCTTGTCTTTGCGCTTCAGCATGCCGTACTTTCGCATCTTTTTGTAGAGGCCCACGCGGCTGATGCCGAGGGCTTCGGCGGCGGCGGAACGCTTGTAATCGTGAGCCTTCAGCACCTCTTCGAGGATCTGCTGCTCGGTGACGGCGACGCGGTCGGCGAGCGAGACCGGCAGGCGATGCGCGCGGCCGTTGTGTCCTTCCTCCTGCATGGCGAGGATGTTGGGAGAGAGGTCTTCAGTCGTTAACTCTCCCTCCTGAGCGAATAGAACCGTGCGCTGGATCTGATTCTTGAGTTCGCGCAGGTTGCCGGGCCAGGGATAAGTGCGCAGCGTCTCGAGAAAATGGCGATGGACCCGCTTCACCGTCACGCCGTGCAACTGGCAATTTTCGTTGATAAACTGAATTGCCAGCGGAATGATATCGAGCGGACGGTCCCGCAGCGGGGGCAGACAGAATTCGAGTACGTTGAGCCGATAATACAAATCGGAACGAAACTGATTCTTCGCCGTCAGCGTTTCGAGGTCGACGTTCGACGCGACGATCAGCCGGGCTTGCGAGTACCGGGTTTCGGTGGAACCGACCGGTTCGAATTCGCGGGTCTCGATGATCTTCAAGAGCTTGGCCTGCTCTTTAGGGCCGAGGACGTCGATTTCATCGAGCAGCAGCGTGCCACGTCCGGCCGCTTCGAACCGGCCGACTTTGCTTCGGTCGGCGCCGGTAAACGCGCCGCGAACGTGGCCGAACAGTTCGCTTTCGATGAGGTCGGGTGGTAAGGCTCCGCACGCCACGTTCATGAAGGGTTGATCGCGATGCGATGAGAGCTGGTGAATCAACTGGGCGAGCGTCGTTTTTCCGGTTCCCGTTTCACCGACGAGCAGTACGGTGACGTCATGGCGCGCCACGCGAACCAGTTGTTCGAGCACGGGAAATAACTCGGGAGTGTACGTGCTAAACTTGAGCTTTTCGGTCGCAATGGTATGCGGGATCGGCGTGCGGTTTTTCCCGTGCGAGTGCGTTCTTTTCTGCAAGTCGTCGACCAGGTGGAGCAGCTCCTCGTCGCTGAACGGGGACTCCAGATTGATCCCCCCCATCAGATCGATGTGGAAGGCAAGCGCCAGCGGGTAAAACTGATCGGAAATCGTAATCAGCCGAACCGCGCCGGTGTATTCTTCCGCGAGGAATTTGAGCATCTCGGCGTAGCGGCTGATTTGCTCCATCCGCCCGGGTTCAGCCGTGGCGATCACCCCCGGTCGCAGATCGAGGAAAAAGAACTGCGGCGACTGGTCATTCAACGCGCTTTTGAGGGCCTTCAGATCAGAGCAGATGACAGGAGGCGCGCCTGATAACTGGTCCAATTGACCTAACTGCGAGCGGCTCTGCCCGGCATCGGTCGAAAGGATCAACGATGAAGTCAACATTCTGATCACTTCCAAATGTTATCATGACGCATCCCCTTCGGACGTGAGACAGAGGGGAATGAGACGTATTTTCAGGTGAAAACGGACTTACACTGTTAAAATGCACAACATGTTGCGAATAAAGAACATGTACGAACACTCGTCAGAACCGTTATGATAACGCTGGTTATCCACCGTTGTAAATGTGTAATCTGTGGTGTATGTACCAAAAAAATGCGATCCGTAAAACATGCGCAGATTATCGCCTACGCGAACCTGAACGGCAGTCGTGAGCATCAATTTGGCCCGGTGATACCACATCACTTTACATCACAACATGATGTATTACATGGAGATGCGATTGCGTGGCCCCCACGAATCCGCGAGGCATCTCACCGCACACAGCGAACGAATAGCGTCACTCCACCCCGTCCAGGCTGGTCGTCCCATCCATACGGAGGTAGTCCTTGGCGGGAATGAAGTCCATCCGCTGGCCATCCGCTCGGCTGCGATCGCCACCGACCTGCGTTTGCCTCCACAGCGTCGCCTTGTGTTGCCCCATCGAGCGGAGCATGTACAGCCCCTTTGATTCGTCGAAACTGATCAGGTCGGCCATGCCGTGAAAGGTGCGGCCTTCCAGCTCGGCGTTCCCTTTTCCAAGGAGCTCGATATGGGGCTTCTCATCGTCCTGTTCCCGGACATGTGCGACTTGCAACTCATGGCATCTCAGCCAGCCACCATCCTCGCCGAGTCGATCGGGATCGACCGTCTCCAGCGGATGTTGTACCGGACCGTAAACGACTTCCACGCGATCCTTGAACGTCGTGGTGTTCCGCCTGATGTTGCCGACCGACTTGCCGTAAAAATCGACGCGCGTGTATTCCCAGTTGGTCGCGTCGGCTTGAGTCGCCCGGTTGGCGAGCACAACGGTCGAGGGAGTCAGTGCCGCTCGTTTCCCCTCGCCGCGCTGCCAGATCGTCATGTATCCGGGCCCCATCGCATGCGTTTCACCCGTGGCTTGATCGAGCGAGAATTCCCAGAAGTGTGCTCGGCGAATGCTCAACAACTGGGCACCCGCATACTCTGAACTTTCCACATCCACGCCATCGAGACAATGCACCATCTCGACGACGGGAACGGACCGGTCGCCCGATTTCGGGTCGGTGAACGAAATTTTTTCGTTCAATGTGACTCTCATTTCCTGGCAATGCATGATGTTGTGATCGTGATGCGCCTGAACGAGTCCGTAGAACCTCGCCTCGTGCCCGTCGAAATTCATCCGCTCTTCCCAGCGAACTTCCAGCCGGCCTGGGCGCGCGGTGGCCTTACCGTCGAGTCCGTTTTTCACCGGCAACAACAGTCGGCCGCTTCCGTCGAC
>JBJXGP010000170.1:0-10299 GCA_046160425.1 Planctomycetaceae bacterium
AACACGGCAAGCCGTTGATCTTCGGCGTCAACCGCAACAGGGGTATCCGCGTCAACGAAGGGAATCGTCCCGAAATCGTCGAACTGGGAAGCGGGATCACCGAAGACGATCTGTTGTTCCACGATGAAAAAGCGACGGAACCGAGCCTGGCCTTCATGCTCGCCCGCATGAGATATCCCGATTTCCCGGAACCGATGGGCGTCCTGCGTGCCGTCAACCGCCCCATTTACGACCGTGAAGTCGAAAAACAGGTGCTGTCGGTCAGCCAGGCGCAAGGCCCGGCGAGTCTCGAAGAACTATTTAACAGCGGTGATACCTGGGTCGTCGAATAGAATCCGTTGTCCCCTTGAGGACGTAACGATCCAGCTCTCTGCTTTACAGGAGGTACGCGATGCGGTGTCCGCACTGTCATGCAGAAAATCTGGACGGCATCGACGAATGCGCCGATTGCGGCCAGACGCTCACCGAATTTATCCCGATCGGCAGCGAGCTCGAACGCTCGATCACCAGCCATGCCATTGAGGTGCTGGCTCCCGTCGCACCGGTCACGATCTCTCCGCAGACGACCGTGAAGGCGGCGATGCGCGCGATGATCGACCGCAAGATCGGTTGTCTCGTCGTCACCGAAGCGCATCGGCTCTGCGGGATCTTCACCGAACGCGACATCCTCAACAAGGTCACGCCCGACATGACCCGACTCGAAGCCCCCGTCGCGGAATTCATGACCCGCAATCCTGCCACCGTGACGACGCGCGATTCGATCGCTTATACTCTCCAGTCGATGGACATGGGGGGCTATCGCCACATGCCCGTCGTCGACGACAACGGTACGCCGATCGGTGTGATTTCCATCCGCGATATTCTCAGGTTTCTGTGCATTCGCTTCGCGGCGCTGAGAGCCGAATGACGTCGATGAGAGGCCGTGAATTCTACCGTAAGCTCTTCACACTGGCGGGCAAGCCGCCAGTGCCACCCACCCGATGAAGTCGCAATGCCGTGACTCGAACTCAGCCCATTCGCCGCGATGCCGATTCGGCAATCACGCAAGTCGCGCTGGTCTCGCCGGCGAACGGCGATGAATGTCGCAATGCGGTGTCAACGATCGAGCGGTATCTTCCCCATGCCGAGATCAAGTGCTTCGCGTCGCTTGCGGAGTTGCTGAATGCCGGCCAGGTCGAATCCCCCGCGGCGTGGTTTCCCGATATCGGGATCATCAGCCAATCGTGGCCCAATCAATACCCTCCGCGAGACGTATTGGGGTTGCTGGCGATGTATCCGCTGACACGCTGGATTTGCCGCTATGGCGCGTGGTGCGATTCGGATGGCCGCAATCGAGGCATCTGGCCCGCCGCGTTTCGCGTTCCCGATTGCTGGGGAGAAATTCGCATCGAGCGGGAAGTTTCGGTCCTCAACAATTCCCGAGCGCCGATTTCAGCAACCGCTTCGCTCGCCGAGATTTTCCAGTTCCATTACTGTCCCGGTTCAGATCGCCCAGTGCGTGAGAACGTGCGTCCGCTCAAGCTGGCGATTTTTTCTCCCGACAAGGCCTATCGCCTCAGTCTGGAAAAACTGCTCGCAACATTCGGCCATCGCGTCGTCATTCACGATACGAACAGAAACTGTGCGGGGTCTGCATCCATTCGCTATGTCGATGCCATCCTGTGGGATTGCGACCCCCGCTCGCCGATCCAGCACACCTGGCTCAATGAACTGCGATCGATGTTTACACATCAGCCGGACGGCGAACCACAAAAACCGATCATCGTTGGACTTTTGGGAATGCCGTTGCCCGATGATGAAGTGGAACTCCGCGCGCACGGCATACAAGCGGTCGTCGCGAAACTGGCTCCCGTCGAAAAACTTCTCGCGGTGCTGCAAGAACTTACGGCTCCGTCGGCAATTCGCCGACTTTGAGGTCGCGAAACGATACGTCGGAAGTCGGATCGTGAGCCTGAATCGCCAGATGCCCCGGCGTCAAGCGCAGGCCTTTGCGGGGATTGTCGTCCGCCGCTCGATCATCTTTCCAGGCGGTCACCAGTTCGCCGTTGACCCACACGAGGAACTGATCGTCATAGGCCACCAGCGTTGAGTGAAACCACTCGAAGTCCTTCGCTGTCACTCGCCGCGCCGGCACTCGCCTGAAAATCGCACCGGTGCCGAAATTCGCCGGCTTGGTGAGATCACCGTCGGTGACGTCGTTCTGAATCTGCAATTCGTAGCCGTTATACGCTTTGGCATCGGTCCCGGCCTGCGAGCGAAAAAAGATGCCGCTGTTATCGCTTTTCACGTTCACTTTCCCCGCGAATTGCAGCACGAAATTGCCCCACGTCTGCTCGGTTTCGAGAAATCCGAGTCCCCCTTGACCTTTGAGTTCTCCATCGGCGAACGTGAATTCAGTTTTCGATTCAGGGACGACGCGCCATCCCGTGAGATCCTCGCCGTTCCAGATCGAAGCGAGTCCCAGCGGGCGCAGCGCGATCTTTCGGAATTCGACCTTCCCGCCGTTCATCTGCAGGCCGATCAATCCGCTCGTGCGCCGGGCGGCGTTATCGTCGGTGTAATCGAGCACCTGTTCGCCATCCATCTTGACGACCATGCGTGCGCCTTCGAGTCGAACTTCGATCGGCAACCAGCGGTCGTCCCCTTTGACTTCGCGATCGGGTTTAACGCGGGCCACGAGGCTCCCCGTGGGAAACGCCGGGTGCGAATCGCAGACGTTGAGTTCGTAGCAATCGACCGCGGGATCCTTGGGATTGCGGACGGTCCGCAGAAACAATCCGCTGTTCCCCCCCTTGGCGAGTTTCACTTCGGCGCGCAACTCGTAATCGGCGAACGGCACGAGCGTCATCAGCATCCCCGGCGGATTCTCCGCCTCGGCGACGATCGCACCGTCGCTGACGCTCCACTTGGTCTCGCTGTTGGGACTCCACCCCCATAACGAAACCCCGTCGAACAAGCTGATCCACCCGGCAGAGATTTCTTCGGGAGTCAGATCGATGGAAACTTTGTCGAGCGGAATTTTCTGCTCGGCTGATTCTTTTGGTGCGGACGCCTCCGTCGAGGGCTTGGTCTCCTGAGTCGCGGCGGACGCCGGGGTTTCAGGTTTTGTCTTGGCGTTTTCAGAACAGCCGACAGCGCACGCGAGGAATAACAACGTCGCGGTCAAGCATCGCCACCTCTGCGACACGTCGAACATGAGTGCGATGATATTCTTCATTCTGCAATCGACGATCCAGGTATTGTCTAAACGTCGACTCCCTCGCGCTTGGACGATCATGATTCGTGGCTTTCTCAAAAAGTTGTTGGCGGATTGTCTGCGCGCTCACACTGGCGGGCAAGCCGCCAGTGCCACCCAATTTGTAAAAGGTTGTTAGTCGCCTGATTCTACAATCTCGCCCGACGGTTGCCAGCGTCTGAGGCGCAAACTATTGCCGACCACCGACAAACTGCTCAGTGCCATCGCAGCGGCGGCGTACATCGGGGGGAGAAACTGATGGAACACGGGATACAACACCCCCGCCGCGAGCGGAATTCCCACGACGTTGTAAGCGAAGGCGAGATACAGATTCTGCCGGATGATCTGCCAGCTTTTGCGCCCGAGTTCGATCGCCACGACCACCCCTTCGACGCCGCTGCGAACGAGAATCACTCCCCCTGCCTGGCGAGCGATGTCGCTGCCGGCTCCCATCGCAAAGCCGATATCCGCCGATGCGAGAGCCACAGCGTCGTTGATCCCATCGCCGACCATCGCCACGCATTCGCCGTTCGTTTTGGCTTGGCGCACGATCTCCGCTTTTTGCGCGGGGAGCAGCGGCGCGAAGACTTCGGTTTCGGCGATCCCCGCCTGACGAGCGATTGCCCGCGCTGCAGCGGATTGATCTCCCGACAGAAGCATCACGCGCATTCCCAGACTGCGCAAGCGGGCGATTGCGAAAGCCGTCGTGGGACGAATGACATCTGCCAATACCAATGATCCCATGAATTTGTCATCGTTGGCTACATACACGGCAACGTGTCCCGGCTCGATTTCGAGTGCATGAGATTCTATCTCGACAGCGATTCCCGCTTGCTCCAGAAATTGCCGGCTGCCGGCGCGGAGAATTCTATCTCCCTGTTGCACGCGGACTCCCAATCCGGGAATCGTCTCGCCTGGAAACGAATCGGAGATCGTCACGCCTCGACCCGCGGCGAATTTCACGATCGCCTTCCCCAGCGAATGTTCTGAGAATCGTTCGGCCTGCGCCGCACATTGCAGGAGTCGTAATTCATCTCTGCCGCGAGCCGGACGGATCGCGACCACTTCGGGGAGTCCCTGCGTTAACGTTCCGGTTTTATCGAGCATGATCGTCTGCAACTGGTGTGCTCTTTCTAGCGTGGCACCGTCGCGAAACAGCACGCCATACTCGGCTGCCTTGCCCATCGCCACCGCGACGGCGGTCGGCGTCGCTAGACCCAGGGCGCACGGACACGAAATCACCAGAACCGAAACCGCGATCTGCCACGCCAGATTCCAACCCGACCACCAGCACCAGAAGAGTAGCGTCAAGCCGGCCAGCAGCAATACGCCGGTTACGAAGTATGCGCTCACGCGGTCGGCGAGACGGGCGATCGGGGCCTTGGTTCCGAGAGCATCCTGCACCATGCCGACCATCTGTTGCAGCATGGTGGCCGAGCCGACGCGATCGGCCCGCAACTCGAAACTTCCGGTCTGATTCAGCGTACCGCCGATCACCGCGTCACCCGGTCCGCGAGCGGCAGGTAATGGTTCCCCGGTCACCATCGATTCATCCAGATACGAAGAACCGGAAAGAATCGTCCCATCGACGGGAACTCGCTCGCCCGGTCGGACGAGCAGGTGTTCGTGCAAGCGGACTTCAGAGACCGGAATCGTCAGTTCTTTTCCTTCGCGCATCACGTGCGCCTCGAGCGGCTGGAGTTCGATCAACTGCGCGATCGCGGAGGTCGTATTCCGCCGGGCCTTGAGTTCCCACGTGCGGCCGAACAGCACGAAGAGCAGTATCATCGCCGCCGATTCGAAGTCGCCGGCAATGCCATGTGCAACCACTTCCTCCTGTTTGAGCACGTAGCCGGCGGTATTCGTCCAATGGACCAGAAGTTTTACCGTACCCGATAGATATGCGGCCCCTGTCCCGACGGCGATCAGCGTATTCATGTCGGCGCTGAATCGCAGCATGAGCTTGTACGCCGCGACGATGAACGGCGTCCCTCCCCCGATCATCACGACGGTCGTCAGCGCCCAGAGGAGAAAATTCACGCCGGGGAATTCAACGTGCAACATGCTGACGAGAAAGACGACGAGCGCGGGGCCGACGATGACTTGCAGTCGTTTCTTGTACGCTGCGAATTCGCGATCGTATGCCAAGGATTCCCGTCGATCGTCGTCGGGCTGCTGGATCTCGGCGCGGTATCCGAGCGATTCGATTGTCTGCCGCATCGTTTCCCACGCAGGCCCGACGGGTTGAGGCGCATGCCGAATGCGTCCCGAGTTGGTGAGGAGATTGACCTCGACGCCGACGACTCCAGGAAGCGCCGAGAGGGCCTGTTCGATTCTCGACACGCAACCCGCGCAGTGCATCCCTTCGATTCGGCAGCGAGTCTCGTCGCTCCCCGCTGTTTTTTCGTCCGCAGACTCGTTGCTAATATTACGATCCACATTGGCGGGCGGACTTTCGGACGTCAACGATGAGAGGGAGACGAAGTTCGGTTCGTGGGGAGCCATGATCGATCGATGCTCCTGACGGCAACGAAAACCGCCGACTGCATTTAGTTGGAAGGTGGTTCGTTACCCAGACTCCAGCGCAAGTAGGCTTCGATGAAGGGATCGATTCTCCCGTCGAGGACGTGCTGCGGATTGCTCGTCTTGAGTCCCGTGCGCGTATCCTTCACGAATTGCTCGGGATGGAGCACGTAATTGCGAATCGTTTCGCCGCCGAAACCGATTTTCGATTTTTGTCCCCGCTTCGCCGACAGTTCGGCATCGCGTTTTTCGACTTCCAACTGATGCAGTTTGGCGATCAGCATTTTGCGGGCCATCGCGCGGTTCTTATGCTGGCTCCGCTCGTTCTGGCACTGGACGACGACTCCCGAAGGGAAGTGCGTCAATCGAACCGCGGAATCGGTCTTGTTGACGTGCTGCCCTCCTGCGCCTCCCGCGCGATACGTATCTTCGCGGATGATTTTTTCGTTATCCCATTCAATCTCGATATCGCCGAGGTCTTCCACTTCGGGAGTGACGTCGACGGCGGCGAACGACGTATGCCTGCGCCCGGCGGAATCGAACGGACTGATGCGAATCAGGCGATGGTTTCCGGTCTCACTCTTGAGATAACCGTAGGCGTAATCGCCGCGCACGGCGAGCGTCGCATTGCGGATTCCCGCTTCTTCGGCATCGGAGCGATACAAGAGTTCGGTCGAGAGCCCCTTTTCCTCGGCCCAGCGCAGATACATGCGCAGCAGCATCTCGGCGAAGTCGGATGAATCGGTCCCTCCTTCACCGGCCTGAATCGCGAGATACGCCCCACCGGCATCTTCGGGGGAGGCCATGCTCGCCTTCAACTCAGCGGCGTACAATTGCTGACCCAGAGTTTCGAGGCCGGCTTTCAGTTCCGCTTCGGAACCCCCCGTCGGATCTTCCGCGACAAGCTCCATGAGCGCCTGCAAGTCGTCGGATGCCACCACAAGGTCGTTGAGCGGCTTGATCGTCGCAGCGAGCCGCCGCATCTCGGCGACGAGAGCTTGTGCTTTTTCCTGATTGTCCCAAAAACCGGGGGCGGCCATCAACGCGTCGATCTCGGCCACCCGTCGCTGTTTTCCCGCCAAGTCAAAGAGAGTCTCGTAGATGGACGATGCGTCGAATCGCTTCTTCACATGCGGTGCGGATTTCGTGATCCATTCGCGAGACTCCTCTGCGTGAACTGCAAGGTTTCGTTATCCATGTCGTTGTCGTTGAGGAATTATACGAACTCGACGTCGCGCTTCCAGCGAAGAACGGGAAAAAACGTCTGGAGTGCGATCATTCGATGTCGGCGGTCCGCGTACTCAGGCCGATTCCTTCGTAATGGATCCCCAGTTCCTGCATTTTCCGGGGATGAAACAGGTTGCGGCCGTCGAAAATCACCGGCGTGTTCATCTTGAATTTCACGTAGGAAAAATCGGGATTACGAAATTCGTTCCACTCCGTCACGATACAGAGCGCATCGGCTTTGGCAAGGGCATCGTAGTGATGCTCGAAATACGCGATCTTGTCGCCATAGATCTTACGGACGTTTTCCAGCGCGACGGGATCGTGTGCGTGGACAGTCGCCCCCGCCGCCAGTAAATGGTCGATCAGCACGAGAGCCGGGGCCTCGCGGATGTCATCGGTGCGCGGCTTGAACGACAGCCCCCAGATCGCAACGATTTTGTCCTTGAATTCGTTGTGAAAATGGACCCGCAGCTTCTGGAACAGAACTTCCTTCTGCGCGTCGTTGACCTTGTCGACCGATTGCAAGACCCGCGGAGCAAGCCCGTTCCGCTCTGCGACGGCGATCAGAGCACGCACGTCTTTAGGGAAACACGAGCCGCCGTACCCGACGCCGGGAAACAGGAACGAGAAACCGATTCGCTGATCGTGTCCGATGCCGCGGCGGACGTCGTTGATGTCGGCCCCGACCCGTTCGCAAAGGTTTGCCATTTCGTTGATGAAGCTGATTTTCGTCGCTAACATGCAGTTGGCGACGTACTTCGACATTTCGGCGCTTTCCCAGTTCATTACCAGGAACGGATGCTCGGTGCGCAGAAAAGGTTCGTAGAGTTCCTTCATGACCTCGGCGACTTCGTTTTTCTCGACGCCGACCACGACGCGGTCGGGTTTGGTGAAATCGTCGATCGCCGCCCCTTCCTTGAGGAATTCCGGATTCGACACCACGTGGACGCGCCGTCCGGTCAGCTTCTGCAAGCGGTCGGCGGTCTCGCGATTCGTGCCGACCGGGACGGTGCTCTTGAGCACGACGATGGCCTCTTTTGAAAGATGCTGCGACAACGACTCGACGACTTTCCATAAGCTCGTCAGATTCGCCGAACCGTCGTCACCTTGCGGAGTCCCCACGGCGATGAAGACGCATTTCGCGCCCGGCACGCACTCGGCGTAATTCGTCGAGAATTTCAACCGGCCGGCTTTGCTGTTGCGGATCACAAGTTCGGTCAAACCCGGCTCGTATATCGGGATGATGCCCCGGCGGAGTTCTTCGATCTTCTTTTCGTCGATGTCGAGGCAGGTCACATCGTTTCCGCTTTCGGCAAAGCATGTTCCCGTGACCAGACCGACGTATCCCGTTCCCACCATGACCAGTTGCATGTTCTCTTTCGCCTCAATTCTTCATCGTGACAAATGATTGTGTTTCGCGACTGCGATTCCGGCGGCGGTCATCGATTACCATATTGCCGATCGTAATATTTGAGATATTCGCCGGTGCGAATTCCAGAGACCCAATCCTGATGCTGCTGATACCATTCCATTGTGGTCTTGAGGCCGTGACGAAAGTCAACGGCAGGTTGCCATCCCAGCGCCGATTTCGCCTTGGAGCTGTCGATGGCATAGCGCAGATCGTGTCCGGGACGGTCTTTGACGTATTTGATCAGCGTCCGCGGCTTCCCCATGAGGTCGAGCAGCAGATACGTGAGATCGAGATTGGTCAGTTCGTTGCCCCCCCCGAAGTTGTACACTTCCCCCACGCGCCCCCGTCGTAACGCCGCGTCGATTCCCCGACAGTGATCGAGTACGTGGATCCAGTCTCTCACGTTCTGGCCCGCACCGTAAACCGGCAAGGCCTGATCGTCCATCGCATTGGCGATAAACAGCGGAATGATCTTCTCGGGAAATTGATAGGGGCCGTAATTGTTTGAACAGCGCGTGATGATCGCCGGGAACTCGAACGTGTGAATATAACTTCGCACGAGCAAGTCGGCGGAGGTTTTCGAGGCGGCATACGGGCTATTCGGCGCCAGCGGAGTTTCTTCCGTAAAAAATCCGGTTGCCTCCAGGCTGCCGTAAACTTCGTCGGTCGAAACCTGCAGATACCGCGGGATGCCGGATTCGCGACAGATATCGAGCAAGACCTGCGTCCCCATGATATTCGTGCGCACAAAAGGACTCGAATCGATGATGCTGCGGTCGACGTGACTTTCGGCGGCAAAATTCAGGACGGCGTCTATTTTCCCGAATGGAAGTTCGTTCGCCAGAACCCCTTTGACCAGTTCGCGGTCGCAGATGTCTCCCTGGATGAAGCGATAACGAGGGTGATCGGCGACGTCGGCGAGATTTTCGAGATTACCCGCATACGTCAATTTGTCGAGATTGATGACCGACAAGTCTGAATGGACTTGCAGCAGATAGCGAATGAAATTCGAGCCGATGAAACCGCAGCCGCCGGTCACCAGCACGACGCGGGGGCGAAATTCCTCCGCGCTGCCGATTGCCGTCGTTTCCGATGCCGGATCAGATGAATCCCGAACGTTCGCTGTCATGTTCAGTCTGTCTCGTATTGAATCGAAGTGAAATTCATGACGATACAATCGCTAAAGAGTTTGTACTATTCCGGCACGACGATCTCGGCGGGGATGCGGGCGATCGAGACCAGCGAGTCCCCTTCATCGAGTCGAATCACGCGGACCCCTTGCGTATTTCGTCCCACGACACTGACTTCTTTTGCTCGTATCCGCTGAATCTTACCCACCGCCGTCACCATCAGGATGTCATCGTCTTCATGCACGCCGACGGCATCGACGACGCGGCCATTGCGGGCCGACGTCCGGATATCGCGAATCCCCTTGCCACCACGCCGTTGCCGACGGTAATGCATGTTGCCTCTCAGGGTTTCTTCGCCTCCGTTGTCGCCCTCTTCCTCCGCTTCGGCGACTTCCGGTTCATCGACGACCTCGTCGACCGGTTCGGCATTCGGATCGAGGGCATCGATATCGGATGTAACTTCCGGGACAATCCCCGTCGCGGTTTCGGCTTCGAGGTCGTCTATGGTTCCGAAGAACGTGCGCTTGCCGTAACCGTTTTCGCAGACGGTCAGCAGACACATTTCGGGATGGGCGATCGCCATGCCGATGACGCAGTCCCCTTTCTTCAACGAAATTCCCCGCACGCCGCGAGTGTTTCTGCCCATGCTGCGGACATCCGACTGCGAAAACCGGATCGACATTCCCGATGCGGTGACGAGCAGCACGTCATCGTTCGCCGAGACGATGGCCACTTCGATCAGTTCGTCATCGTCGTCGAGACTGATGGCGATG
>JBJXGP010000171.1:0-4997 GCA_046160425.1 Planctomycetaceae bacterium
GATTTCGTCATGGAATCCATCATCGCGCGGAGCTTGCCGTTACTATTATCTTTCATCTCGCTCATCGAGACGAGCATGATGTAGAACGTCAGCAACAGCGACATCATATCACCGTAAGTGACCACCCATTCGGGGGCACCGGCGGGAGCATCATCTTCGGGCGTTGCCATGAATGTGGTCTCCGAAGATCAGGCGGCCGCTTTCGCCAGAGCCTTTTTCTCAGCCGGAGAAAGGAACGTCGAAAGCTTCTGTTCGAGCACGCGCGGGTTATCGCCGTCTTGAATCGCCAGAATTCCGCGGACGATCACTTCTCGGACTTCCCATTCGCGTTTGCTGTAGAACGCCAGCTTGTCGGCTGCCGGGTTGCAGAGCATGTTCGCGAGCGCCGCGCCATACAGCGTCGTCAACAAGGCGACCGCCATGCCGGGACCGATCGCCGCGGGATCGTCCATGTTTCCCAGCATGATGATGAGGCCGACGAGCGTTCCGATCATGCCGAACGCCGGGGCGTACTTGGTCAGCGTATCGAGCATCGCCTTTCCGATTTTATGACGGGTGGCAATCGTTTCCATTTCGGTGCGCATGATGCTTTCAATCATCTGGGCATCGGTGCCGTCGATCGCCATCTGAATTCCCAGCAGGATGAACGGATCGCGGATTTCACCCGCCTGACTTTCGAGCGCGAGGATGCCGTCGCGTCGGGCGACTTCGGCGAATTTGACGAGCTGGGCGATCACCGGTGCGATTTGCGCAGGCTTCGGAAAGAATGCTTTCAGGAAAATTCTGGGTAACTGCATCACATTGCGAAGGGGAAACGCCATCATCAAGCACGAAAATGCCCCGCCGAACACGATATACACCGAAGGCATATCGAGGAAGGCCCCGAAGGTAGCGCCCGGTGCGATCCAGATCGAATACAGAACGACGAAAATCCCGAAGAAGAATCCGCCGATGAGTCCCTTTTCCATGGATCAGCCCTTCGCGCTCCCGAATTCAGGAGTCAGCCGCACAAAGCGGGCATAAGCCATGACTCGCTGCACCACTTCCATCGTCGACTCTTTAACGATCAGTCGTTCGTTCGAAGTGAGCGTGACGAACGTATCGGGCCGGCTTTCCACGAATTGAATCATCGCGGCGTTGACGACAAATTCGTCTCCGTTTAATCGCGTCAGCTTGATCACTGTTTATCTCTCCTGAATGTCAGATCGGTTATCGACCCAAGACCAGAAGTTCATCGACCAATTGCTGGACCGAACTGATCACTCGCGCATTGCCGCGGTAGTTCGTGGCCGAGACGATGAGATCGACCAGCGAACGGCCGATGTCGGTATTCGACAACTCGACGGCACCGGCGCGGATCGTTCCCATGCCGTTGTCGCCGGCGGTCACAACTTGAGCCGGTCCCGAGGCGACCCCTTCCCGATACGAGCCGACTCCCGCTTCCAGCAATCCCTGGGCGTTCGAGAAGCGGGCGAGGGGGATTTGCCCCAGCGTGCGAATGATTCCGTTATTGAAGACGCCGTTGATCGTGCCCGATTCATCGATCACGAAATTGGTGAGTGCGCCGGGCGCGCTGCCGTCCTGCGATTGCAACTGCAGGAAGCTCGATGAATTGAGCGCCACGATGCCGGTCAGATTCGACAGATCGACTTCGAATTGCAGCGTCGAAGCTGCATTGGCGCGATCGATGGAGACGATGAATGTTCCTTCGTCGTCGACGCTCCCTTCGCTGTTGAATACGACCACTCCGGTGTAGATCATCGTATCGAGGCCGGCGTCGCCATCGGTTTCAACGATGTAGCGGTAGGTCGTCGAAGTGTCATCGCGGCTTTCGAGGTGCGTGGTGAATTTGATATTCACCTGCTGGCCCAGTGAGTCGAACACCGGGAAATCGACGACGGTACTTTCACCGATCGATTCCTGGGCTTTGTCGAATCCGAGATCGATTTCGACGTCGTTAATCGACATGTCCCCCAGCGAGAGATCGATATCGTTGTGAAGACCGGCATTTCCCAGAATTTGTATCTCTCCCGCGGCATTGACGGTGACGCCGGGGCCATCGCCGATGGCATCGCCGGTCGAATCATCGGGAATGGTCGAATCGTCGGCCTGCGTCGCGATGCCCAGCGCCCCTTGCAGATAGGCCAACAGATCGCCGACGGTCGAAGTGGCGGTGACTTCACCGGGGCTGGTGGTTTCGGTGCTGCGGAATGTCTGAGTTTCCAGCGCGCGAGAACCTTTGCGTCCCGTGAATTCGATGACGTCCCCCACGCTGAACAAGGGGGTGCTGCTGCCATCGATAAAGACCGAACTCAGCAACGTCGAGGCATCGATGGGATCGGTCGCTGCGGCCCCGCCGGAAGTATCCGTGAAGGCCCGGGTGAAAATCAGCGACCCTTGCGTTCCACTGACGGCTTCGTCCGTCGTTCGCAGCGAACCGCTGAGATCGACATTGCTGGTCGCCTGAACGGCGTTCAACAGTCCTAACGGAATTTCAATGTCACCGAGTACCTTGGTATCGGGTAACGTGAACGTGTCGAAATCGGCCAGGTAACCTTGCACTTTCGAGCCGGTTGCCGTCGTCAAGACGTTATCCTGGTTCAGATTGAAGTTGCCGTTTCGGCTGTAGGTATCCCCTTCGGGACCGGTGAGAATGAAAAAGCCATCCCCTTGAATGGCCAGATCGGACGGGCTGGTGCTGTTGGTGATTCCCCCCTGCGTGAAGTCTTTCACAATGGCCGCCGTCGATGAACCTAACCCGATCTGGCGCGGGTTGGTGCCGCCGTTGTCTCCGCCGGGGCGAGAACCGACGCTGATGGTACGCGCCAATTGCGTCGTAAACAGGACTTGCGACGCTTTGAAGCCGTTCGTTCCCGCATTGGCAATATTATTCCCCAATACGTCGATGGAGACTTCGTTTAACGACAAACCATTCAACGACGTGTTCAGTGCAGAGGTTAACCCCATCACCGCCCCCTTTTTGCAATGTTCTTTAGAACGAGGCCCGAATGCCGGACCGCCGTCGGATGACCGCGCCAAGAAAAACTCTCCCCGCGCAGCATCGAACTCATGACCATGACTGATGGAACTGTTATCGGTAGTGGGACGCACCCACCGACAAGTTCTGACTCCCTTCTCAATGGTCTCGGATCGGACCAGCCCGTTTTGTTCACCCCGTTTATCCATTTTTCCGGCAAGTCTTGCCTAAAAATTCAATCCCTCCCCAAAAGGATCTTCGGCAGCCCACCGAAATGCGGCCGCTCGCCGAACACCAATGCCCGATGTTGTGTCGGGCTATCAATTCTCGGCGCCAAGAATCGGCAGTGCAGTCGCCATTCACGCGGGAAAATAACGCTCACCTGGAAGTCGAAGCGCCAACTCCCTTGACGGCAATGATTTTCGGCATCATATTACCCTGTCGCCACAGCTTGACTTATGGATTCAAGGCCCTTGAATCAAGCGGTCATGAGTGCGCCGGAGTGGCGGAACTGGCAGACGCGCTGGATTCAAAATCCAGTGACCTTAACGGTCGTGTGGGTTCAAGTCCCTCCTCCGGCACTCAAATTAAAAAGGACTCACGTCGTCAGAACGTGAGTCCTTTTTCTCGTAGGCGGGGTCACATGGCGACGGGGATTGGTGGCCTCTTAACACGAACACGGCGTGGTGCCTTGCAGCGACCACGCCGTGTGTCCCTCGTGCGTTGATTCAAATTTCGCCAGTCGGAATCTTCCTTTTCAGGAAGGATTAACCGAGCAGCGACAACACCTGGGCCGGATTCTGATTGGCAATCGACAGCACCGAGATACCGGCCTGACTGAGGATTTGGCCTCGCGTCAAACTGGCGGTTTCTTCGGCAAAGTCGGTGTCAATAATCTGGCTGCGGGCTTCGGAGATGTTTTCCAAAGCGACGCCCAACACCGAGATATTGGTGTCGATCACGTTTTTCTGCAAAGCCCCCAGCCGGCCGCGAAGAGTTGACACTTTCGAGATGGACTCATCGATGATCGAAACCAGGTCGTCCCCGGTGACCGCCGGACCGACGTCCAAGAGGCTCTTACCCGCACCCGATCCCAGTTCGTACAACTTACCGCTGACGCCACCCAGACGGGCCGTATTGATGGCGTCGATGCCGATGCCGATCTGACCGGCTGCGTTGGCTTCGGTACCGATCTGATACAGCGAACCACCACCGGTAATCGTTACCGTGGCCGTATTGCTGGCGGTATTGGCCGCCTCCGTGAACGATAACGAAGCATCGAGCGTGGCGTTCTTGACCGAGGCGGTCAACCCATTACCCTGAGCCTGTTGCCCGTTGATTCTCACGCCGATATCGACACCGGTATCGCGATTGGCTGCGGTCGAACCGTCGAGAGTCGTTGCAAATGTACCCGAAAGGACGTTGACGTCAACGAACTGCGAAGCTCCGTAATCCGAACTGGACATTGTCAGGTAAGCATCCGCCCCACCCGTAATGGTTGTCTTGGCGTTGGTGGCCGACGTTCCTGCCCCGGTCCCTTGAGCGGCTGCCGAAATCAGGTCTTTGCTGTCGGCGTCGGTGTTCAAGGCCGTGGCAACCTGCGTCGCGGTAGAAGTGACGACACCAAGACCAGTGGTCGCCAATTCGACCGTAATCGTGATCGATGTGGCGCTGGAGGCCTTGGAAACCGACAGCGTAGCACCCACGCTGGAGGTGAACACCACTTTGACCGCCTGCGTAAACACCCCTTGATCGCCGGTCACGCGAGCATCAGTCATGATCACGCCATCGTTGGCATTCACGCCGGGTTCGAACGTCATCGCGCCGGCAACCGCGTCAGTTTTCACTGCCGCCACACCGGTGATATCGTCGGCCGAATTGATGGCGTCGAGCACGGTATCCAGATCGCTGGTGGCACCGAGAAATACGACCTGATTTCCCTTGGCACCCGAAACTTCGATCGTCGTGTTGGCGGCCAAACCACCCGAAACAAATCCGTATCGCAATGAAGCTTTTTCGG
>JBJXGP010000172.1:0-3976 GCA_046160425.1 Planctomycetaceae bacterium
TGACTTTGGGATCGACGCTCGTCTGCACCGCTTCGACGATGTTTCTACCGGCGAGATCGATCGCCGCCGCGGTATCCCAGTTCAGTTCGATTCTTGCCCGGTGCGCGGCGATCATCGCCTGTACCACTCGCCGGACATTTCCTCCCGCAAGAAAATGGGCCGCCAGGGCTTCGGTCGTGATATCGGTCAGTCCCGCCTGCACGGCCATCACTTTGGTGTCGACGATAACATCAGGTTGGATCTTGCTCAGCGACATCGACACGAGGGAAAACGGGCCGATGCGTGCTTTGGTGAAATACGCGCGTATCCACAATTTGAAATACTTGGCGAACAACCCAAGAAATACGAGAAACGCCAACCCGACGACGGCTAGAATCGCGTATCCGACGATCGTCAGGATATCTTCAATTTGAGCCGCGAGCAAAGGCAAGACCGAGAACATCAGCAGATTATTCATGGAAGACTTTTCCTTATGAGGGGTGTTATCCCTCAAACCCAATACGAACTTCTGCCGGGTGGCACTGGCGGCTTGCCCGCCAGTGTGTGAAACGTCAATCGACTATTGGCAAAGCGGAAGCTCTCGAGGACTCTTGTTCCCAAGCGGAGCTTGGGAACAAATTAGTATCAGGCCGCATTGTATACTTGCGGAAACCGAAATGGCAATTTCGTCGATCTGATTCTAAGAATTTTCAAACCCGGCGAATAAAGTTCGCCGCATAGCTGCGGACTTCCCGGCCGTTGAGGACGTGAAAGATTCGCATCTGCTGAATCATCTGTTGACTGAAGCGATTCATCGGCACGTGAATGATCTTCTTGCGAAACTTCTGAGCGATACGCTTCCACGCCAGCCCGGGTGGTCCCGAACTCAGCAAAGCCACATGGCGTTCGCCACTGTGCAGAGAGGCGGCGGCGATCAGGCGTTCTTCCAGAGTGTTCGCGAAATCGAGCCGCGGGTCGTGCCAGATATCGGGAATATCGCGGGGGGGAAACAGGAACAAGCTTCCGCCGTAACACGCCTGACCGATACCCGGTCCGACCATCTCCGAGTGAAAATTCGTGGCAAAGAACGCCAGCGTCGATTCATCGTGATGCTCGGCCTGCCACGTCATGCGCCAGGGATAATCGCGCGGATCGGCGGGGGAATCGAACAGCATGATCACGCAATCGAGCCCGCCGCGCGTCGGCGGGCAAATTTTCACGTACAAATCTCCCGTGTGCCAGTTCCGCAACGTTTCGCGGATGTCGAGGCCATCCATGAAACTCGTGCTGAATTTCTCGGTCCGCGCCAGGTCGGCTCCCAGCATCTGCAAGGCGTGATCCTTGACGTGCGTCCGGAATTTTTCGATCACCGAATCTTCGGGAGGCCAACTGCACTGGCGATACGGATTCCACTTCATCTGCCAGCGCTCCGTCTGCCATTTCGGCGGGCGGGGACGAAGCTCGCACTTGCGCCATGTCACCGGGGGACCGGGCAACCGGCTGTAAAGCTTGACGACGTCTCCAGACGGCATCAAACGCCCGACGCCGATCCCCATCTCCAGCTTCGGCAGGTCCAGCGTGAACTCGTAAGGATATTCGCGTGCGGTCTGCGCGAGATGGATCGCGAACTGATCTCCCACCATCTGCTGGGCGGCGACGATCAGCGTGTATAGATCGGGGGTCATCCGCCGTTCGACGAGCGACAGATTCCGCGCGTACTTGAGATACTGAGATAACAGCAAGGGAGTGATCTTCAGCGCCTGGTGCTTGAGATCGGTTTCGTAACGATTGCGCGATTCCAGGAGTAAATCCTTGATGCCGTCGATCGACAAGTTCTCGTCGTTATCCAGATCCTCGCGTGCCTGTTCGTAGCGGCCGGTTATGTACGGCAACTCGCCCGTAAAAAACATCAGCGTCGACGCACGGACTTCGTGCAGCGCCGTGTCTTCGACGTCATCGGGTTCGATCTCTCTCTCGACGTTCTCGAAATAGGCATCCTTGATCCAGGGCCAATCGGACAACGAACAGATAAAAATGATCGAGCGATACTTCTTTTCCAGCTTCCGCAGGCGCTGCGCCATCCATTGCACGCGATCCAGCGGCTGACCGGGCGCAGGTTTTTGCAGCGCGGGCAAGACCGCGGCGGCGAACTTTTCCAGCGGGATTTTCTTGAGTGCATAAGGATCGGGAAAGACCGGTATCCCCGATCGAAATCGCGCGGTCTCCAGATCGATGAACGCCCGAGGTATCCGCTCCTGAATCGCAAACCGGATCGCCGCAATCACCGGCTGACAAGGATCGATCGGCACGTAACTGAACGATTTGTCGGCATGGGCATCGGCGTCCGCTTCGTCGTCGAATTCCGAGTCTCGTTCTTCGTAACGTGCCGACTCACTTTCGACGGAATACTCGCCCGGCTCTTCCTGCAGGACTGCGGTGATCGCGGGGAAAATTCGCACGCCGTGCTCGACGTCGCGCTGAAACGACGGCGGCAGCGGGATCGCGAGGCAATCGCACGGATGCAACAGCAACTGCCGGCGAACCTCGACGGCGACGTCACCGCTGCCGTTGATGACCGGCAGGACCGCGATGCGGGGACTCAGTTGGAGGCATTCGTGGATCATCGATTTCGATTCTGAATGTTCGCCGCGTTTCATCGTTGAAAAAATAAACGGACCCCGCTCCGAATTCTACTCGTCATCGTCTTCGTCGTCTGGATCGCCTTCGAAATCATCATCGTCATCGTCGAGGTCGTCGTCCAAATCGTCGGCTTGTGCATCGTAATCGGGATGCAAGGGATCGTTGGGATTGAAGAAGAAGTCTCCCAGGCCCATCGAAACGACGTCGCCTCCCAGCGTTCGCGAACGATTTTCGGCGAGTCGATTCAGATCGAGCGCTTCCAACCCCAGACAGTTGGTCAGCGATTCTCGCCAGGCCGCGTCTTTGCTCATGGGGTGTTCCGGATCGGCGCTGATCCGCTTGAGTGCGTACCGCAGCACGTTGATTCCGTCGCGGGTCGAAAAATTCAACTTGAGATCGTGCGCCTGCTGTAAAAATTCGACCGTCAGGTTCAACATCTCGTCGTTGGAAAACGGCAGATGATAACTCAAAATCGCCTTTTCATCGTCGCGGTTGGGGTGCCCGAGCGTCAGCGTGGGCTGAAGCCGGCTGAGAATGTAATCGGGAATCTCGAACGTCGACTCGTCGTCGTTCATCGTCACCGCGCAGCGAAAATCGGGATGCGCGGGAATCGTAATCCCCGCAACAATCGACTCGACGTAGCGGCGATGATCCAAAAGCGGAGCCAGGCTGGCCCACGACTTTTCGTTCATCCGGTTTCCCTCATCGAGAATGCAGATCCCCCCTTGAATCATTGCCGTTACCATCTGAGATGCGTGATAGGCGATTTTCCCCTTTTCGGAAATAACGGGCGTCACCAGCAGATCCTCGGGACGGGTATCGGCGGTGCATTGATAAATATACAGCGATTGCTGTCGCGTCCTTGCCCCCGAGATCGCAAGCGTCGTCTTGCCGATCCCCGGAGTCCCGACCAGCCGCGGCGTCAACGGCAAGTCTCGCGGGTCGAGGACCAGCCAGCACGCGAGTAACTGCTTGAGGATTTCCTGTTGTCCGATCCAGTTCCCCTCGGAACGATCGGGAGTCGCCAGATGCAGCAATACGCCGTCGATTTCATGAGTAACTAACATATGTTGTGGTCGTTCTTCCTGCTGAAGTCGCTGACAGAATTCGGATATCATTAGGAATTGCGGCGGTTTCAACACCGCCTTCATCTTCCGCTATTCTGCAAAACCGATTATACGTTCGAGTTCACCATGCGGGTCGCTAAATCGTCGCATGCGATTTTTCGAGATCGATACCGCATCATACATCATATCCACCAAGGCCCCGGCAACATACAGACAGAATAAAAATCGGGTCGCGAGCCGGTTTGAAACAACATTGGGGGTGGCACGCTCTGAGGCTTTGGGAAGGGCGT
>JBJXGP010000173.1:0-9440 GCA_046160425.1 Planctomycetaceae bacterium
ATCGAGAATCCAGCGGATTTTTCGCGTATCGTGCTTGAGAATCGTGGTCCCGTAGGTGACCTGGCCGTCTCCGCCGACGGCGATTTTCCCCTGATGTTTCACCGAAAGGATCGTTGTCGATCGCCATTGGGGCTTTTCCATCGGGACAGCAGTCCTTTCCAGTTTTGTTGTGCAGAAGCCACATGAAGTCGATCATGTTCGTCATCTCAATCATAGGTATTCCACGTTAGCAATTGACTCACTGAGGGACAAGCGACTTGCATTTCGTACACGCTTTTCGTCAAAATGATACGCTTGCACACCGCGAAGGGAAATGACGAAATCCGAATGACGAATGTCCAAAGTAAGTTTCACATATCCGGGCCTGTAACATGTTGGCACAACTGCACACATTTTCTTTGTTCGGCATTGATGCCCACTCAGTGCAGGTCGAGGTCGACATCTCTCCCGCCGCCCTCCCCAAGACGATTCTCGTGGGACTCGCCGAAGCCGCCGTCAAGGAGAGCATTCATCGCATCGAACGGGCCATCGTCAACAGCGGCTATCATCGCCCCATCGACCGCATTGTCGTGAACTTGTCCCCCGCCGATCTCCCCAAGGATGCCGCTTCGTTCGACCTGCCGATCGCTCTCGGCGTTCTCGCGGCGAGCGGCCAATTCTCATCGACGCGATTGAACTCATACGCCGCCATCGGCGAGTTGGCGCTCGATGGCATGCTTCGCCCGGTGAAAGGGGCGCTCTCGATGGCGCTCTCCGCGCGAAAGCAGGGACTCACGGGAATCATCGTCCCCGTCGCCAACGCCTCCGAATCGGCAGTTGTCGCCGGTCTCGAAATCATCCCCGTCGGTTCGCTGACGGAGGCGGTCGGCTTTCTCTCCGAAGCCCTCGACATCGAACCCGCCAAATTCCAGTGGAGCGACTACGTCGATCAGCACAGCCAGTATCTCGTCGACTACACCGACGTCAAAGGCCAGGAATTCGCCAAGCGAGCGGTGACTGTCGCCGCCGCCGGCTCACACCATTTATTGATGATCGGATCCCCTGGGACCGGCAAAACATTGCTCGCCTCGCGATTGGGAACCGTGATGCCGTCGCTCTCACAGGAAGAGAGCGTCGAGACGACGCGCATTTACAGCGCCGTGGGACGGTTGTCACCGGGAGATTCGCTGCTGCTCAACCGCCCGTTTCGCTCGCCGCATCACACGATTTCGCAAGCGGGTTTAGTCGGCGGCGGCAGCACCCCCACGCCGGGCGAAATCAGCCTCTCGCATAACGGCGTGTTGTTTCTCGACGAACTCCCTGAGTTCGATCGACGCACACTGGAAGTCTTGCGGCAACCGCTTGAAGAAGGCTGCGTCACCATCTCGCGCGCCGTCGGCAGCGTCACGTTCCCGGCGAATGTGATGCTGGTGGCGGCGATGAATCCGTGCCCGTGCGGATTTCGCGGCGACCCGCGCCGGCATTGTCATTGCACGCCGATGCAGATCGAAAAATACCTCTCTCGGATCAGCGGCCCGCTGCTCGACCGGATCGACATTCATATCGAAGTCCCCGCAGTTCCATTCGCCGAACTCTCGGACCGCCGCAGCGGTTCATCGAGTGCCGACATGCGCGAGCAGGTTCTGAAAGCCAGAATCCGCCAGTCGCAACGCTTCGGCGGCAAATCGAACACGCTCAACGGCAAAATGGCCCCGCGGCAAATCCGCGAACACTGCCCCCTCGACGCCGACGCCTCGGGACTTCTCAAAGCCGCGATGGAAGAAATGGGCCTATCGGCCCGCGCCCACGATAAGATCCTGCGAGTCAGCCGCACGATCGCCGATCTGGACGACAGCGACGCGATCACCGCGGCGCATTTGAGCGAAGCGATTAACTACCGGACGCTGGATCGCACACGGTGGAGCGGGTGAGCGTTCAACTTCCGTTCCCCTTCTTCCTCTCCAAATAACTCTGCAAAAACACTTGGGCCGCAACTTGGTCGATGAAGGCCTTGCGCTTCTTCTTCGTCAGTTCGGCGGCGAGGAGGTAGTCTTCGGCGATCGATGACGAGTAGCGTTCATCCCAATACACGAGCGGCAGGGAGGTGATCTGGCGGATCCATTCGCCGAACTCGCGGGCTTCGCGGGCTTTGCCTCCTTCTTCGCCGCTGATGTGCTTCGGCAGGCCGACCACGATCCCCACGATGCCGTAGTTGCGGATCACCGACTTGAAATACTCGGCGTCGGCCTGCGGGCTGCGGCGGGTGTAGGTTTCGATTGGGCTGGAAATCGTCTGCTCCGGAGTCGAAACCGCGAGTCCTACCCGCTTCGTGCCGAAATCGAGGGCGAGCAACCGACCGAAGGGGAGCACGTCGGGAGCGAGTTGTGAATTGTCGGTCGGGCCGTGGGACTCAGAGGAATCGCTCATAGCCGCGCTCCTCCATCAAAGTCACGAGTTGCCGGATCGCCTGCTCATCGTTGCGGTTGGCAACCAAAGTGGCATCGGGCGTGTGGACGATGATGCAGTCGGTGACGCCGAGCGTGGCGATGAGATGTGCCTCGTCGCCGCAGATGATGCAGTTGCGCGTGTTCAAGCCGGCGTGCGCGCCGCGGATGGTGTTGCCGTCCTTGTCGGGCGATTGCAGTTCGGCGATCGCGCCCCAACTCCCGACGTCGTCCCAGGCATACGGAGCAGGGACGACGGCGACCGAATCGGACTTTTCGAGGATGGCGTAATCGATGCTGATCGATTTCATTGCGGGGAACTCGCGCATCAGCACGTCGTCATAGTCATCATCGCCGATCGACATCGCGATGGACTCCAGTCGCTCGGCGATACCCGGCTCGTGCTGCTCAAACGAACGGAGAATGCGATCGGCCATCCAGACGAAAATGCCGCAATTCCAGTAGTAATTCCCGGTCTTCACGTATTCCGTCGCCGTCGGTTCATTGGGTTTTTCGCGGAACGACGCCACGCGAAAGGCGGGCGAGTCCTTCGCGAGTTTGTCGCCTCGTTCGATGTACCCGAACCCGGTCGCGGGAAAGGTAGGTACGACGCCAAATGTGACCAGTCGGTTGGGATCGTCTCCAACAATCGAAACGGCGTCGTTCACCGCTTGCACGAAAACCTCATCGGGCGAGATGACATGATCGGCGGGGAGCACAAGCATAACGGCGTCGGGATCGACGGACATCAGATGTATCGCCGCCAGTCCGATCGCCGGGGCCGTGTTGCGGGCGCACGGTTCGAGAATGATCTGCTCTGTGGAGAGATCGGGGAGTTGCCGTGCGGTCTCGGCGGCGAGGCTGGGGTTGGTGACGACCCATTGCCGAGCGGGGGGAATGATCGACGAAACGCGATCGAGCGTTCCTTGCAGGAGCGAGCGGTTTCCGCTGAGCTTTAAGAATTGCTTGGGGAGGGCCTTGCGACTCGCCGGCCAGAACCGCGTCCCCGACCCTCCCGCCATCACGACTGCGTGCAGCATATGGACTTTCTGATATTTGGAAAAACGCGCTCCGCTACGGCGACCCTGCGCGTCGCGGCTAACCTTTCGATTAGGTTTCTGTTAGATACGTCGGTTGACTGATTTCATTGATTTCCGATGCGCGGCTTTGGACTTCCACTTCATCGATCGCCCAGAGGGGACTTAACTCCACCATAGCATCGCTTGCGATCTTTATGCCGGCTTGTTTCAACCATGCCGCATGGAGAGCGGTCATCGCCGCTCGACAGGTTATGGGCGAGTCGTCGCCGATCTGATTTTTCACCGGATTGAATTCGCGCGCGCGATTGGCTTCGAGGACGAGCGCCTTCTTCGCGAGGGGCAGGGCATCGAAAATGAAGCGTTCGAGTTTGATCGCGTTCGGTTCGTCGGGCTTCACGAGCGTCCCTCGCTCATTGACATAGGGGACCGGTTTGTGGGCGATGTGAAAGGGGAGCGCATCGGCGGATTCGGTCAGTCGAGCGAGGAAGTCGACATTGAAAAGATGAATCGCCGTGTTCCCTGCCCAGAATTTCAGGCGACCTTGTGCGTCGGTCTGCTGCAAATGTTCCGCGGGCATGTCGCTGTATTCGATAATCTGCGTTTTCCCATCGACTTCGACGAGCAGGCCGACTTTTTCGGTGGCAGAGCGTTTTGCGACGACTTTGGTTGAGAGTTCCGACTCGCTTTGCTGATGAAACCCGAGAAACACCGGGTCGCAGACGATGGCGGTTGGGTTGTCGACTTGATGATAATAAAGGTAACGAAGTCCTCGTTGCTGCATGTCGGCGAGCGTTCCGGTTTTCTTGAGAGCGCGGATCATTCCGCCGTGACCGTCGGGACTGGCGGAGATCTCGCATTTGCTCGACAGCAGAATTTCCCCCGTTTCGGCATCAAGGGCGGGCATCGTCCCCTGCTGAAAAAAGCGGACGGCGTCGGTGGGCAATCCGAAAAACTGGTGCTGTTCGAAGAACTCGACGGTCTCGGCGTGCGTGGCATCGCTCGTCATGATGTAATACGGAATCGCGACGCCAAGCGCCCGCGAACGGGCCAGCACCTGCTCGGCGAGGATCTGGAATAATGTCGCGTTGCTCACCGGGCCGATCGGATACATCCCCTTGGGCTTGTGGAACTGGAGACGGGTTCCTTGTCCCCCCGCGACGAGCATCACGCCGACTTCGCCGCGTGCGAGAATGTTTCGACCGGCCTCCTGAGCGGTTTCCCATTCTTGTCGTTGTTGGTCGGTTTGTGGAAGTCGAACGAGCGTCGACGGAGATTCCGCCCGCTGCGCTTTTGCGGCGGGAGATTCTTCGGAAGATGCGGTAGCAGGGGACTGCGTTTGCTTCCATGCATCAGCCAACTCGGCCAGATCGAGTGCCGAGAGTTGCTGAAGGAATTGCGAACGTTCGTCCGACGTGCATTCGTTCAGAAAGCGCAGGACGTGATCCTGACCGAACTTTTCCAGTTGATGTTTCAGGGAGTAAACGAACGCCGTTGTCATTGAATCGATATGCCTCGGTGTTGAACTGTCTTCTCTTAAATCTGCGGACCACTCTTTTCGTATTCTCGTTGACCTCTGAGTCTCTATGGTAAACGCCTTTTCAACTCAACTCTTCGCGGACTCGTTCGAGCAGCTTTTTCGTTGCGATGATCCCGGCCGGTTCGTCGAGCTTCGAACCTTCGTATTCGATACCGACGTAGCCGTGATATTTGGCAGCGAGAACGATCTTCATCATGCGGACATAATCGGTGTGGGTTTCGTTTCCCTGTTCGTCGAAATCGTGCGATTTCGCGCTGACGGCTTTGGCGAAGGGCATGAGTTCTTCGACTCCCTGATAGCGGTCGTATTCCTTGTCGTTGCCGAGATTGAAATTGCCGAAGTCGGGGAGCGTCCCCATGCGGGGATGATCGACGGTCCTCATCACTTCGGCGAGCCAGGCGCCGTTTGAGGAGAGCCCGCCGTGATTTTCGACGATGACGTTGATTTCATGCTGATCGCCGAACTCGGCGAGCCGGCGGAGACCATCGCCGGCGAGTTTCACCTGTTCTTCGTAACCGCCCGAACTGGCGGCATTGACGCGGATCGAATGACAGCCGAGAAACTTCGCCGCTTCGACCCACTTGTAATGATTTTCAACCGCCTGCGTGCGTTTCGCGTCGTCAGCGTCGCCGAGATGTCCTTCGCCGTCGATCATGATCAGCAGCGACTTAACACCTTCACCATCGGCGCGTTTCTTGAGTTCGGTGAGATAATCCTGATCTTTGGCTTTGTCCTTGAAAAACTGGTTGACGTATTCGACGGCATCGATGCCGAAATCGTTTTTCGAGGTCTTTGCGAAATCGAGGTTGTCGAGCTTGCCGCCAAAGAGGGTCTTATGCAGCGACCATTCGGCGAGCGAAATTTCGTAGAGCGGCTTTTTGTCGTCGGCCCGGCAAGGTTGTCCGATGGTATTGAAGAACGCTAATCCTGCGGCCCCGCCGAGCATGTGGGTCAACAGTTGCCGTCGCGAACAAATATGAAAATTGGAATGCGTCATGATGAAATCCTCGAGTCTGTCAGTTGAAGAGCGATCAATTCTCCGAAGGCGGGATCACACTGATTATAGAACGCCTGAGCGGGATTACACAACGACGGGGAAGTTGTGCCTCGTATTGCTTGTTTCCTCGCGCGATCCGGTGTTCAATACGGATTGAATCGGGTGCGGCAAGCTATCGAACTTGAATTCACGTTATATCCTCCAGGAAACTCACCATGAATGTATCGAAGAGTCTGATCGGTTCGGCGATTCTCGGAATGCTGCTTGGCGGATGGATGACGACTTCGAGCGTCGCCCAGAGCGACCGCACGCCGTTCGACAAGCAACCCCCCGCACCGGAACTGGCGGGGATGTCGCTCGTCTTTCACGACGATTTCGAGTCGGGCGATACGGTGAACTGGTCGATGTCCGACCCGGCGGTCTGGAGACTCGGCCGGCAAGATGAAAACGGCCTGATCAATCAATTCGAGAAGAAGAGCAGTTTCAATCCCGAAGTCCGCTCGCCGTTTCATCGGGCTCTTGTGAAAAATGTGTATGTGGGGGACTTTGTCCTCGACGTGCAATTGCAGTCGACGATTCCCGATTACGGTCACCGCGACATGTGCCTGTTCTTCGGTTATCAGGACGACTCGCATCTGTACTATGTGCATTTCGGCAAGCAGGCCGACGATCACGCCAATCAGATTTTCATCGTCAACGGCGCTCCGCGGAAAAAGATTTCGCTGACGAGTACCGCTGGGACCGATTGGGACGACAACTGGCATCATGCTCGCGTGGTGCGAAACGTCGAATCGGGCGAGATCAAGATTTATTTTGACGACATGGAAAACCCGGTGATGACCGCCGTCGACAAGACCTTCACCAGCGGACAAGTCGGGATCGGCACCTTCGACGACACCGGCAACTACGACAATGTTCTCGTCTACGCCAACCTCGCGCAGGTGGCGACGACTCCCGTGGTGATTGAGGGAACGAAAAAACTGACGCTCGAAAAGCCGCTGGATGAAGTGATGGTCGCCGGGATCGATGAATTTGCCTTGCGTGAGATTGCCGATTCCCCGAAACGCCGCGCGGCGATGTGGCAGCGGGATTTCAGCAGCCCCGAAGCGTACGCCGAGAGCGTGAAATCGAATCGCGAACGGTTTCGGACATACATCGGTGCGGTCGACCCGCGAGAAGCCGAGATCGATATCGAAATCGTCTCATCGCTCAAACACGACGGCACTATTGCCAACGCCGAGAACTATACGGTGAAGAACATTCGCTGGCGCGCGCTGGATGGCATCACGGGCGAAGGACTGCTCCTCGAACCGAAAGGGGAGATCGTCGCCGACGTGATTGCCCTGCCCGATGCCGACTGGACACCGGAGATGTTCGCGGACGTCATCTTCGACGGCCCCGGCCGGGTCGCTTTGAATATCCCGCATAAGCTGGCCAATAACGGTTGCCGGGTGATCGTGCCGACGATTATCAGTCGCAGTGATGAATTTTCCGGGAGTCCGTATGTGCGATACACGAATCAGACGCATCGCGAATTCGTGTACCGCATGGCGTTCGAGATGGGGCGGCATGTGATCGGTTACGAAGTGCAGAAAGTCCTCGCGGCGGTCGATGCGCTCGAACGGCTGCATACGGCGACGGAAAAGGACTTGCCGATCGGCGTGATCGGCGTTGGCGAAGGAGGATTGCTCGCACTCTACAGCGGGGCCCTCGACTCGCGGATTGATTCGGTCGGTGTGCTGGGATATTTCCGTCAGCGCGAAGGGGTCTGGGCCGAGCCGATTTATCGTAACGTGTGGGGACTTCTCACCGAATTCGGTGATGCCGAGATTGCCGGGTTGATTGCCCCGCGTGCCTTGTCGATCGAGGCGTGTGCGGTGCCGGAATCTGCCGGGCCTCCTGCAGTGCGTGAAGGACGCAGCGGCGGAGCGGCTCCCGGCACGATTGAAACCGCGACGACGGCATCGGTGCGAGTCGAGTACGATCGCGCGAAGCCGATCTACGACAAGCTCGGCGCCGGCGATAAATTCAAATTCGTCAGCAGCGGCGAAGGAGACGGCCAGCCGGGGACCGACCCGACGTTGGTCAATTTTCTTGCCGGTCTAGGAGTTACGGGCGGTTTGAAACCGCAACCGGCAACGAGCGGCACGATTAGCAAGACGCAGCCGATCGACGCCACCGAGCGGCAACGACGTCAAGTCGCCGAGATGGTCGAGTTCACGCAGGACTTGCTCCGCGTGAGTGCGAAGGTTCGCGATCAACTCTGGTCAAAAGCGAGCCGGGCGAGCGTCGACGAATGGGTGACGACGTCCGAAGCGTATCGAAGTCTCGTCTATGACGAGATGATCGGGCGAGTGCCTCCGACCGATACGCCGATGAATCCGCGAACGCGCAAAGTCTTCGAGACCGATCAATACACGGGATATGAAGTCGTGCTCGACGTGTATCCTCACGTCATCGCGGGGGGGATTCTCGTCCTGCCCAAAGGGATGAAAGCGGGTGAAAAACGTCCCGTCGTTGTCTGCCAGCATGGTCTCGAAGGGACGCCGATGTCGACGATCACCGATGACCCGAACGGCGACTGGCGATATTACAAATCGTTTACGGTCGAACTTGCCAAGCGGGGATTCATCACGTATGCGCCGCAGAATCCGTATCGCGGAAAAGATCTGTTCCGCACATTGCAGCGAAAGTCGAACGTCATGAAGCGTTCGCTGTTCAGCTACATCATTCCGCAGCACGAACGGACGCTCGAATTCCTCGCGACGCTCCCCAACGTCGATCCCGCGCGGATTGGCTTCTATGGACTTTCATACGGCGGCAAGACCGCCGTCCGTGTCCCGCCGATGGTCAAGCAGTACGCGCTGTCGATCTGCTCCGCCGACTACAATGAGTGGGTGAAGAAGAACACGAGCAGCGAGGATGGCTACAGTTACATCTTCACCGGCGAATATGAAATCTTCGAATGGAACATGGGACACATGGCTAACTACGCCGAACTGTCGACGTTGATGACCCCGCGTCCGTTCATGGTCGAACGGGGACACGACGATGGCGTCGCTCCCGACGAGTGGGTCGCGTGGGAGTATTCCAAAGTCAAACGCCATTACGATAAACTCGGCATCGGCGACAAAACCGAAATCGAATTCTTCATCGGCCCGCATACGATCAACGGCGTGAAGACCTACGAATTCCTGCACCGCCACCTCAACTGGCCTGCGCCGAGCGAGTAGGGTGGGCTGTGTCCACTAGAATTGATGGGGAGATTGGGGGATCGGGAGTTTCGGAGGGGCAATTGTCTTTTCCCTATCTCCCTATCTGCCTGCTGAAAAAGTGTGCCACTGCTGGCTTGCCCAGCAGTGAAGTGAATAATCGATGGAAAAAGACCGGGTGGATAAACCACCCGGCTCATGGATCTCAGTCAGTTGTTTATTTTTCAACGG
>JBJXGP010000174.1:0-2918 GCA_046160425.1 Planctomycetaceae bacterium
TCCGTAGCGTGGCAAATCTTCCCAGGAATCACAACCGCAGATCGTGCCGCACAAGGCAATCACGAGCACGTCCATCAGGTCATGCCACCGCGTGCGTTCCACACGCGGATCTGTCAAAGTTTCAAAGTGCTTTGTAATACTGACTATCGCCCGTTCCCCAGTCATGGCCATGCTCCGTCAAAGTTTAACTCCTGCGTACCGCTGACACTTCGGTACTTGACGAAACACAAACTCATGCAAAAATTGAACCGGGAAATTAAGAGGTGGAGGCCCTGGGGGTACTCCATAGCAAGCCAAGGTTGAAAGCGGCGAGTGGACAAAAAGCACGACGTTCGGCATTTGGACGTTCTGCCGACCGGATGGAGGCGTGTTGCGCACCTTGGACGTACCCACAAATGGTGAATCAGCGAGATGCTCGAATTCTGTCACTCGCAGCCTATGTCGCTTTTCGCTGGAACGATTTTCGCCAGCCTCCGACATGTGACTTGATTTTGATCTGTTCAAGTTTCAGCGTTTCTATATTCCTCTGGAATTTCGCGGCACGAAGGAAAATGGCCCTGCTCCAAGTGTGATCGCACAAATTTGCGGATCTGCGGTACGACTTGCAGCAACTTGCAGCAGCTATTGCAGCAACTGCGTAAAACCCCCTGGAATTGATAAGAAGATATGGAATCGTTAGAATTCACTTCGTTCACGCAAAAGCTGAACAGGACTTGCGTTTCGGCGAATTCGTAAGCTTGGTTCGGGACCAAGAGGTCGCAGGTTCAAATCCTGTCACCCCGACTCGACGAGACAGAAAGCCCTTCAGCGAGAACGTCGAAGGGCTTTCTCATTTGATAGCATAGAGTTGTGTCGTCAAATGAATAGTTCAAACAGATGATTTCGAGGATACGGCGTTTGCACGAGTAATCCGCCGTAAGCCATTTTTTGCGAAGCGTTTGCGAAAGTTCAAACACTTTCGACACCAAGTCAACCATTTCGTCGCGATTGCGGTCCAACACATCCATTTGCATCACGAGCGAGGCCAGTCGGTCGCAAAGCTCAGTCTGCTTTTTCGCCAAAGTCTTGGCGTCGATCTCGCGGTCGATTCGCATAGCCCGGCACCGACCAGGGAGAGAGCATCCCCCCAGCCGAAGTTGCCTTCGTAGGCGTGCTTCGCGGCGGTGGCCACGTCGCCGGCGGCGTTGACGACTTCCCAAGTGGTGAGCAGCCCTTTGGCCACCTTGGCTCCGCAAGAAACCAGACCGGCGCCGGGGATCATCGAAATGGCAATGTTGGTCACCATTCCCGCCAAGTTGCCGGCGATCTGGCCGTAGCCATAAGCGTCTTCGTGACCGAACACCGGGCCGATGTCGGGAACCGACCAGAACTCATCGAACGGGTTGATCGTGTTGAGGAAACCGTCGACGAAACCGGCGGCGGGTTAAACTATTTCTCGGGCCATAGTTTGTCGAATACGGCATTCAAGTATTGATCATCAATACTTTGTGGAAGCCAACCTTCGGGTGGAGGGTTGTCGCGAATATGCTCCGCGATCTGCATCGCTAATTCATCGTATTGCGGCAATTCGCCCGTGTTACTTAACTCGGACGCCCATGAGGAAAGCGCCAATACGCGCTGCCAATTCGGATTTTCACCTTTTCCCCAACCCTGCGAGAGTTTTTCAATAATGTTGCGAACCAGCGCATCAATGGCGGTTTTTCTTACTGTCTTTGTAGACTTCGCCTCTTGATATCGCATCTTGATCAATTGAATGGGCGCCAGATCGACGGCAATGCGATCAGCAAGCACACCATACGAGTCACACGGATGCGCCGAGAAATAATCGGCAATCGTTTCGAATCCTATCTCCTTCAGGGCAGCATAAATCTTTCCGACTGCCTCCGTCGTCCACCATTGACCGATTTTTCTCATCGCTACATCTTTTTTAATGGCCGGAATACCGGTGCCATGGTAGTTGATCGAGTTTGAACCGCTGAAGCATTTCTTTCATCTCGCCGATCAATTCTGCTTGGGTCAGCTTACCACCCTTTACTCGCTCGGCCTTGCCAATTCGTTCCATCAGATCGTGATCCCACCACCCGCCTTTGTTACCCAAGGCTTTTTTGCCCGCGTGCAAAGCTTCATGCGTATTACGATCAATGTCAATGACATGTTCGTCTACGTCAAGATCATATTCCTTTTTGAACCACTTTTTGCGACCTTGTGTAAAGAGGTGATGTTTCTCCGTACCAAATTGCGTCACAACAGCAGATCGGGGACTGACCACGCGAAGATCACCGTTTTCGATGGCATCTAATGCTGCAAGACATGACTTTTTCCCGCCCCCATTATGCACCAGCACTCCTGTGCTGCTGACATGGTAGACATGATCGGCTTGGACTTCCAGATTGAATACCATGTCGCGGCCCGGACGCTGGCTTAACGATTGGACTTTCGCCGTGCCGTTGGGAGTGCGGAGCGTTTCGCCGGATTCAAGTTCATCGGCACGAACGAACGTCTGGCGGTCTTCGGACCAGAAGGGGTGATTGGGGGTCGTGCCGATCGCACCGTCGAGTCCCTCGATGCGCAAATCGAGAATTTTCGCGTTCTCATGCCGGAAGACCGCCGTGACGACGCGAAACTCCGGCCCCGGCCGCGGCAACAAACCGGGACACGCCTTAATCGCGATGATTCGGGCATCGCCGTCGATGCCGCATTCCGGGACCGAGACGTAAACCTCAACTTACCACGTATTCATTTAGCATTCGATGGCGTGCGTCGCTCGCCAGTCACGTACCACCTGGACTTACCCACAAATGGTGGGCGCCTTGAGAAGAGTGTAAACTCTGAGACAAGGAGCAGACATCATGAGTGGTTCACGACGGTCATATACGCTGGAATTCAAACGCGAAGCGGTGTCCTTGGTCACGCAACAA
>JBJXGP010000175.1:0-24323 GCA_046160425.1 Planctomycetaceae bacterium
AATAAACTTTCGTATCGATTTTGTAAAAACCGGTCGTCTTCAATCTTTTCAAATTCTTGATGTAAAGGAATGCAAGGATATCTTCATCCGAGTCGAGAGTGACATCGAACAACTCTACCATGTGGAGGTTTGGCATTCTTGCGATTGAGTGCCATTCTTTCGCATGCACGCCTCTGACGTTACGAAGCTTTAGTTCGTCGATTTCAATTTTTGCATAAGGGGATATCCCGATTCCGGTTCTCCCCATAACGATAATTTGGCTTTCCACTCGTCCGCGCATTGCAAGGCGATCAGATTGCCTCCCCCCTGCCGAGCTGTATGCATGAGTTGATCCCAAGCCGGTTTCGACTGTTCCCAATTGATCCATTCATCGGGAAAATGACCGATCACGATCCCATTCCCTGCGTGTGACATGACGGAGATCCCCGCCTTGTCCGCTTGCTCCATGAAGGGGATCGTGCGCGTGGGAAGGACGTTCGCTCGAAACGTTAACGGTTCGTCGGTCACGACCGGATATTCGGTGAACGCCCTCCAGGCCGCACCGAGATGATCGTCGGGAATTTCATGCAATTCGAACGAGCCGGTTTGCGACAACTCATCTTTGAGACGACTCGTCTGCCACGCGATTTCCTTGAGGCTTCCTTCGAGTGCGATGGCGAGTGCCGGGCGTTCGGGAGGAACCTGCATGCGGATCTCGGCGGCAATCTGTTCCGCCGCGAGGGAATTGAGCGCCACGATTGCAACCGGGCGAGTTTCAGTCGTCGTCAATCGCTCCAATGCCTGATCGAGCTGTTGCCAGTTCGGATAATTACACCATAACCAGGCCGATTTTTCGGGGACCGGCCGCAGCTTCAATGTCACTTGCGTTACGACCGCCAGCGTTCCCAGAGACCCGATCATCAACTTGCACAAGTCGTAACCGGCGACATTCTTGACGACTCGCCCTCCCGCATGAAATGCCTTGCCGCGAGCATCGATCGCCGAGATGCCGATGACGTAATCGCGCAGCGTGCCGTAACCGTAGCGGCGCGGCCCGCTGGTATTCGTCGCCAGAATTCCGCCGAGCGTCGCGCGTTGCAATTGCGGAACGTCGATCGGCAACCGTTGCCGCTCCTGACTCAAGAGATCGGCGAGTTGTTCCATGCGGATCCCCGCTTCAACCGTCACCGTCATGTCGCGTGCGGGGTAGTCGATCACGCGTGCCAGACCGGACGTCGAAATCACCACGCCGGGGTCGCGCAGCGGATAGCCGTAATGCAACGCCGTCCGGCCGCCAACCGGATAGAGCGGCTTCTTCGCATTCAGCGAGTTCTCGCCGAGAAACCGCTCCAACTCCGCCGCAGTCGCGGGAGCGAATTCTTCAGATTCTTCCATCACACGCACGGTCATCAGCGATCAATTTCGTATCGAGTTAAAGTTGAATTGTTGCTGTCATCAAATCACCCTCTCCCTTTGGGAGAGGGCAGGGTGAGGGTGTGTTCCCTGTGGCTGGCCTCTCTGAGGCCGGTCCGGGGTCACAGACCCCGGCTACAATTTCATTACGACGACGCTCGCTTTCCGGGATGGCTTCGTTCGATGTGTTCCATTCCGCAACCCCCGGCGGTCGGCAGCATTTTCTGCGGACTGCATCGTCCTTCGGGGTTGAACACGGTTCGCACGCGCTCCATCACATCCAGCGTCTCCTGAGTAAACAATTTGTTCATAAAACTGATCTTCTCGACGCCGATCCCGTGTTCTCCCGTCACGCTGCCGCCGAGTTCAATGCACTTGTCGAGAATTTCATCGCTCGCCGCCAGCACGCGGGCGACTTGCTCTTTGTTTCGTTCATCGAACAGCAGGATCGGATGGATATTTCCATCCCCCGCATGAAACACATTCACGATCCTGATCTGATGTCGGGCGCTCACTTCGGTGATGAAGTCCATGATCTCAGGCAATTTCGTGCGCGGAACGACGCCGTCCTGCGTGCAGTAACTCGGGCTGAGTCTGCCGATTGCTCCGAACGCCTGCTTGCGGCATTTCCACAATAGCAGCCGTTCTTTCTGCGTGTTCGCCAAGCGGACTTCCCGCGCCCCTTGCTCTTTGCACAATTCCTTGATGCGGCTCGCCTCTTCATCGACGGCGACTTCCAGCCCATCGACTTCGATCAACAACACAGCCCCGGCGTCAAGCGGAAAACCGAAATGAAAAGCCGCTTCGACCGCTTCGACGATTCCCTGATCCATCATTTCGAGCGCCGCCGGGACGATCCCCGCCCCGATGATCGCGCTGATGGCGTTCGTCGATTCCTTGACGGTGTTGAAGATGCCGAGCATCGTGCGATACGCCTTCGGATCGCGGGTCAGCCGCACGATGATTTTGGTGCAGATGCCGAACGTCCCTTCGCTCCCCACGAACAGCCCCGTCAGATCGTAGCCGGGAGTCTCTTCGACTTTCCCGCCGAGTTGCACGACCGAGCCGTCGGGAAGTACCACTTCGGCACCGAGCACGTGATTGACCGTCACGCCGTATTTGAGCGTATGCGGACCGCCGGAGTTCGTCGCCACATTCCCGCCGATCGTGCAGGCACCCTGGCTCGAGGGGTCAGGGGCGTAATGAAAACCGGTCCCCTTGAGATGCTGCGTCAGATGGACATTCACCAGCCCCGGCTCGACGACGGCATACCGATCCCGCAGATTGACTTCGAGAATTCGCTTCATCCGCGTGAGTGCAATCATCACCCCGCCGCCGATCGGCAGACACCCCCCGGCGAGACTCGTCCCCGCCCCGCGTGGAATAAACGGCACATCAAATTCGTTGCACAACTTGACAATGGCGACCACTTGCTCGGTCGACATGGGAAAAACGACGACGTCGGGAACCCGCTTCTCGATCACATACCCGTCGCACTCGTAGACCAACAGCTCGACCGGATCGTACAACAGCCCCTCTTCGCCCACAATCAGGCGCAGCCGTTCCACAAGCACCATCGCGACGGTTTTGGTAGACGAAGAAGGAACAATAGCAGTCACAGTGAGTTTTTTCGTTGGGAAGTTGTCGCGGGAATAATTCACGGGCGGTTAGTTCGGGAACGGTACTTTCAACGAGTTTCCGGTTTTCCTCAAGTATTGTAGTCAGATTTGGAGCGGTGGCAATGATGGGAGGGGAGTCCGAATGAGTCGTTTATGCCGTCGAATTGTATTTTTGCGTGCCATGTGTTGTCACAGCCACATCATGCAGCCGGCGGCGGTTCCAACTGACTCGGGCGCAATACATCCTGCGATGCGCGACGAACCGTGAGGACGAAAACAGTCACATCTCTAATGGTGAACACCGCGCGATAGCTGGGGTGGGAACCGAGTCCGATGAGCTTGTCCCGAATCTCATAAGGGAAATCATCGTTCTCGAATGACAGCCCATGACTTTCGGGAAAATTCGAGAGAGACTTCAGTTGATCGTACACCGTGTCGAACCAACGCCACGCTTGCTCGACAGAATGATTTGCTGCCCACCACCCTGCATTCGCCTCGATGTCCGCTGCGGCGCGCGGCATGATCATGACTTGATACGTCATGGCGTCGGCCGAAGGCCAAGCCCGGACCGCATGTCTGCGAATGCCTCGTCCAACGGTTTACCCTGGCCGGCTTCCATTTGGGCGAGACCCTCAGCAATAGCGTCTTGATCCTGTTGCCGGCGCAAAGCATCCATAGCCCGCCGATGGACGTCGCTATCGACGAGAATATATGTGCGTTGCGTCACGGGGTCGACAACTTCGAGTTCGCTGTCGCCGGTTGCGTGCAGTGCGTCCGTTAGTTCTTTGCTGAGTTTCGCGATCATATCACAACTCTATCTCACGACTGAGTGAATAAAAGAATGAGCAAACGCGATTTTATCCGGCTGGGATGGCCCCGTCTACATCATTATCATTCCACGGCGGATCCCATTCCATTTTCTACCAGAGACCCACATGAACCGGCTCTTGTGCCAGACGGCACCCGGCTCCTGAAATCATTTACTCGCCTCGTCCAAATCAACCAATTGGCCATCTTCTCGATGAGCCAGTTTTTGGAACAATCCTTTCGGAGGTTTGACATCCTTTGAGGAATCGATCGTTTCGCTAAGGAAGCGGACGGAACCGTCACAAAACAGGAAGTAGGCACCCCCTTCGTGCTTGCTGGAAAATGCGCCGGCCTCGGTGTTGATCCGCAGGGCGTCGTTGCAGCTTCCCACGGCGTCGTCTGCCTGTTGGTTGGATCGCACGGCGGGCCAGATGCCGCTTTCGGTTTCGCTGCCCCGTTCGCCAACCATTAGCACGTTGCTGGTGCCATCTATAATGGACCTCATGCGGATGTTGCTGTTCCAATGAAAGATCCCGAAGGCCCCCTTTTTCTGAGCGTTCTCTTTCGTGGGGATGACATCGACGCCGTAATTCCCCGCGTAGTTCGAAGTGCCGTAGCCACCCTTACCGGGATGAGCATCAGCCGTGTCATCAACCGGACAGCGATACACCGTGAGATTCTTGGCCAAATCGGGATTTGATTCCAGCGACGGCGGTTTCGTGAATTCCAGGGAATTGTAAAGCGGGCTTTGATCGACGAACGGCAGGAGTTGGGCCTGCCACGCGAAGGCAGGACCGGTTTTCGGTTTGTCATCGCGTACCACCCACCCCGGGGCAAAGCATAAATGGGCATCGTGATAATTGTGCAGCGATAAGCCAATCTGCTTCAGATTGTTGATACACATTTTGGCGCGAGCATCTTCTCGCGACTTCTGTACCGCCGGCAGCGAGACTGCCAACCCCAGCGTCACGATGCCGAAGATGGTAACCAGTTCAACCAGCGAAAAACCGCGAGTTGATTTTCGATAAGATTTCATGGCGTACTCCGTTAACATGTTGGCAATCGAGTTCCGTTAAAAGCCAGAGTGTATGATAGAACGGCGAGAGCGACATAATCAAGGATGGTGAGTGCGACGGGCAGCGTTCAAATGAAATGCACTGCTGACCGAAGTCCGCCGAATGAAACGCTCTTGCCCGTAAAGGACATTAACGCTATCATGTACATGAAGGTCACTTTTACGGGAGAACCAATCATGAAAGTCGTGGATGTCCGCAACAATCTGGCCGATGCCTTAAACCGCGTGGCTTATGCCGGCGAGCGTATCGTTCTGGAACGCCGGGGCAAAGGGGTCGCCGTGCTGGTGTCGATGGCGGATCTGGAACTGTTGCAGAAAATCGAAGACGAAGCCGACATCAAGGCGGCCCGCACAGCGCTGAAAGAGAAGGGGGAAGTCTCGCTTGAAGAGATCAAAAAACGACTGGGAATGAAATAACGTGGCCGCATACAGGGTCGTCTTCAAGTCGTCGGCGGATAAATCGCTTCGTGCGTTTCCAGAAAGCATGCAGAGACGCATTGCCACAGCCGCCGAAGCACTGGGCAGTAATCCCCGGCCGCGCGGAAGTCTGAAGTTAAAAGGGGAGGATCGTTTTTGGCGGATTCGCGTCGGAAACCATCGCATCATCTACACGATTCAAGACGACATCCTGACCGTGTTGGTTGTGCGCGTGGCGCATCGCAGAGACGCCTATCTGGGATAACTTCAAGTAACGCCCTTTGACATATCTGCACGACATCGTGTAATCGTTGCAAACGCCTGCCGAATCGATCAACATAGTTGCTCGCGAACGATCGATCTTCCTCGGACATCAGGCCCGCACCATGACGATGACTCAAAACACTGAAAAACCCGCACTCCTCGGCGGGAAGCCGATACTTGAAAAGCCCTTGCCGCCTCCCAACAGTATGGGGCAGGAAGAAGTCGACGCCGCCACGCGGGTCATCAAGTCGGGAGTGCTCTCGGGATTCATCGGCATTCCCGGTCCGGCTCATCTGGGCGGGACGGAAGTTCTCGCTCTTGAAGCGTGGTACAAGAACCGGTTCGGCGCGAAGCACGCCATCAGCGTTAACTCGGCGACCACCGCCCTGCAAACGATGGTAACAGCCGTCGACATCGGTGCGGGGGACGAAGTCATCGTCCCGCCGTACACCATGTGCGCGACGGCGACCGCGGTTCTCTGTTGCAATGCGATCCCGGTGTTCGCCGACATCGACTCGCGAACGTTCAACATCGATCCCGCCGACGTCCGCCGGACAATCACGCGGCGCACGAAGGCGATCATCGCCGTCAATCTCTTCGGTCAACCGGCGGCGCTTGATGAACTCCAGCAGATCGCCGACGAGTACAACTTGATTCTCCTCGAAGACAACGCTCAGGGACCGGGGGCCACGTTCGACAGCAAGTGGGCGGGAACGATCGGCAAGGCGGGCATTTTCAGCCTCAATCAGAACAAGACCGTCCACTGCGGCGAGGGGGGAGTCATTCTCACCAATGACGACCGCGTGGCCCATCGCTGCCAACTCGTGCGGAATCACGGCGAAGTGATCGTGGATGGCCTAATGTCGGCCAACCCTGACGAACGCTACGAACCGGTCATCGGCAACAATTTCCGCCTGCCGGAAGTCCTCGCGGCGATTGCCCACGAACAGGTGAAGAAGCTCGACCAACTCACAAAGCCGCGTGTCGAACTGGCCAGTTATCTGCGCGAACAACTTCAACAGTTCGATTGCTTGACGCCGCCGTATTTGCATCCGAAAGCGACGCACGTTTACTTTTTGTTCCCCATGAAGTTCAACGCGGCGAAAGCGGGGATGAGCCGCGCGACGTTCGTCAAGGCGATGCAGGCCGAGAATCTTCCTTTTGGTGGCGGCTACGTCAAGCCGATTTACCGTTATCCGATTTACCAGCAGCCGGGACACAAGTGTTCGGGCCCGTTTGCGTATGAGGAACCGAATTATCGCGACGTGGTCTGTCCCGTCACCGAGAAACTTTACAACGAAGAACTCGTCATGACGAACATCTGCCGTCACCCGCACACCCGCGAACAGATCGATCAATTGGTGAGAGGTATCGCAAAAATCCTCGCCGCCAGGGATGAACTAGCGAAGTTGTGATGCACGAGCGAAACAAGATCGCCTCTTTTAACGAGGTCCACGTTGTTGCGGACGATCTCAATTCGAAGATAATGCGGCTGATTTCTCGGCCAGGATTCGCAGAATATCGGGGTCGGTAATCCGCGGCATTCGATAAAGCAACTCGCGCTGACCGGGATGGGTTTGACTGGGAAAGCTCAAGAATTCCCACACGATATCGCCCGCAAGGGAAAGCTCCAGAACTCTTCCCTTTTCGCTTTCCACGATGAGGACGTTTCCCTGCGGCAATTGCTGCACGGACCCTCGCGACGCGGTAAAAAAAGACTCACCACCGAGCGATTTGATTTCCTTGTTGATTTGGCGGTTGACGGGATCCACCTCAACTATGCGGGAATATCCTCTCCGTGTGCCGTTGTCGAAGATAAGCAATGTGCCATCTTCAATCATTGAAGGATGGTGCGGCCCCTCGAGATCATTATTTCCATAGAACCAGACGAATGATTCGGCCTCCACATCGAGCACACTTACCAAGTTGAGGTGACGCATGCAAAGCAGAACCTGACCGGCCTTGAATATGATATTATCATTGTACGTGATATCATTTTCGATCACATCGACCGTATTGGTATGCATTACATCCCAGGCGTCAGGTTGATAGGAGTATTCCTTTTTCTGAACGGCTCGAACCAGACGTAACAGTTCCGCGTTTTTCGCGAGCAAACCAGAAAGCGAAATCGTCTTTTTGATCCGGCCTTGGGGAGATAAAATAAGCAATTCATTGTCGAGAATTGCTTCGTCGCCGGAAATTTCGGGGATGAAGACTTTTCGATTTCTCAGCGCGTAGATATCTCCATTTTCCGCAACGCACATATCGTGATGAAAACGGTCCTTGACTTCCCAGATGACATGGCTGCTCCAGTCGATTCGAAATAATGACTGATCTTCAATCAGAACCAGAAAGCCGTCTTGAGAATAAGGTTTGACCAATTCCCAGCCTTGTTCGATATCGTCTCGATGGTCGAACAATTCAAAAATCTTTTTTCCGTCCATATCCAGGAATTGGGCACCCGCGTTATAGGTGCAGGTATAGATGTTGATTCCGTCGCACGCCTGCTCGGCATCGTGGCGGATGACCCCAAACCGATCGAGTTCGGACTTCGGAACAACCGCCCCTCCCGCGTAGGGATTCGAATTCAAGGATCGTTGATCGTTGTTTGGGACTGCATCCTGATCGGGCTTGCCATCAAACATGGCGGGAATCAAAACAAATGCGGCCAGAAAAATGAGAATCATCGCGACAATGAACGCAGCCATTTTATGCATAATCGAATGGTTTCATGTCCATAGACGGCACATGCCGGGGATGATGAAATCGTCTTGCGAAGTAGCGGGACGCTCAAACCACGGTAGTTGAAGACCTTCCAGCCGTCAACATTTTTGACTTTGTTATTTGCGAAAAAAAATAATTTGATCGATACGATGCGAGTGGGTTACAGGTTGATGAGAGTCTTAGGGCAGAATCAGATGAAGCGATCATTTTGGATACTGAGCTACCTGGCGGCAGCCGCGCTCGTGATGTGGGGCTGTCAGGATGCGAATGATTTGCCTGACCCGGCAGACCAGACGAAGCCGCCGCCGCAAGTCATTCCGGATTTGCCCGCTTTGTCGAGTTCACCTTTCTTGAACACCGATCCCCGAACGCAATACGTCGGCATGAATGTCTGCAAGGAGTGTCACGAAGCAGAGTTTTATTCCTATCATCAGACCGCACACAGTCTCGCACTGGCCGACGTCATTCCCGAAAACGAACCCCCTCCGGGAGAATTTCGCCATAAAGCGAGTGGAAGAAGTTATCAAATCTCCAAACATGACGGCAAATGTTGGCACGCCGAATCGATCGTTCAGCCGGACGGAACCAAGACTTTGCTTCAAGAACATCCGATGCGATATGTCATGGGTTCGGGACGCTTTTCGCGCAGTTATCTGGTCGAGCTGGATGGATTTCTGATGGAATCACCGGCGACATGGTATTCCGCCAGTCAGAAATGGGCGTTGTCGCCGGGGTATGCACTGTTCAATCAGGGTTTTCATCGCCCCACCGAAATCCGATGTGTCGCATGTCATGCGGGACGAGTCGAATCGATCGAAAACAGCCCTCATCGTCTGGCGATACTCGAACAGGCAATCGGTTGCGAACGCTGTCACGGTCCGGGTTCGCTGCATGTTGCCCATTGGTCAAATGAACCGAAAGAATCCCATAACAAAGCTGATGTCACCGACTTGACCATCGTGAATCCTCGGCGACTTTCTCGAGAATTGGCCGAAGACATCTGCGCTCAATGTCACTTGCACGGTGAAGCTGCGGTCGAATTGCGCGGGCGAAACCCTGCCGATTATCGACCGGGACTGCCGTTGAGCGATTTTCTGGTGCATTTCGGGCTGAAACGCCCCCGTGAGGAGATGTCCGTCGTCGGCCACGTCGAGCAGATGCGTCTCAGCGCATGTTATCGATCGTCGGAAGAGATGACCTGCACCACGTGCCACGATCCACATGCCAAACCATCCGCCAAGGAGCAAGTGAGCTACTACAGAACCGTCTGTTTGAACTGCCACCAATCGAAGGGTTGCCGTATGGCAGAGACGAAACGAATAAAAGCGACGGCAGATGATTCCTGCATTTTCTGTCACATGCCGCAGACGCCGACCGAGATTCCTCACTTCGCCTTCACGCATCATCGGATCGGAATTCACAAGCATTCTTCAGCCGCGCCCCCTGATAAACAACCCGCTGAGCTGATAGCCTACGATGATTCGCGGCTGACCAGTGAGGCCGATAAAGACCGTGCATTCGGTCTGGCGTATCAGCAATTACTGACCGATGCCTCGCACCAGGCATTCGCACAAGAGTATTCCTCGCGCGCGTTCGATCATCTGCTTCGAGCGAAAGACTCGGGGTTGAACGACGCCGAGCTTGAAGCGGGTTTGTCTCGACTCTACTGGCAAACCGATCCTGACGAGGCGATGGAATCGGCGCGCGCCGCGCTGGAGAGTCCCACGGCGTCGCCTGACGCCATTTCGACGGCGCTGTTCACATTGGGAACCACACTGGTGATGCAGGACCGTGCAGCGGAAGCGATTCCGGTTCTCGAAAGGCTGGTGGCGATCCGCCGACATTCCGGAGTCTGGCAGGCATTGGCGCAGGCCTATCGAAAATCGGGGCAGCCGGAAAAAGCGATCGCAGCGATTCGCAAGTCGATCGAAGTGGATCCGGCTCGCATCGAACCCGTGATCATCGCGACAGAAATCGCCCAGGAAACAGGCGATACGGCACTGGCCAAGAAATTTCAGCAGCGATTGAGATCGCTGCAACGCGCGATCCCTCAAAAGAAAAGATGACAGCAGGTCTCACCCGTTGTCATCTTCCATTGACGAACATAGACCTGTTTCATCAAGCTTTCATCAAAGCGTAATATCGATGTCGATCGTATTCTCGCCCGCTTTGACTTCCTTGGTGATGTTGCTCTTTGCGTTATAATTCTCGGGAATCGGGGCACCTAATTTCGCACCCCCTTCACCTCCTGCGGGGCCACCGGCTGCGGCGCGATTGATTCGGATGGTATGCGTGCCGATGACGGCCCCTTTGGTTTGCTTATAAATCAATTCGTAGGCGCCGCCGGCGTCCGTAATGGCACGTGATGCAGCGCCGACATCTGCAGCCTTTTGCCCGGAAGCGATCTGCGGTTCGAAAACCACTTCCAGGCTGGCGGTCGGTTGTCCGTTGATTTTGACGGTCCCCTTCACCGAACCCAACGGGGGTTCCGAGGGCCCGCCTCCTAAACATCCTGAAATCAACATGCCACCGGTTACGACGAACAATAGACTGCGCAGAGATGACATCGAAGCTTCCTTGAACTCATTGGGAATGGTCATACGGCATCGGGAACGACGTTAGCTAACACGACAAGCGCCGATCCCATCGAACACGGAATTTACTTTGATCGACCGCTGTTAGAAATTGATCGTGTAACAATTATGGAAACATTCGACCGGAATTGAAAGCGAAGAAAGAGATCGGGCGCCTCGGAAATTCGAGACGCCCGATCCGGCTATAGCGTGTCAGCAGTACATTCTTCGATCGAATATTCGCAAACGATTAGAAATCGCCAGTCGTTTGACCATCGTGGATACCCAGGAGGTACAGAACCACGGTGGAGTTGACGTTTTCGCTGAGGAAGCGAACCGCGCCGTCACCCATACCGATGTGCATGCCCCCTTCGTGTTTGCTGCCGGCGCCCCAGGCATAGGGACAACCGCTGCTCCCACCGCCACAACCACCGAGAGCATTGATGTTGCCCACAGGTTCCGGGGTTTGGGTATAAACCCAACCATTCCAGTAGGGTCCATAACCTATATAATTTTTCTTGAACGGCGATTCGCACAAGAACATGGTGTTGCTGGTGCCATCCGAAATATCGGAAATTTTGGCGGCGCCATTGCTGCCGAAGGCTGTTCGATTCACAGTCGTGTCGGATTTCCACGTGTAGGCCATATCTTCCAGACGGGCATATTCCGGATAGTAGTAGCTCGTGCGCCAGAGTTTCGTCCCGCTGTAATGGGCGCTACCCCCGATACTCGAAGGATTGCCATATTCCACATCTGAGGGACAAACAAATGCTCCCAACTGATTCGTAACCTGCGCGGCATTGTATGAATCGTCGGCAGGGCCGGTACCACTTCGAGACGCCCGGCTGAACGGCAGACTGAAATTCATCCTGTTGTACAGGTTGGTCTGATCGATGTACGGCAAGAGAAACAGGGGCATTGTGATGTTGCGAATCTCACCTGGAACACTGGCCCAAGGCATGCCGGTCCCCGGTGTCACCCCGGCGTGAACGGCACCCGGCGGCAGTACGTTGTGGGCATCGTGATAATTGTGAATCGCAAGACCCAACTGCTTAATATTATTGCGGCATTGGGTGCGGCGGGCCGCTTCACGGGCCTGCTGGACTGCGGGGAGCAGCAAGGCGATCAGGACGGCAATAATTGCAATCACCACCAGCAATTCAATCAGGGTAAACCCGCTACCTCGACGAAGGATGCGACTTCTCAACGAATTCATCATTACCATTCTCCTAAAAAAGAGCAACAAACAGATTTGGCAGAAATTGCCAACCTTAATACAAAACGATTTATTCAGGACAGCAACACTCACCATCGAGAATAATGACATAAGTGGAAATTGCAAGAAAAAAGCGAATAGGCAGATGTGAAACAACTTCATTTCCGCGCATTCACGGAAATCGTCGCGCCCGATCGAAATTGCGATACGCGGTCAAATTCAAATCTCCATCATATTTCACGGTCAATATCTCTTCAAGTAATTTACGAACGCTTTTTTGAGGTTCGTATCAAAAATACCGCGAATTTGTCTGGTTTGAACCGAACATGATTTCGACAACAATTCCTGTCAAATTCATGCCCATCGCCGCGTGCGACGAGCGATTGAAATCGAACTCAGTCGCAACGCAACATTTCACAGTTCTCGCGTGACCATTGAACTTCCCTGATATTTCACCTATGACTCATGGCTACAACATCTCTCCCACTGAAAAAGAAGCAACGCACTGGTTTTTCGTAACATACATTTAATCCAGCACTTAGCACCTAATCTCAGGGATCGTAAAGACCTGAAATCCCACCTTCTGAGCGTCTAACCCGTTTTCATCGATAAGAATGAACGATATTCTCATTGATGGTTTTGCACCGAGTCATTTCGCGGAAACTCGCGTCTCGGAATTTTCATCCCATGTCTTCCCGATTGAAAAAAACACCGAATATAGACCAGAACCATTCGCGCGGCTCAAAATGGTTCTTCGCCGGGCTGATCGGGCTCGTGAGTTTGGTTTATGCGGAAGTCTATCGCTTTGAATTCGTCAATTACGACGACGACGTGCATGTTTACGACAACGCCTTTGTCAACACGGGAATTACCCGCCAGAACATCGTCTGGGCCATGGGGATTCACGGTCCCAGCCAATGGCATCCCCTGGCGTGGTTGTCGCACCAACTCGACTGTACGGTCTGGGGACTCGATGCCGGCTGGCATCATCTCGTGAATCTGGGATTGCACTTGGGGGCCGTCTCTTGCCTGCTTTTTGCCCTCAATCGGCTGTTTGAACGTTCTGACTTCAATCTGTTCATTGCAGCCGTTTTTGCCCTTCACCCCCTGAACGTGGAATCGGTGGCATGGGTCGCCGAACGCCGCAATGTCCTGTGCGGACTTTTCTGGATGGGCGGCCTCATCGCATACGAGTCGTATGCCCGTCGAGGGGGATGGTTACGTTACGGCAACGTATTGCTCATGACGGCTCTTGCATTGATGTCCAAACCGATGGCAGTGACGCTTCCGTGTGTCTTTTGCCTCATGGACTATTGGCCCTTGCGGCGAATGCCCTTGCCTGAAACCTGGTTTACGGCTTCAGAGCCTACATCAAATGCCGATTCAGAGGCGAAGCGTTATCGCGTCGAAACCTGGACGCGAATCGCGGTCGAGAAAATCCCGCTGATGGTGATGGTGGGGATTTCCGCATGGTTGTCGGTTCTGTGCCAACAAAGTATCGGAGTGGTCTCGTCCCTGACGGCGCTGCCATTACACATTCGCATCGAGAACAGCCTCGTCGCCTACGGACTCTACTTGAAACGTTTTTTTTGGCCTTCAGGACTTGCCGTTTTTTATCTACATCCCGGCTTGAATCAAGCGGATGCGGATCAGATTCTGTTCTGGCCGGCCATTGGTTGGGGGATCGTGTTGTGCGCGTTGACGGGAATTGCCGTCTGGAATATGCGTCGACGACCGATGGTCTTTATTGGATGGTTGTGGTTTTTAGGTGTTCTTGTCCCCATGATCGGCCTCGTGCAGGTCGGCGAACAACAAATGGCCGATCGATACGTGTACCTCGCCATCATCGGATTGGCCATCGCGCTCGTCGGGTTGATTCCCGCTCAATTGAGCAGCAGAAAAACGCACGTGTTGCGAGGCCTATCGGTGATTGTGCTTTGTTGCTGGTCACTCATGAGTTGGCTGCAACTCGGTTATTGGCAGAACAGTGAGACGTTATTCGCTCGCGCCCTGGAAACAACGAGGCCGAACTCGGTTGCGCATATCAATTACGGCATGGCGTTGAAGAGCCGCGGCGATCTTGTGGGAGCGGTCGAACACTATGGGGAAGCGATCCGATTACAGCCGCATTCCGGACTGGCATGGTACAATTTGGGAGTATTGTATCACGAAATACAGAACATTCCGGAAGCCATAAAATGCCTGGAACAGGCAGTCAAATTCAAACCTCTGGACATCGATTTTCGAATTCGACTGGGTGGGGCACGCGGTCATGCTGGAGATCTCGCGGGGGCAATTCGAGAATTCGAAGAAGCCCTGCATCTCAATCCTGCATCAACTCAGGCCCATTTCAATCTGGGGGTCATACACGAAGCGCTCGGCCGTACTCAAGATGCGACTTCACACTATCAAAAGGTTTTAGAGATCACCCCCGATGAACCAACGATTCAAGCCAAACTCAAGCAGTTGCGAGGAAGTTGAAAGTTCGCCCCTCACATGATGAAGGATCATTGCCAACGATTATTCGAGTGTCCGGGGCTTTGCAAGACGTTGACGCAGTTTTTGAGCGAGTGCGGCGGCAACGAGTTCACCACCTTTCGCCGTCCAGTGTCCATCGAGATTCAAATACGTTCCTTCCTGCTGGTCGAGCACATCGTGGAGATCGACAACATCGATTCCAACTTTCTCGACCTGTTGCCGTAATTTCAGGGCGGTTATGCGACTCGGTTCGGTCAAGTGCTTCATATCGGTCAGCGGGGACCATAAGCGCCTCATCCGCGGATCAACCTGAAATGCATCGGGGACGATCACCAGCAGAAATTCCACGTCATTCGACCGACAAGCCGACACCATTTCTTGAGTCCAGAACCAGACGAGCTCTTCCGATTCCCGTTCCCACTGTCCGTTTCCTTCGGCAGCAGCCCACAATGCCGACGAGAGATAATACGACCGGAACCGATCGGCATCCGGATGCCGGAGCATTTCCAGAAAGTCGCTGATATCTTCACCATTCAGTCGCTCGGCGAGGCGTTGCCTTCGATCGGGAGTTGTCTCGTCGGCAAATAGTAAGGCCTGTCGAGCCGTTGCGTCGTCGGCACTGAGGAGAAAATCATGGAGAGACTTCTCTTGTTGCAGCAAACCTCCCGCCGCTAACCAGGCTTGAAAAACGGGACGGCGGTTGTTGGTCAACAGATGATTGATGCTCCTTAAACCCATAGTGGATAGCCACGATCGTCGAGGCGAAACCGCTGCCATTCCTCCAAAACTCTCCAGCGTGCGCGCCGGTGAAGCAAAATCATTTCCCGCAAATACAAATACGACGCAATGCGAGCACTTCAGCGGAAAGGCGACCGAGCGCAAGCGGTCATAATATTCATCGGGTCCCGTTGCCGAAACACCGAGATTGAGCACCTCGATGTTGGGCTCTCCTAGTTGTTGCTCCACCAGGAGAGAGACCGGCGGAGTCGTCCCCTCCTCCAGAAAGGAATCCCCCACAAAGGCGACACGGATCGCACTCTCGGCCGGCCGTATCGTGCGTTCCCGATCGCGTTGCCCCCACGAGTTCACTCCGGGATCACGAGGATCGTCGGCCGCGCCTCCCCAGGCGACCATGACACGATCAGACGTGACGCCGTGCAATGCACTTGCCGGCCAGGCTGGAACATATCGACGCGCCAGCATCTCCGCTGAAACGACTGCCAATACAGCAGTCATAGCGGTCAGAATCGCAATAAAACCGCATTTTCGGCGTTCGATTCTCCAAATGTATATCCCGCTGAGAATCGTAATCACGGCGAAAACGACAGCAACAGTCAACATGACCGTGCGGGTCGTCGATTCGGATTCGCCGGGAGGATTGGGTTCGCCGAATATCAGTACACACGCGCTTCCGCCCGTCCATATGGTCGTAAGAAGTCCGACCGACCAGCCAAAGCGAGCGACATGACGGGTCATAGATAATAATTACCCATGTGAATGAGTGCCGTTCATTTCAGAACCTGAATATCCAGACCCGTATGATTGACCTGGAAGTCATAGAATTTGCCGGCGGGGTTGATCGGTCGTTCCATCAGACTTTTTTTCAACTGTACCGCATGTTCGGTCGTGCGGCAAACCGCCAGCATAAAGCCGCCCCCTCCCGCACCCAGCAATTTTGCACCATAGGTAAAAGGCCGAACGCGATTCATGAGGCTTTCGACTTCTTCGTTCGTCGTCACCGGAACCAATTCCACGTTCAGCCGCCACGCTTCGTCGATGAGACTGCCCATGTGTTCGGGATCATTCTTAACCAACACTTCGGCCAGTTCCTGCGCGACCTCTTTGAGCCGATGCAACACTTTCATGGTTCGTCGATCGCGATCGAGAACGTTCGCAACGACTCGACGAAGAATATTCTTCGCATATCGCGTGATGCCCGTGTAATACAATAGGCAGGGAGACGATGCCGTGGATGAGAACATCTGATCGGGAATCTGGTCGATCGTGAAACGGGGAACCAGACCTGGCGGAGACGAAATTCGCTTGACGCCCCCCACGATTCCCCCCACCTGATCCTGCCAGCCCCCTCCCGTGGTCATGGCCTGCTCAAGTCGCAGTGTTTCGTCGAATAATCGTTCGATCGAGAGCGGTCTTCCCAGCGCACGATGGAATACCGCGAGGAGGACTCCTCCAAGAATGCTCGATGTTCCCAGGCCGCTTCCCTGTGGCATTTCGGAGAGTGTTGAAATCTCGAGGCCCCCTTCAAACAACGAAGTCACTGACTCGAATAAATTCTCCGAATCACTTGCCGGCAATTTATGAGCCGAATTCTCCACGATCTGGATGAGGGCTTGCTTTACAATCGAAAACTCTGACATCGCCAGTTTCGTACTGAGCATTTCTGCAGACGTACGCACAACCTCTTGTGTATTGCGATCGCGTGAAATGAGCGTGATGGCTCGATCGGATATTCTCTTCATGGTAACGCGAATCGGAGGCCGCTCATTCAGGTTGACGGCAAGATTCGTGACGGCTCCCCCGAATTCAAGGGCATAGGGAGGAGTATCCGTCCAACCGCCACCGAGATCGAGACGGGCGGGCGCGGATGCTTCAAGTTCGCATTCTCGCGGTAATGGTGAATCAGACTTGGCGATCGCTTTTTCCAGCGAGCGCCCCAAAATAGTTGTTCTGACAATTTCAAATGCGGAATCCTGCAACGCATAGCCGAGATCACATGGTTTTGTAGATGCCTGGATCTCGACGGATCTGCTCCCTCTGATTCCCAATGTTAATGACTTCAGCAAGTGGCTGTCCTGCTGCGGATCCCCCTCGGACTGCTTCAAGATCGCATTGTAAGCCGAACCCAGACTGTGCAAAATGCGCGATGCATAGAATGGATTGAAGGAGTGAGTGATTGACTTCTCATCTTCTGCTTTTATGTCTTTTTCGCAGTGATCGATCGTCGCGAGTAAGCGATGCACGGTTTGTTCAGGTTGATCGACGAATTCAAAGAGGAGTGCTAGATCGACGGCAGACAATTCGGACCCCAAGTCAAACGCTTCTTGCCAATCATGGCTAAGACGCTCGGCATTCAGGCGCAATCGACGATGCAGTATTTCGTGTCGGTCGGCAAGAGCTACGAGATCTTCCTGACTGTAACGAACTGCCTCACGCCACGCTTTTTTATCAATTTCTGAGGCACGTGAAGGATCGAGCATCCATTGCCAGTGAATGAATTCCACAGGTCGATTGATGACGGGAAAGATCCTTGCATTCCAGATTGATTTATCGGTCTCAGCCAATTCGTCAGGCCAAAGATCGTTCGTGTTCGCTCCGACCAACTGTGACCATTCGAGCAGCGGTCGACCGCAGAATACGGCCTTGTCTACAGAAGTAGCACCCCACTGATCATCCCGTTTGCACCAGCGCACGATCCACCGGCGATCCTGCGAATCGAGACCCCGATGTTTCAAGTCGAGGGGAATGGCATCGACACAAGCTCCCCGCGGCAATTCCAGCGACGATTGAATATCGACGCCCACCAGTAGATTTTCGCCTTCGACCAACAGATTCAACGATTCGAGAAGGCATCCTTCAATCCATATCTCGCGCCGTTTGAGTTGCGACAGCAAATTGTTGCGTTCATTACTCCCAATCGCCGATTCAGCGATAACGCAGTTCATCGATGCCATGTGTTGCAAACAATTGAGTATTCTTTGCGCATGATGGGTATCGTTTTCAGCCCCGCTTTCTTGAGATGACGTCTGCAACGAACCGTTTTCAATGATCTGTGAAGTCGTCCCCCAATGTTGAAAATGGATCGTTGCCTGATCGATGACTCGGAATGAAACCGGATGCAGGTAATCAAAGAATTGTTTCAGTGCATTATCGCTCCATCGATTGCCGGCCGCTCGAACGGATTTCGAATAATCCGCAAATGTGGTTTCCTCACCGAATGCACAAAGTATTTCGCGATACAAATCGCATCCATTCCGTTCGATATCCTTTTGAAGCGCCGTGGCATTCATGCGACTATTCACGTCAATCGATTGCGGTGAATCCAACGCTTGAATCAAAAGGGACGCGGTTTGTGGCGAGAAAATAACCACGCCGCTATCCATGAGCGATTGGCCGTTTTCATCAATCGCGCCTAAATTTCGCTGCACGTCGACCGTTGGCTTCTGCAGAAATTTAGTGACGCGATTCCTTTCACCGAGCACGAATACTCCGTGCCTGCTGGCGATCTCGGCAGCGACTCGAACGGCAATCCCGGTTGCCCCCAAGTCACTCAAGTCGAGTGCTGGATATGACTCATTCGAGAATCCGGTGAGCAATACGTCGCCGCACCCGACGACCACGCAACCTTGTCGGATTCCATTCTCCGGTTGCTGCACGTACTCCAGCAATTGCATCCAGAATGGCCACTGTGCGTCAAACAGCGTGTAAGGCAGGAGTCTGTCACGGCCACCCGGAAATGGGACGAACAATTTGCCGGTCAGGCCATAAGTCGGCAATCGTCGAGCGTCGCCTCCGTCGTGCAGCACGAGCACTCGCAATGATGCCAGAATCTGATGGTCGGTCAGCTCGCTCACCTCAAGATCTGCGCGTCCGGCTGGTTCGGGTTGAGATGAGTGTCGCCGATGTCGTTCCTGTAAAAGCACTTCGTCCAGGCACAATTCGAGGCTTTTTCCGCTGCCGATTCGTTTTCCGTGCGGATCAGCCACGACCAGAACGTTCTGAACACCCGTGAGGTCTCCCAGCCGTTGCCGTAAGTCGATGAGACTGCAGAAGTATTTTGCTTGTCCCTCGCACGATGCCGAGATGACAAGATAATCCCAATCGGTGCTACGAGAAAAACACGTGAATGAACCATACTGTGACGTCGATGGGCTGGTTCGGCAATCGTCTTTGCCTTCGGGGAACGTATCACCTTCTGAAATTGAAAGCGGTGGTATCGTTCCCATCATCTTAGTCCGAGGCGAAAGAGAGTAATATCTCGCAAGATGATTAAACCATCGCGCACGACATTCACGTTCGAGCAGCCCCCTTGTCGTGCTTCGGTGATGACGGGCACATCCACGACGCGGAAGCCTTTCTTGAGCGCTTTCACGGGGATCTCCACTTCATAGGAATAGTTATCCCGCAACTCGCCTATGGCATCGCTCACTTCTCGAGTCCACGCCATCATGCCGGCCAGCACGTCGGTCATGCGGTGACAGAACAGAATGGAAGCATACAGGCTGGTCGTAAAATTTCCGAATGTGCGTAACGAATTCGTACTCCCGCTCCGGCGGCTCGATCCTTTGGCAAAACGGCTTCCCAAAGCCACATCCGCTTTTCCCTCGCGCAGAGGTGCAAAAAGCAGTGGCAATTCCTCGGGATGAAACTGCAAGTCGGCATCAATCTCGGCCATCAGCTTTGCTCGCGCATTGGCAATTCCGACTTTTGTCGCATGACCTTTGCCGCGGTCATTTTCATTCCGAATGTATCGCAGCCCTGTAAATTCCTTTTCAAGCCCTTTGACAATTTGACCGGTATTATCGCCGCCACCATCGACAACCAGTACTTCGCATCCCGTTGGAAAGGTCGAAAAAATTCTGCGCACACACGTTTCAATAGAGGCCTGTTCATTGAAAGTGGCCACAATCACCGAGATGTCAGGCTCGAACTTCGATATCGATGACGGAAGTGGACTTTCAATGAGGTCGGGTGCTGGCACTCGCATATTTCCTGAGAGAAAATTCATCACGTTTATTGATACGAGACGTACGCTTCAGTCGGCATGGCAATTTCACGCGTTAGACACATCCAAATATGCATCCGCTCACGATCTTCGGCTGTCCGTGAACAACGGCGATGGGATGCCCCGCCGATTAAACTGTTGGGGGATGCGGCAATTCTTCTGAGGAGACAACTCGCAAGCATTACGCACCAGGAGATGTGCAACGGGACGCGGAGGTACTTGTCAGGACGCGCTTCCATCGGGAAATGGACCACCTTGGACTAACTGCCCATGCGGCCTTGTGAACTGAACCCACTTCTTATGGATACGATTGTGGGAAACGAAAAAGGGCCGCGCGACGTAAGTCTTTGCGGCCCAAAGTACACCCCGCAGGGCTCGAACCTGCAACCTTCGGTTCCGTAGACCTACCATGCGTGGCGGATAAACTGCGAATCTCCTTCGAATGCCTTAAAATATAGGGGTTCGCGAAAGCCGGGTGCGACGAGAAATCCACTCTGGGTTGCAAAAGTGGGTACACTTTTAAGATCTGTACCCACTTTTGTGATAGGACATACCTGCCTTTGATGAGGCTCCGATTAACCAATTACGAATCCTGTAATGGAATCGTAAATTGCATTTTGCCACGCCTCCAAAAACGCATTTTCGGATCGTTTTTGTTTTGGACCGACGCGCAAAAGATCTAACGTGAAACATGTTCCTGCGTTCAAGATTTTGAAATTATCAAATATGACAAACGATTTCAATCCAAAAGTTCCCCCCGGCCGTTTCGACACGGAATCGGAACCAGATCATCGTTCGATCTTACGTGGGCGGGCTGGTCAAATCGTTCGAGCGGAAGGCGGCGTGTGAGAAGTGTCGCTTGAACGCCGGAATTCAAAACTTGTTCTGTAACCTGTCGAACAACGTCTTGATCAAGGTCATTAGCGCAACCTTCCCTGCACATCATTTTTCGGCTCACCAATCAGTCTGAATTGTCGAAGGTCGAGCAAAGTGAAGTCGACCCGACTTTACTGAGGCTTCGATTTCAGTTTTCGCAGACAAGCGACCTCGCTCCCATTATTGATGCATCACGGATTGACGAAAATGCTCGCGGGGGTGGGGCATTCCCTAAGTCGGAGTGACCGAGTGACAGTTACTGCGTCACCGAACCCAGGCGCGTCACTTGATGCGTCACCTCCTTGCTCCTTACCCCGCACGGGTTTATGACAGCGTGACGCAAGTGACGCATATTTACAAAAAGATACATTGATTCCAATGTCTTCATATTATGAATTCGAAATCAGCAATGAGCCAACGTACTACATGTTTTTCATTTTTTATCTCCAACTGTGATGAGCAGTTTTTCGAGCCAGTGAATATTCATCGTTTTCGAGTGAGTTGAATATTTGAAGAATTTTTCCAACGTTCGCAAACCATTATCCTGGATTTATTTACGACTTTAGCGCAGTCAGATGCAACTCACAAAACGAATAATTGCGCCTAAGTATATACGACCAAGCGCGAGCCAAACAAAACGATCCGAATTGGTTTCGGACACCTCAGCTTAGTCGACATAAAAGGCGAAACCACGATGAAAGAACAACTCGACCGAAATGCAATTGCGCATCAGCAAAGTCAATTACTGGTTGCTGATCCTTCCTGTGATCAAAACACAGACCACCGGAATTCGCGCCACCCCACTCTATGTGAACCGGAAAGCCACGGCTTGCGGTTGAATAGCCTGAATCAGACTAACTGTGTGGAACACCCACAACAGGACAACTGCGATAATGCGATGAGGGAGAATACTCCATCGAGTGCATGTGAGGATGGTACAGACGTCGCAAAGGCGGTCCGCCTTCCGGGATCAACGGAATCTTCCGACCTCCTCGGTCACGTCAAATCCAAGGTAAAACATGGTCGACCGCCGACGGCTCGGCAGATTGTTGAATTTGCAACATATCCACGTTGTAAACTTTTTCAAGATCAGTACGGCGTAGCTGTCGCAGCAATACAGAAGGATGACGACCCGCGATGCTATGAATGTTTTCACCTCAAATCGGAACCATTTAGGGCGCATCTGGTAAAAATGCTGGTTCATTCATTTGGGGATTATCCTATGCCCGCAGAGCTGAAGAAATCACTGGAGATTTTGGAAATGAAGTGTCTCACCGCCCAAGACGTGACGCTTTGTGTTCGCCATTACCAAGACTGCGACAAAGTGGTGATTGATGTTGGTGACGATCAACGTCACGAAATTGAAATTACGCATGCGGGTTGGAACTACCAGCGACAAAGCGATATTCGATTCATCCGCCGCAGTCATCAGCGAACTTTGGCCATACCCGTATCAGGGGGCCATATTGATACGCTTTTCGAGTTCATCACGGTTGACGACGAGGATGACAAATTACTCATTGTTACCTGGATGATCGCCGCCATGTGTGCGCGGATCATTACTCCGATGTTACTCATTCTGGGAGAGCAGGGGTCGGCGAAAACAACAAAGACAAAATGGATTCGAAAGCTATTGGATCCCAGCTTGCTTCCCGTGTTAGGACAATTCAAGTCGTCTCAATTGTTTCTGTCATTTCACAATCACGCCGTCCCATGCTTTGAAAACGTCAGTACATTTAGCGATGAAGTCACTGATCAGTTTAGCCGCTCCGTTACCGGCGATGGAGTCGAGCGCCGACAACTCTACACCAACTCCAATCAAGTTCTTTATTCATTTCAGCGCCCGATTATTATCAACGGCATCGGCCTGCCGACAGTCCAGGCAGATTTTCTTGATCGATGCATTATGATTACTTGCAGGCGCCTGCCACATTTTCGGTCCATGCAAGAAATGGAAGAACGCTTTGCCGAAGCACAACCGAAATTACAGGGGGCAATGTTCGATCTCCTCGCAAATGTACTGGGGTTATTGTCGGCGTCTCCCGGGACTTCACATTTCCGAATGCACGACTTCGCAAGAGTTGGCAGAGCAGTAGCACAATCGCTCGGGATGGAATTCAGTCATTTTGACGACGTCTACGCCGAAAATCTGAAGCAAATTCATGCGCAAGTACTTGACGAAATGCCAATGGTACGACTGCTTGAGAGTTTTACGATGAAGTATGATGAATCAAAGCCTTGGCAGGGGTCATCACAAGACCTTCTTGATTTGCTTGATTCAGCTGCAAACAAAACAAATGATAAAATCGCGAAACGCGATCTTCCACGGACAGCTGGATCATTGAGTTCACGACTGACTAAGCTGTCAAGCGTTTTGATCACGCGAAATATCGTCGTCACAAAATTGCCACGAACAAATAATCTGCGACCCTGGATGATTTACTCGAGTGACGTTGGGCGTCCAAACAAATCCACCGCAAGGCCGTTGGAATTGACGTAGCCAATCTCAATAAATCACTCAAAACTTCATTCACCAGATGAAACAGAATTTGCTTCATGGATAACGGTATACAACGCCCGCTAATTGCAGTGCCAAATTATGAGTAGTCAGCCCGATATTGAATTGTCAGATAAGCTGGCACCGGCGGGATCAAATCGTACCGACAAGACGGCGATTGAGCTCGTACTCAATTGCAAACCAATACTATTCGTGAATGCTGCTCAAGAACCGAGAATCGTACTTCCGTTGGTCGCAAACGGTCAACCTCCTAGGGCGTACCCGATTTACCATCACCGAGTGCAAGAAGAGATCGCTGTCGTGATTTTAAGATATGCGAAATTCTTAGCATTCGAGCAATTGCTCAAACGCATTGTCAATGTTCTCGCGGGTTTGGCCTGGGAGAATCCCCAGATCGATCCAGTCATCGAGCAAATTCTCGAGGATGAACCGTTGGTGGAAGCCCTTTACTTGTTCACCCACCAACCTGAGTTTGCCCCCCCATATCGTTACAGATGCACGAAGCTAATGGACGACTTGTGCCGAATTGGGGACCGGAACGGACTTGACATGAAATCACGACTTTGGCCCAAAAGCTGGACTTACCCACAAATGGTGGGCGCCTTGAGAAGAGTGTAAACT
>JBJXGP010000176.1:0-4795 GCA_046160425.1 Planctomycetaceae bacterium
AACAAAACGGTATTGGTGGTCGCGCAGGCTCGCGTGCGGGGCAAAAGCGGCGACTTCCTCCGCCAGGAATACGACAAGGCCTGCCAGTCGGTCGACGAATTGTGCCGGCAATTGCAGCAAGGGACCGCCGATCTGCAACTGACCGACATGGGTTCGCTGAAAGCTCCGCCAAAGTTGTCGTACACCTCAAACTTCACACAAGCGGAGTTTGAAGCGGCGGTCTGCCGCTGCAAGGAATACATCACCGCCGGCGACGTCTTTCAGGTCGTGATCAGCCAGCGATTGAAGCTGGAGACCCGCGCCCGCGCGCTCGATATCTACCGGGCTTTGCGGGTCGTCAATCCCAGCCCGTTCATGTTTCTCGTCCGCACGCCGGCGGTCAACCTTGTCGGCAGTTCGCCGGAAATCATGGTGCGCGTGGAAGAGCGAGAAGTGACGATCCGCCCGCTGGCCGGAACGCGAAAACGGGGACAGAACGCCGACGAAGATCGCCGTTTGGCGGAAGAACTTCTCGCCGACCCCAAAGAACGGGCGGAACACGTCATGCTCATCGATCTGGCGCGAAACGACGTCGGCCGAGTCGCCGAGTTCGGATCGGTCCGGCTGAGCGATGTGATGGTCGTCGAACGATACAGTCACGTCATGCATATCACCTCCAACGTCACCGGAAAACTGAAACAGGAGCGCACGGCCCTCGACGCTCTCCGCGCCGGGCTGCCGGCGGGGACCGTCTCGGGTGCTCCCAAGGTGCGGGCGATGGAAATCATTGATGAACTCGAACCGCATCGACGAGGCCCCTACGCCGGGGCGGTCGGTTATCTCGACTACACCGGCAACATGGATACCTGCATCGCCCTGCGGACGCTGGTCATGAAAGGGCAGACCGCCTACGTGCAAGCGGGCGCGGGGATTGTTGCCGACAGCGTTCCCGCATCGGAATATCAGGAGACCCTGAACAAAGCCCAGGGATTGCTCAAAGCGATCGAAGTGGCCGAACAGCAGTTTTGAGGGATCCCGTCGTGAGTGCTGCCCCCGAACTGCTCGTGTTGCATCAAGTATCGAAATCGTTCAGGCCCGTCACCGCCCTCAAACCGGTCGATCTAGCCGTTTCATCGGGAGAAATCCTCGGACTGATCGGCGAAAACGGAGCGGGAAAATCGACGCTCATCAAACTTCTAAGCGGCGTGCATGCTCCCACGTCGGGAAAGATCATCTGGAAAGGGAGCGCCATCGCGTTTGACTCCCCGCGCGATGCGCTCGTCTCGGGAATCTCGACGCTGCATCAGGAACTCGAATTCGCCGCCCAACTCAGCGTCGCCGAGAATATGTTTCTGGGGGAACCGTGGCCGAGAACTCGCTTTGGAGGCGTCGACTGGAATTCCCTCTTCAATCGAGCCGCTCACGTCTTGCGCGAATTCAAGCTCGACATCGATCCCCGACGCCGCTTCGTCGAACTGACGACCGCCGAAAAACAGGAAACACACCTCGCGGTCGCGCTATCGCGGCAGTCTCGACTGCTGATCCTCGATGAACCGACCGCCAGCCTGAGCGAACCGGAGGTCAAACGATTGCTGGACCGCCTCAAGACTCTGCGCGATCAAGGAGTGGCGATGATCTACGTCACGCACCGGTTGGATGAGATCCTCTCGCTGACCGACCGCGTCGCCGTCCTGCGGGATGGCGGACTCGTCGGCATCCACCAGACCGCCGAGATGACGGGAAGTCGACTGGTGACCGAGATGCTCGGCCAGGCTCCGACCCATACCGCGAAATCTGCTGATGAAACTCGCGCAATGGGACCGGCGACTGTGGCTCGGCACGATGAAATTCCATTGCTCGAAATCCATCGTCTTTCACGACGTGGGATGTTCGAGAATGTCTCGATGCACGTTCGTGCCGGCGAGATCGTCGGACTGACGGGGCTTGTCGGGGCGGGGCGATCCGAACTGGCGCGCTGCATTTTCGGTTTATATCCCAGCGACAGCGGCGCGATGCGACTGAACGGGAAACCCTGGAGACCGACGCATCCGCGGCAGGCGCTGCAAGCGGGACTCGTCTACATCCCCGAAGAACGAAAACGACAGGGACTCGTCCTCGAACATTCGGTCGCGAGCAACATCAGTCTCGCCGGTCTCGACCGCTTCACCCGCTGGGGCATGATCCGGCGGCGAGATGAACGCGAGATGGTCCGCCATGCGATTCAAAAGTACGATGTCCGAACGCAGCATCCAGCGCAACCGATCGGGACACTCAGCGGAGGTAATCAGCAGAAAGCCCTGCTCGCGCGCTGGATGGAGACGAACCCCTCCCTGCTGATCGTCGATGAGCCGACCCGCGGCGTCGACGTGGGAGCCAAGCAGGAAATCTATGAATTTCTCCGCGAATTCGCCGCCCAAGGTCGCGGAGTGCTGGTGATCTCGAGCGACTGGCCCGAGGTGTTAACGCTTTCCGATCGAATTCTCGTCATCAATCGCGGTCGAATCGAAGTCGAACTCACCGCCGACGAACGGACCGAACAAAACGTCATTCTCGCAGCGTCAGGATTGTATTGTGGTTAGCCGCGACGCGCAGGGCTTCCGCAGCGGAGCGCGAGATGACAGCCGTAACACTCATAGAGCGGTCGTGGAATGTGGTGACCGATGAGCCGATCCTTGAAACAACGACTGATCTTTCTCGTCGCTGCCAATGCGATCTGCCTCGTGTCAATCTACGCGCTGTTGCAAGAAGGGGCTTCGTTTTCCCTCGTGCTCAAGCGTTCGGGACCGGAAGTCGCACCGGTCCTGCTCGGGGCACTGGGTCTGACGTGCGTGATCCTGTGCGGAGCGATCGATCTGTCGATCGGCTCGATTCTCGCCGTCGGCGGAACGCTGTTCGCCTGCCTCGCCTATCGAGGGTTTTCCCCCTTCGCCGCGTGGTTCGCGTGTTTCGGCGTCTGCTGGGGATTGACGCTGGCCAACGGTTACACCGTCCGCTGGTTGCGCTTGCCCGCCATCATCGTCACGCTGGGAGGGCTGGCCTTTTATCGCGGCGTGGCTCTCATTCTCGCCAGTGTCGCCGCGACCGGTCTCGGCGAAAGTCTTTCGGTCCAGCAGCCGGAGTATCACCTCCCCGGTAAGGAATACGCCGGCTGGCTGCTCGCCGTCGGTATCGTCATCGCCGTCGCCTGGGAACGCTTCGGCAAGCTGCCGCGATTGTGGCGCGGCCTCGGTTGTTCACGCGAGGCGTGCCGGCTGCACGGACTCGATCCCGATCGGATCCTGCAATCGGCATTTGTCGTTCATGGATTTTTTCTCGGGCTCGCTTCGCTGATTTACGTCACGCGACTGCAAGTCATTGAGCCGGCGCGACTCGGCCGGCACTTCGAACTCGACGTCATCGGGGCCATCGTCCTGGGAGGGACGAATATTTTCGGCGGCGAAGGATCGGCCTGGGGAACCATTCTCGGAGCCTGCCTCTTGTACGAGATCGGCGAATTGCTCGTCTATGCGGGGGTGAACCCGTATTATCAGGACGTCATTCGCGGCGGAGTGATCTTGCTTGTGATCGGCATCGATTGCGCCCTGCATCGCCGGCGCAAGCAGATGGAAGAACTGACATGAGACACCTGATCCTGCCACTCATTCTGTTGACCGAGATCGCGCTGTTCTCGTTTTACGGCGAACAATCGTTCGAAACGTGGTTGGCTTGGGGCGAACACTTTCGGTATTATCTGACCGACCTCCTGGCGCAAGCCGCACCGATTCTCTGCCTCTCGCTGGGCATGACGATGGTGATGACGACGTCGGGAATCGACCTTTCGGTTGGGTCGGCGGTCACGCTGGTTGCGGCGGTGATGGCACGATTCGATGCAGGAGCGTCATTCTGGGGAACCGCCGTACCGACCGGGTTGCTGATGGGAGTGGGATTAGGAGCATTCAACGGCGCGTTGATTGCCCTCTGCGATATTCCGCCGATCATCGCCACGCTGGGATCGATGATCCTCTTTCGCGGATTGTGCTACGTCGTGCTCGGCGATCAGGAACTCGCACCGTTCTGGGATGTCCCCGGTTATGCGTGGTTCGGCGAATGGCCCGGCGCGGTCGTGCTTGCCGCCTCGGTCGTGCTGCTGGGTGGAACGTATCTCAAGCACTCGACATGGTATCGCGAGTTGACCGTCGTGGGAGGCAACCGCATCGCTGCCCGCTACGCGGGGATCCCCGTGACATCGCGATTGGTTCAGGTCTATGCGCTGATGGGCCTGACCACGTTTCTCGCCGCCTTGTGCTTCACGGCACGCAACGGTTCGGTGAATGCGGGGATGCTCGCCGGCCTGGAACTGGAAGTCATCGTCGCCGTCGTATTGGGCGGGACGAAAGTCGAAGGGGGATATAGCTCGCTGTTCGGCTCGATGTGGGGTGTCTTGATCATGGCCGTGATGAACGAAGGGCTGCGCAATCTGGCATGGCAAAGCCAGGATCTGCCGTTCGAACTGAGTCATTTGCGTTTCGTGGTGATCGGTCTCTTGCTGGTGATCGGCGTGTGGCTCAATTCGATTCGAAGGGGATAGCCCCGGTTGGCGCAGCCTACCGGGGTCGCGCAGCGACAAGAGGTTATGATGGAAAATCGAATTGACGATCAACGCGAGTCAACTCATTCAATCCATCGAACTGGTATTCCCACCGATTTTTGCAATTCGTACCAACGCGCCGAACTCCATTTCCAATCGGAAGCCCTTAATACCAATCCGACTCGAACCGGGTTCTGGTGCATGTAATCGAGTTTTTCTTTCAGCTTTACGGTCTCGTAAATTTCAAAG